>NZ_JBHXMU010000071.1:24059-46537 GCF_042720685.1 Kitasatospora sp. NPDC058492
ACTCCCCCAGCCTTTGTTGGTGTTGGCTTTCTGTGGGTTATTTATTTTTTTTAATTTATTTTTTTTTCTGGTGTTGGGGTTCTGGCGGGGGGGCCGGGGCCGCGGGGGGGGGGGGCCCCCCCGGCCCAAGGGGGCGTCAGCGGTTGACGGCCTCAAGGGAACGGAGGGCGTTGTGGGCCTCGGCCACCACGCGCTCGGCGGTCAGGCCGAACTCCTCGAAGAGCACCTTGTAGTCGGCGGAGGCGCCGAAGTGCTCCAGCGAGACGATCCGGCCGTGGTCGCCGACCAGCTCGCGCCAGCCCTGGCCGATGCCGGCCTCGACCGACACCCGGGCCTTGACCGACGGCGGCAGCACACTGTCACGGTAGGCCTGGTCCTGCTCCTGGAACCACTCGAAGGACGGCACCGAGACCACCCGGGTGGCGATGCCCTCGGCCTCCAGCACCTCGCGGGCCTTGACGGCCAGCTGGACCTCGGAGCCGGTGCCCAGCAGGATCACCTGCGGGTCGCCGCTGGAGGCCTCGGCCAGGATGTAGCCGCCCTTCGCGGTGCCCTCGGCGGAGCCGAAGACCTCGCGGTCGAAGGTCGGGACGTTCTGGCGGGTGAGCGCCAGGCCGACCGGGCCCGGGTGGGTGGTCTGGCGCTCGATCACGGTGCGCCAGGCGACGGCCGTCTCGTTGGCGTCGGCCGGGCGGACCATGGACAGGCCCGGGATGGCGCGCAGCGAGGCCATGTGCTCGACCGGCTGGTGGGTCGGGCCGTCCTCGCCGAGGCCGATCGAGTCGTGCGTCCAGACGTAGGTGACCGGCAGCTTCATCAGCGCGGCCAGGCGCACGGCCGGGCGCATGTAGTCGGCGAAGACCAGGAAGGTGCCGCCGTACACGCGGGTCTTGCCGTGCAGCGCGATGCCGTTCATGGTCGAGCCCATGGCGTGCTCGCGGATGCCGAAGTGGATCGTCCGGCCGTACGGGCTGGCGCTCTTCAGCGGGTTGCCCTCGGGGAGGAACGAGCTGTCCTCGTCGATCGTGGTGAGGTTGGACTCGGCGAGGTCGGCCGAGCCGCCCCACAGCTCCGGGATGACCGCGCCGAGCGCCTTGAGGGTCTCGCCGGAGGCCTTGCGGGTGGCGACGTCCTTGCCGGCCGGGAAGACCGGGACGGTCTTCTTCCAGCCCTCGGGCAGTTCGCCGGCCTGGATGCGGTCGAACTCGGCGGCGCGCTGCGGGTCGGCGGCGCGCCAGGCCTCCAGGGACTGCTCCCACTCGGCGTGGGCGGCCTTGCCGCGCTTGATGACCTCGCGGGCGTGCTCGATCACCTTGTCGGAGACCTCGAAGGTCTTCTCCGGGTCGAAGCCCAGGACCTTCTTGGTGGCGGCGATCTCGGCGGCGCCGAGCGCGGAGCCGTGCGCCTTGGCGGTGTTCTGGGCGTCCGGGGCCGGCCAGGCGATGATCGTGTGCATCGCGATGATCGACGGACGGGTGGTCTCGGCCTTGGCCGCGGCCAGCGCGTCGGCCAGGACGGCCACGTCGATGTCGCCGTTGGCCTTCGGGGCGACCCGCTGGACGTGCCAGCCGTACGCCTCGTAGCGCTTGAGGACGTCCTCGGAGAAGGCGGTCTCGGTGTCGCCCTCGATCGAGATGTGGTTGTCGTCGTACAGGGCGACCAGGTTGCCCAGCTTCTGGTGGCCGGCCAGCGAGGAGGCCTCGGCGGAGATGCCCTCCTCCAGGTCGCCGTCCGAGACGATGGCCCAGATGGTGTGGTCGAAGGGGGACTCGCCGGCGGCGGCGTCCGGGTCGAACAGGCCGCGCTCGTAGCGGGCGGCCATCGCCATGCCCACCGCGTTGGCGATGCCCTGGCCGAGCGGGCCGGTGGTGGTCTCCACGCCCGCGGTGTGGCCGTGCTCCGGGTGGCCCGGGGTGCGGCTGCCCGCGACGCGGAAGGCCTTGAGGTCGTCCAGCTCCAGGCCGTAGCCCGACAGGTACAGCTGGGTGTAGAGGGTCAGGCTCGTGTGCCCGGGGGACAGCACGAACCGGTCGCGGCCGACCCACGAGGGGTCGGTCGGGTCGTGGCGCAGGAAACGCTGGAAGATCAGGTACGCCGCGGGGGCCAGCGACATGGCCGTCCCGGGGTGTCCGTTGCCGACCTTCTGGACGGCGTCCATGGCCAGGACCCGCGCTGTGTCAACCGTGCGCTCATCCAGTTCGGACCACTCGAATGCGTTCGTCGGCGTCGTGCTCACCCTGTCTCAGGGCTCCTTCCGTTGTGAAGAGTGACCCCGTGAAAGGGGACCGGGTCGGCCACGGCGCTGTGGTCTCGACGCTGGGTGGTGCCGGTCACGGAGGGTAGATCCCGCTTCTGCGTGCGAGCCTACCGTCCGGCCCGGGGCTCACCCTCCGTGCTGGGACAACCAGGAAATCCGTATGGTGATTCCCACCAGGGCGGCCTGCCTGATTTTGTCCCAGACTCTCCTGTTTTACGGCACCCTGCCGCCCCGGTGGTCAGGACGGGTTGCGGCGGCGCGCCGGAACGGCTTCGTGGCTTCACCCAGTCGGTTCACCCGGGGGTGTGCCATCGGCCTCGCCGGGGGACCCCGGAGCCGGATGGGATATATGGAGCGTCTAAGGTGGCGTGGTACGCGCAGAGCGGACGATTTGGGACCCTTCGTTCCTGTGGACGCCTGCGAGGATTCATCTTCAGTTGGGGTGTTAGTGACCGCCGTCGAAACCCGTCCCGCCGGGGTCACCGGGGCGACTCCTGCGCACCGGCCCATCGGGGCCCGTGTCGGCGCCTTCGTCGCACTGACCAAGCCACGGATCATCGAACTGCTGCTGATGAGCACGGTGCCGGTGATGTTCCTCGCCCAACAGGGCGTCCCGAACATGCTGCTGGTGCTGAAGGTCGTGGTCGGCGGCTACCTCTCGGCGGGCGGCGCCAACGCCCTCAACATGTACATCGACCGCGACATCGACGCGGTGATGACCCGCACCGAGCGCCGGCCGATCGTCACCGGGATGGTGTCGCCGCGCGAGGCGCTGGTGTTCGGCATCGTCCTCGCGATCGTCTCGACCCTGCTGCTGGGCTTCGGCGTCAACTGGCTCTCCTCCGGACTGGCGCTCGGCGCGCTGCTGTTCTACGTGTTCGTCTACACGCTGGGGCTCAAGCGGCGCACCTCGCAGAACATCGTCTGGGGCGGCATCGCCGGCTGCATGCCGGTGCTGATCGGCTGGTCCTCCGTCACCAACTCGCTGTCCTGGGCGGCGGTCGCGCTGTTCCTGGTGGTGTTCTTCTGGACGCCGCCGCACACCTGGGTGCTCTCGATGAAGGTGCGCGAGGACTACGAGCGGGCCGGCGTGCCGATGCTGCCGGTGGTCAAGGGCAACGTCGCCGTCGGCAAGCAGGTCGTCGCCTACTCCTGGGTGATGGTGGCGACCTCGCTGGCAGTGTGGCCGCTGGGGCACATGAGCTGGCTGTACCCCGTCACCGCGGTGCTGCTCGGCGGGTTCTGGCTGCGCGAGGCGCACGCGCTGTACGGCCGGGCCAAGGCCGGGGTGGTGGGCGCGAAGCTGAAGGAGATGCGGCTGTTCCACTGGTCGATCACCTACCTGTCGCTGCTGTTCGTGGTGTGCGCGATCGACCCGTTCGTGAAGTAAGGCCTGTCCGACGTCGAAGAGCCCCGGTCCGGTGGACCGGGGCTCTTCGCGTTCTCACCGCGCCGGCAGCTCGGACGGGCCGACGTGGTCGTCCAGCCAGTCCCGGAGCGGCTGGGAGGCGCGCAGGAAGGCGGTGATCCGGGTGTGGGCGCCGCGGGTGCCGAGCCACTTCTCGGGCGCCCACTCCTGCCAGGCGACCAGGCCCTTGTGGCGCAGCAGCTCGATCCTCGGGTGGTCCTTGGGGAAGCCGCGCGGAGCGGTCTTGAGGGAGTCCCGGCCGTGCACCCGGGGGCCGTCCTGCTCCACCGCGGCAATCACCCGCTCCAGCTCGGCGCCGCTGACGTCCTCGGCGACGGCGGCGCGGTAGCGGTCCAACTGGTCGGGGGCGAGCTGGTACATCCCGTTGCCGCAGGCCAGGCCGTCGGCGGAGAGCTGGACGTAGCCGCCGGTCTCCAGGTGGGCGCCGATGTGTGTCTTGTACGGAGACTTGTCGGCGCTGAACCGGACGTCGCGGTTGGGGCGGAAGATCTTCCCGGGCCCGAACTCCGGCTCCAGCTCGGCGAGCAGCAGCTCCATCGGGGTCCGCACGTCGTCGTCGTACTGCTCCTTGTGGGCCTGCCAGAAGGTCTTGGAATTGTCGGCTTCGAGGTGCTCGTAGAAGTCGAGCGCCTCGGCCGGCCAGCCGGAGAAGGTCACGCCTCCAGTATGTGGCCCGGTGCACAGGGTGCTCCCGTCGCCAGCCCGACTACCGGTGGGTAGCATGCGGGCATGAGCAGCGCAGAGACCGCCACCGCCGCCGCGCCGGACGCCCGTACCGAGCGCCGCGCCAAGCGCATCGCCAAGCACCTCAGCAGCTTCGCCCGCCAACACGGAGGCGGCGCCGACGCGGTCGTCGAGTACGTCGGCGCCGTGGCCACCCGGATCGTGGTGGTCGGCGCGGACGGCGCCTGGGGCGACCAGGTGGCCCCGAGCTACGCCGTCGGCCGCCGCGCCGCCGAACTGGCCGGGCTGACCCTGCACGACGACTTCGAGGGCGAGCTGGCCCTCAAGGTGAAGACCGGCCCGTACGAGTGGAAGCGGATGGCCGGCATCCAGCTCGGCGGCTGATCACTTCGGCGCCCACGGCAACGGCCCGGTCCCCCTTCGAGGGGGGCCGGGCCGTTGCCGTCGTTGGCGGCCCGAGTTGATACGGCGATGGCGCGAGACTGCGTTGAGGAACTTCGATCGCTCGGGGTTTCGGCCCGGAAACAGAGGACGGTGTGACGGTGGCGGTTCGGCTGTTGGACGGCGAGCAGGCGGTCGAGCTGGAGGGCCGGTTGAAGGAGGTGTTCTCGGAGGCGTTCGCGGAAGCCCCCTACGGCGAGGGGCCGACCGATGTGGGGCGGGCGTTTCGCCGGTTCCGCCCGCAGGCGCGTCGGCGGGGGTTCCGGGCGGCCATCGCCTTCGACGGCGACACCGTTGTCGGGATGGCGTACGGCTACCCGCTGTCGGCGAACACCGGATGGTGGGACACCCTGATCGATCCCGTGCCCGAGGATCTCAGGTATGAGGACGGACAGCGCACGTTCGGTCTCTTCGAGCTGGCGGTCCGACCCCGGTGGCGCCGCCAGGGCGTCGCCACCCGCATGCATCGCGCCCTCATCGAAGGCATCGACAGCGCCCGGGTGATGCTGAACACCCGGCCGGAGGCGACTGCGGCCCAGGCGTCCTACCGAGCGTGGGGCTACAGGCGCGTCGGGTCGGCGATCCCGTGGGACGGCGCGGCTCGGCACGACGTGATGGTCCTCGATCCGATCCACCCGGTGGTGCGAGCGTGACGCCACTCCACTCGGTGTCCGTCGCGGGCGGGGGGACACGTCGCCGAGTGTCCGGAGCCATGACGGGCGGCGGTTGTTGTGACACGTCGAAGGCCCCCATCCGAGGATGGGGGCCTTCGACGATGCTCAGACGGTGGCAGCCTGTGGGGTCTGTGCGGGCAGCTGGTCGGGGGCCGCTTCTACCTCGCGTACGCGCAGGGCGAGGGGGATGCGGAGGGCGGCGATCCAGGTGAGGGTGGCGCCGAGCATGTGGAGGCCGACCATCAGCTCGGGGGCGTCGGTGAAGTACTGGATGAAGCCGAGGACGCCCTGGAGGAGCAGGACCGCCAGCAGTTCCCTGGTGCGGGCCTTCGCCGCCGGCGGGGCCTTGATGGCGGCGAAGACGAAGATCATCGCGATGGTCAGGCCGACCGAGACGAACGCGAGGTCGGCGTGGAACTGGGCCAGCCTGTCGTAGTCGATCGGGATCCGGGGGACGATCTTGTTGTCCTTCGGCGTGCCCGGGTGGTGGCCGGCGCCGGTGACCAGGGTGCCGGCTGCGACCAGCAGGCCGACGGCCAGGACCAGCACGTAGGAGAGCTGGTGGATCGGGCGGGCCACGGCGAGCTTCGGGGCTCCGTCGCCCTCCTTCGACCGCTCCCACATCAGCAGGGCAACCCAGACCAGCGCCATCGCGGCGATCATGTGCAGCGCGACGGTGTAGGGGTTCAGGCCGGTCAGCACGGTGATGCCGCCGAGCACGGCGTTGCTCATCACCAGCCAGAACTGCGCCCAGCCGAGCTTGGTCATGCTGTGCCGCCAGGGGCGGTGGCAGCGGGCGGCCAGGATGGCCCAGCCGACGGCGGCGCTCAGTACGTAGGTGAGCATCCGGTTGGTGAACTCGACGACGCCGTGGAAGCCCATCTCGGCGGTCGGGGTCAGGCTGTCGGCGGTGCAGCGGGGCCACGTCGTACAGCCGAGGCCGGAGGCGGTGAGGCGGACGGCGCCGCCGGTGACGACGATCACCACGCTCATCACCAGCGCGGCGAACGCAGCGCGCCGGACCATCACGGCGGACGGCTGCCAGCGGTCGGCGAGCAGGGAGAAGGGATTAGGCACGGGGCCAATCGTAGGCGGCCTTACAGGGGATCTTGGGGCGGGGCGCGAGCGTGACCCGGGCGCGGGGGTTACCCGGGGTCGGGTGGGTGCAAAACGGACTCTTCGGTCAAGGCGGTCATTGGTCTTGACCAATCACCTGCGAGGCCGAAAGAGTGCGGATTGGTCCATACCTTTTTTCGGACCTCTCCCACTCCTCCCGCACAAGCGGAGACCTGCACATGCGCATACCCACGTCCGCCGCCGCGCTCGCAGTCGGCGGCTCGCTCGCACTGGCCGGCCTGATCGCCCCCGCCGCCGCCCACGCCGCCGACCCCGGCCAGGAGTGCCGCAGCCTCGGGGTCGCCAACCTCTACGGCGAGTTCATCGAGGGCGACGACACCCACACCCCCGACGCCGAGGGCGCCGTCGCGGTGGGCGGCAACGCCGACTTCACCGGCGGCTTCTCGGTCGGCCAGGAGCTGACCCCCGCCGAGGTCGACGCCCTGCCCGGCAAGAACGCGCTGGTGGTCGCCGGCCGCATCACCGGCCACAACACCCAGGTGATGAAGGGCAGCGGCGTCTACGGCTCCAAGGCCGACGGCGCCGTCGTCCAGGCCCACCAGGGCGCCATCGCCCAGGGCGCCTCCCCGATCGACTTCAAGGCCGAGTTCGCCAAGCTGCGCGCCGCCTCCACCGCGCTGGCCGCCGCGCCGCAGACCGCCGGCGCCACCGTCCAGGCCGACGGCGCCAAGCTCACGTTCACCGGCGGCGACGCGAAGTACAACAGCTTCACCGTCGACGCCGCGAAGCTCCAGGGCGCCAAGGACGTCTTCCTCAAGGTGCCGGCCGGCTCCGTCACCGTGGTCACCGTGACCGGCGGCTCGTACGACATGGCGGCCGCCGGGACCACCGGCTTCCACCTGTGGGACGAGGCCAAGGCGTCCTTCGTCCTGGACGACAAGCTGCAGAGCGCGGCCGGCGGGGCGATCCGCGCCAAGCTGCTGTGGAACTTCCCCACCGCGACCAAGGTGGTCAAGAGCAGCAAGGCCGCCTGGGCCGGCACCGTGCTGGCGCCCAACGCCGCCTTCGACCTCGGCAGCGGCGGCCCGGTCAACGGCTCGGTCATCGCAGCCTCGCTGACCGGCAAGGGCGGCGCGGAGACGCACCACTACCCGTTCGCCGGCTGCCTGCCCGGTGTCGTCGTCCCGACGCCGTCCACTACACCCACCACGCCCACCGTGCCGCCGGTGGTGCCGAGCGGGACGCCGTCGGCCTCCACCACGCCCGGGACGCCCGGCACCTCGGCCACCCCCGGGACCTCGGCGAGCCCCTCGGCCACGCCCTCCGCCCCGGTGAGCGGCAAGCCGAGCGCGGGTGCCTCGGCCAGCCCGTCGGCCACCGCCTCGGCGGGTGTGCCGGCCGCCTCGGCCTCGGCCTCGGCGAGCCCGTCCGCCCAGGCGAACGCGGGCGGCAACCTCGCGCACACCGGCTCCGGGCCCGTCGTGCCGCTGGCGATCGCCGGCGCGGTGGTGCTCGCGGCCGGTGGCGCGATCGTGGTCGTCACCCGGCGTCGGGCGGCCAAGAAGGCCTGATGGTTTCGCCGGTCGACCGGTGCTGTGCCCTCGGTGATTGAACCTGATCACCGGGGGCGCACGTATTTCAGTCAGGTGACGAAGTTCATTCAAGTTTGCCGAATCCGCGTTCCGCGAGGTGGCAGCTGTGATGGGCTGGTCATACACATCAGACGACGGACCAACAGACGAAATTCGGTCGTACGGCGGGGTGTGGAGAGGTGCGGGAGTGCCGGTAGAGTCCCCCGGACAGTCGTAGCGGGCCACCGCGAAACCTTCAACACGCCTGCTGCGCAAGACCGTTCTGAGGGGAACAGCGTAAATGGCGCGACAGCAGCGGCACATGCGGATCGGCGCGGCGGCACTCGCCGGGACGGCGGCGGCCGGAATTCTCCTGCCTCTGGCGCTGGCAACCAACGCCTCGGCGCACGTGCCGAGTTGGTCGGTGACCTGCGACAAGATCGTGATCGATCTGATCAACTACAGCCCCAAGCCCGACGTGAAGAACACCGTCAGCCTCACCATCGACGGCGAGAAGGTCCTGGACACCAAGGCCTTCCCCGCGGAGTTCCACGGCACCTTCCCGGTGAAGGACCACACAGCCCCCGTCAAGGCGAACCTCGTGGTGAACACGACGGAGACCCCCAACGAAAAGGGCTGGAACATCAACGAGACCAAGACGATCGAGCCGTGCCACACGCCGACTCCGACGCCGACTCCCACCCCCACGCCCACCAAGACCCCGACCCCGACACCCACCCCGACGCCGTCGCAGACCACGACTCCGACGCCGACTCCCACGCCGACGCCCACCAAGACCCCGACCCCGTCGGCCTCGCCCACCGCGAGCAAGACCGCGACCCCGACCCCGACTGCGACCCCGGTCCCGACGCCCACCACCAGTGGTCCGGCGCTCGCCCAGACCGGTAGCAACGACGCCACCCCGATGATCGCGGCGGCCGGCGGCGGCGTGCTGCTGGTCGGTGGCGCGCTCGTCCTGCTGGCCCGCAAGCGTCGCGGCAGCCAGAGCTGACGTTCCGTCGGTGACGTGAGACCGCCCCCCGGCCGAAGCGGCCGGGGGGCGGTTCCCGTGTGGGGCGGCCTCCCGTGTGGGGCGGTTCCCGTGTGGGGCGGCCTCACACGCGGTGCGGCCTCATGCACGGGGCGGTTCACGTGCGGGGCCGGGGGCTACTCCCAGCGGAAGAAGCGGGCCGCGGCGGCCAGCCCGAGGACGGCCCAGCCGGCCAGGATGCCGAGGTCGGACCAGGGCACCCCGGCGCCGTGCTGGAGGACCGACCGCAGGCCGTCCGAGAGCGCGGAGATCGGCAGCAGCTCCAGCACCGACTGCACGGCCGAGGGGAACTTGCTCAGCGGCACGATCACCCCGCCGGCCAGCAGCAGCAGGATGAACACCAGGTTGGCGGCGGCCAGTGTGGCCTCCGCCTTGAGCGTGCCGGCCATCAGCAGGCCGAGGCCGGAGAAGGCCGCGGTGCCGAGCACCAGCAGCGCGACGACCGTCAGCGGGTTGCCCTGCGGGGACCAGCCGAGCGCCAGCGCGATCACCGACAGCAGCGCGACCTGCAGCGCCTCGGTGACCAGGACGCAGCCGGTCTTGGCGGTCAGCAGCGCCCAGCGCGGGAGCGGGCTGGCGCCGAGCCGCTTCAGCACGCCGTAGCGGCGCTCGAAGCCGGTGGCGATGGCCTGCCCGGTGAAGGCGGTGGACATCACGGCCAGCGCGAGCAGGCCGGGGGCCAGGAAGTCGACCCGCTTGCCGGGGCCGTCCACCGCGACGATGTCCACGGCCGAGAACAGCACCAGCAGCACGGTCGGGATGACCACGGTGAGCAGCAGCTGCTCGCCGTTGCGCAGCAGCATCCTGGTCTCGAAGGCGGTCTGGGCGAGCAGCATCCGGCCGACCGGGGCCGCGCCGGGCTTGGGGGAGTAGTCGGTGGTGGTACTCACGAGCGCAGGTCCCGTCCGGTCAGGTCGAGGAAGACGTCTTCGAGGCTGCGGCGCTGGACGGACAGCCGTTCGGGCAGGACTCCGGAGGCCGCGCACCAGCCGGTGACGGTGGCCACCAGCTGCGGGTCGACGGGTGCCTCGACGCGGTAGCTGCCGGGGGTGGTCTCGGTGGCGGTGGCGCCCTCGGGCAGTTCCTTGAGCAGCGGGCCGAGGTCGAGCCCGGGCGGGCCGTCGAAGCGCAGGGCGTTCTCGGCGCCGCCGCGGCACAGCTCCTCGGGGCTGCCGGTGGTGATCACCCGGCCGCGGTCGATGACGGCGACCTGGTCGGCGAGCTGTTCGGCCTCGTCCATGTGGTGGGTGGTGACGACCACGGTGACGCCGTCCCGGCGCAGGTCGCGGACCAGCTCCCAGGTGGCGCGCCGGGCCTGCGGGTCGAGGCCGGCGGTGGGCTCGTCCAGGAAGACCAGTTCGGGGCGGCCGACCACGGCCATGGCCAGGGCGAGCCGCTGCTGCTGGCCGCCGGACAGGCGCCGGTAGGCGGTGCGGCCGCAGGAGCCGAGGCCGAGCCGCTCGACCAGCGCATCGACGTCCAGCGGGTGGGCGTGCAGCGCGGCGGTGTGGCGCAGCATCTCGACGGCGCGCGCGCCCGCGTACACGCCGCCCGATTGGAGCATGACGCCGATCCGGGGGCGCAGCGCGGCGTTCTGGGCGACCGGGTCGAGGCCGAGGACGCGGACGGTGCCGGCGTCGGGGCGGCGGTAGCCCTCGCAGGTCTCGATGGTGGTGGTCTTGCCGGCGCCGTTGGGGCCGAGGACGGCGGTGATCGCGCCGCGTGCGATGGTGAGGTCGAGGCCGTCCACCGCGGGCTTGTCGCCGTAGTGCTTGACCAGCCCGGCGATCTTCACCGCGGGTTCGGAGTGCATACCGGCGAGTGTAAGAGGCCCCGACGCCGGGCCCGGACGGCGCCCTCGATGATCGTTTTCGCAGGTCAGGTAAGGCTTACCTGCGTGACAGATGACACGAGTGAGGCCTGCATCACGGCTTGTCCTGTCGGAAGTAATTACGCAACACTGGTGTTGTGAAAAACATGCGCGAGCACGCCACGCCCCAGGAGGCCGAGTCGGCCCCCGGGTGCGACGTGCCCGTGACGGCGGCCGAGGTGCTGTTGGAGGGCCACCGCGCCACCCGGGACCGGGTCGCCCGGTCGATCCTCGACCACGGCCCCTCCTCCGCCGCCGACCTGGCGAGCCGGCTCGGCCTCACCGCCGCCGCCGTCCGCCGCCACCTGGACGGGCTGGCCGCCGCCGGCCTGGTCGAGTCCCGCGAGCAGCGGGTCTACGGCAGCCGTGGCCGGGGCCGTCCGGCCAAGGTCTTCGCTCTCACCGACGGCGGCCGGGACGCCTTCTACCAGGCGTACGACCAGCTCGCCGCCGACGCGCTGCGCTGGATCTCCGACTCGGTCGGCGGCGGCAAGGCCGGCGAGGAGGCGGTCGCCGCCTTCGCCCGGGCCCGGTTCGGCAAGCAGGGCGAGAAGTACCTGGAGCTCCTGCGGCTGGCCGAGGCGGGGGAGCGCACCGAGGCGCTCGCCCAGGCGCTGAGCGCGGACGGGTACGCTGCCACGGTGCGGCGGGTCCCGCCGGCCGTGGCGAAGGCCCCGGCGGGCGCCCAGCTCTGCCAGCACCACTGCCCGGTCGCGCACATCGCCGAGCAGTTCCCGCAGCTCTGCGAGGCGGAGACCGAGGTCTTCTCGCAGCTGCTGGGCACCCACGTGCAACGGCTGGCCACCATCGCCCACGGCGACGGGGTCTGCACCACCTATGTGCCGGCACCCGGTGCCGCATCGTCGCCTGCCCGGCGTTCCGCGGGCCGCGGCTCCGATGCAGTGCCGACTGCCGGTACGTCCACCGAAGATTCAGCGTCCGCGCGTTAGGAAGCTCGCATGACTGACACCGTTTCGCACCCCGAGCTCGAGGGCCTGGGCACCTACGAGTACGGCTGGGCCGACCCGGACACCGCCGGTGCCGCGGCCAAGCGCGGGCTCAGCGAGGAGGTCGTCCGCGACATCTCCGCGAAGAAGAACGAGTCCGAGTGGATGCTGAACCTGCGTCTCAAGGGCCTGAAGCTGTTCGGCAAGAAGCCCATGCCGACCTGGGGCTCCGACCTCTCCGGCATCGACTTCGACAACATCAAGTACTTCGTCCGCTCCACCGAGAAGCAGGCCGAGTCCTGGGAGGACCTGCCCGCGGACATCAAGGCCACCTACGACAGGCTGGGCATCCCGGAGGCCGAGAAGCAGCGCCTGGTCGCCGGTGTCGCCGCCCAGTACGAGTCCGAGGTCGTCTACCACCAGATCCGTGAGGACCTGGAGGAGCAGGGCGTCCTGTTCCTGGACACCGACACCGCGCTGCGCGAGCACCCGGAGGTCTTCAAGGAGTACTTCGGCACCGTCATCCCGGCCGGCGACAACAAGTTCGCCGCGCTGAACACGGCGGTGTGGTCCGGCGGCTCGTTCATCTACGTGCCCAAGGGCGTCCACGTCGACATCCCGCTCCAGGCCTACTTCCGGATCAACACCGAGAACATGGGCCAGTTCGAGCGGACGCTGATCATCGTCGACGAGGACGCGTACGTCCACTACGTCGAGGGCTGCACCGCGCCGATCTACTCCTCCGACTCGCTGCACTCCGCGGTCGTGGAGATCATCGTCAAGAAGGGCGGCCGCTGCCGCTACACGACCATCCAGAACTGGTCGAACAACGTCTACAACCTGGTCACCAAGCGCGCCGTGGCGTACGAGGGCGCGACCATGGAGTGGGTCGACGGCAACATCGGCTCCAAGGTCACCATGAAGTACCCGGCCGTCTACCTGATGGGCGAGCACGCCAAGGGCGAGACCCTGTCGATCGCCTTCGCGGGCGAGGGCCAGCACCAGGACGCCGGCGCCAAGATGGTGCACATGGCGCCGAACACCTCCTCCAACATCGTCTCCAAGTCGGTGGCGCGCGGCGGCGGCCGGACCTCCTACCGCGGTCTGATCGAGATCGGCGAGGGCTCCAAGGGCGCCAAGTCCAACGTGCTGTGCGACGCGCTGCTGGTGGACACCATCTCCCGCTCGGACACCTACCCGTACGTGGACGTCCGCGAGGACGACGTGTCCATGGGCCACGAGGCGACGGTCTCCAAGGTCAGCGAGGACCAGCTGTTCTACCTGATGAGCCGGGGCATGACCGAGTTCGAGGCGATGGCGATGATCGTCCGCGGCTTCGTCGAGCCGATCGCGCGCGAGCTGCCGATGGAGTACGCGCTGGAGCTCAACCGGCTGATCGAGCTGCAGATGGAGGGCGCGGTCGGCTGACGTCCAGCCGCTGACCGCCCACCGACTTTTCGAGCTTTTCGAGGAAGAGAGCACTACGACAGCCATGGCTGACGTCAACACCACCACCGGCTCCACCACCGCCGGGTCGATCGAGGTCGGCACCGCCGGCGCCGGCGCCCAGCTCGCCGGCCCCGGCACCGGCCGCGCCACCGTCCAGCAGCCGATCGACGCCCGGGTCGCCGTCAAGCCCTCGTTCGAGGTCGGCGACTTCCCGGTGCCCACCGGCCGCGAGGAGGACTGGCGGTTCACCCCGATGCACCGCCTGGGCGGCTTGCACGACGGCACCGCCGCCGAGGCGGCCAAGGGCGAGGACAAGGTCGAGCTGAGCCTGCCGGACGGCGTCACCGCCGAGACCGTCGGCCGCGACGACGCCCGCCTGGGCAAGGCCGGCAAGCCCGTCGACCGGGTCGCCGCGCAGGCGTTCAGCGCCTTCGAGCAGGCGCTCGTCGTCACCGTCCCCCAGGACGCGGTGCTCACCGAGCCGGTCAAGATCGACGTGCACGGCGAGGGCGGCACCCGCTTCGCCCACGTGGTGGTCGACGTCAAGCCGTTCGCCGAGGCCGTCGTGGTGATCAACCACACCGGTACCGGCACCCGGGCCGCCAACGTCGAGCTGCTCGTCGGCGACGGCGCCAAGCTCACCTTCGTCTCCGTCCAGGACTGGGACCGCAACGCCGTCCACGTCGCCCAGCAGACCGCGCTGGTCGGCCGGGACGCCTCGCTGAAGTCCGTGGTCGTCACCTTCGGCGGCGACGTCGTCCGGATCCACCCGCGGGTCAACTACGCCGCGCCCGGCGGCGAGGCCGAGCTGTTCGGCCTCTACTTCGCCGACGCCGGCCAGCACCTGGAGCACCGTCTGGTCATCGACCACGACACCCCGCACTGCCGCTCCAACGTGGTCTACAAGGGCGCGCTGCAGGGCCAGGACGCCCACGCCGTCTGGGTCGGCGACGTGCTGATCCGCGCCGCCGCCGAGGGCACCGACACCTACGAGCTCAACCGCAACCTGGTGCTCACCGACGGCGCCCGGGTCGACTCGATCCCCAACCTGGAGATCGAGACCGGCGAGATCGTCGGCGCCGGCCACGCCTCCGCGACCGGCCGCTTCGACGACGAGCAGCTGTTCTACCTGCGCTCCCGCGGCATCCCGGCCGACGAGGCCCGCCGCCTGGTGGTCCGCGGCTTCTTCGCCGAACTCGTCCAGCAGATCGGCGTCGCCGAGATCCAGGACCAGCTGATGGAGAAGATCGAGGCCGAGCTGGAAGCGGCGGTCTGATCCAGATGACCTTCCTCCGTGCCTGCGCGCTGAGCGACCTCCAGGAGGACGTGCCCAAGCGCGTGGACCTCAACGGCGTGCCGGTCTCCGTCGTCCGCACCGACGAGGGGGTGTTCGCGATCAACGACACCTGCTCGCACGCGAACGTCTCGCTCTCCGAGGGCGAGGTCGAGGACTGCATGATCGAGTGCTGGCTGCACGGCTCCAGCTTCGACCTGCGCACCGGCAAGCCCTCCGGCCTGCCCGCCACCAAGCCGGTCGCTGTCTACCCCGTAAAGATCGAAGGGGACGATGTGCTCGTCTCCGTCAACCAGGAGTCCTGAGTACCCATGGCAACGCTTGAAATCCGCGACCTGCACGTCTCCGTCGAGGCCGAGAACGGCCCGCGCGAGATCCTCAAGGGCGTCGACCTGACCGTGAAGCAGGGCGAGACCCACGCGATCATGGGTCCGAACGGCTCCGGCAAGTCCACCCTGGCCTACTCGCTCGCCGGCCACCCCAAGTACACCGTCACCGGCGGCTCGGTGCTGCTGGACGGCGAGGACGTCCTGGAGATGTCCGTCGACGAGCGCGCCAAGGCCGGCGTCTTCCTGGCCATGCAGTACCCGGTCGAGGTCCCCGGCGTCTCGGTGAGCAACTTCCTGCGCACCGCCGCCACCGCCGTCCGCGGCGAGGCCCCCAAGCTGCGTCTGTGGGTGAAGGAGGTCAAGGAGGCGATGGCCGCCCTCCAGATGGACCCGGCCTTCGCCGAGCGCAACGTCAACGAGGGCTTCTCCGGCGGCGAGAAGAAGCGCCACGAGATCCTCCAGCTGGAGCTCCTCAAGCCGAAGATCGCGATCCTCGACGAGACCGACTCCGGCCTGGACGTCGACGCGCTGCGGATCGTCTCCGAGGGCATCAACCGGGTCCGCTCGACCGGCGAGGTCGGCACCCTGCTGGTGACCCACTACACCCGCATCCTGCGGTACATCAAGCCCGACTACGTCCACGTCTTCGCGGGCGGCCGCATCGTCGAGTCCGGCGGTGCCGAGCTGGCCGACAAGCTGGAGAACGAGGGCTACGAGGCGTATGTGAAGGGGGGCGCGTCCGCGTGACGCATCCGTTCACGGGTCTGCTCGACACCGACGCGATCCGCAAGGACTTCCCCATCCTGCAGCGCGTGCTGCACGAGGAGAAGCCGCTCGTCTACCTGGACAACGCGGCCACCTCGCAGAAGCCGCGCCAGGTGCTGGAAGCCCTGACCGCCTACTACGAGCGGCACAACGCCAACGTCCACCGCGGCGTGCACGTGCTCGCCGAAGAGGCCACGGCGCTCTACGAGGGCGCGCGGGACAAGGTCGCGGCCTTCGTCAACGCGCCCAGCCGCAACGAGGTGATCTTCACCAAGAACGCCTCCGAGTCGCTCAACCTCGTTGCCAACATGCTCGGTTGGGCCGACGAGCCGTACCGGGTGGACGCCGACTCCGAGATCGTCATCACGGAGATGGAGCACCACTCCAACATCGTTCCGTGGCAGCTGCTGTCGCAGCGCACCGGCGCGAAGCTGAAGTGGTTCGGGCTCACCGACGAGGGCCGGCTCGACCTCTCCGACATCGACGAGCTGATCACCGAGAAGACCAAGGTGGTCTCCTTCACCCTGGTCTCCAACCTGCTCGGCACCGTCAACCCGGTCGAGACGATCGTCCGCAAGGCCCAGTCGGTCGGCGCGCTGGTCGTCATCGATGCCTCGCAGGCCGCCCCGCACATGGTGCTGGACGTCCAGGCGCTGGAAGCCGACTTCGTCGCCTTCACCGGTCACAAGATGCTCGCCCCGACCGGCATCGGCGTGCTCTGGGGCCGCCAGGAGCTGCTGGAGGACCTCCCGCCGTTCCTCGGCGGCGGCGAGATGATCGAGACCGTCACCATGGGCTCGTCCACCTACGCCCCGGCGCCGCACAAGTTCGAGGCCGGCACCCCGCCGATCGCCCAGGCGGTCGGGCTCGGTGCGGCCATCGACTACCTGTCGGACATCGGCATGGAGAAGATCGCCGCGCACGAGCACGCGATCACCGCGTACGCGGTCGAGCGCCTGCTGGAGGTCCCGGACCTGCGGATCATCGGCCCGCGCACGGCCGTCGACCGCGGCGCCGCGATCTCCTTCACCCTCGGCGACATCCACCCGCACGACGTGGGCCAGGTGCTGGACGAGCAGGGCATCGCCGTGCGCGTCGGCCACCACTGCGCGCGGCCGGTCTGCCTGCGGTACGGAATTCCGGCGACCACGCGGGCGTCGTTCTACCTGTACTCGACGCCGGGCGAGGTCGACGCGCTGATCGACGGCCTGCACCACGTCCGGAACTTCTTCGGCTGACGGGACTGGGCAGGACATGAAGCTCGACTCGATGTACCAGGACATCATCCTGGACCACTACCGCAACCCCCACGGCAAGGGGCTGCGGGACGGCGACGCCGAGGTGCACCACGTCAACCCGACCTGCGGTGACGAGATCACCCTGCGGGTGCGGCTCGACGGCTCGACCGTCGCCGACGTCTCGTACGAGTCCCAGGGCTGCTCGATCAGCCAGGCCAGCGCCTCGGTGCTGAACGACCTGGTCGTGGGCAAGACCGTCGGCGAGGCGCAGACCGTCCAGGAGGCCTTCCTGGAGCTGATGCAGAGCAAGGGCCAGGGCGAGGGCGACGAGGAGGTGCTGGAGGACGCGGTCGCGTTCGCCGGCGTCTCCAAGTACCCCGCCCGGGTCAAGTGCGCCCTGCTCAGCTGGATGGCCTGGAAGGACGCCACCGCCCAGGCGCTCGCCCAGCACCCCGCCGTGAACGACTGACCCGCAGAGGAGGACAGAACAATGAGTGACGAAACCCCCTCCGCTGCGGAGGAGCAGCCGAACGGCGTCGTCATCGTCGGCACCACCGCCGGCACCGTGTCCGTGGAGGACCTGACCGAGGCCCTGATGGACGTCGTCGACCCCGAACTGGGCATCGACGTCGTCAACCTGGGCCTGATCTACGGCATCCACATCGACGAGTCCGACGTGGCCACCATCGACATGACGCTCACCTCGGCGGCCTGCCCGCTGACCGACGTCATCGAGGACCAGGCCAAGACCGCCACCGACGGCCTGGTGCAGGACCTGCGCATCAACTGGGTCTGGATGCCGCCGTGGGGCCCCGACAAGATCACCGACGACGGCCGCGACCAGCTCCGCGCCCTGGGCTTCAACGTCTGACGGACGGCCCTTTCGTCAACTCGCTGCCGCGCGACTCCTTCCTTCCGGGGGATTCGTGCGGCAGTGGTGTATCTGCGCCTCAGTGGGTGATGGCCTCGCTGTGACCGGAACCGGGGAAGGGTGTTCCGGCCGAGAGGAGGACGCCGCGCTCGACGGCCCCGCGTAGGACGGTGGCGATCTCCTGGGGCAGGAGGCTGATCGCGTCGAGCGCCTCGGTGGTGAGGGGGACCTCCTCCAGGAGGTACTCGCCTCGGCCTTCCTGGGTGAACTCGGGGCCGGTGCGGTCCTCGAAGCTCCACTTCTCGATGGTGGCGAGGTAGAAGACCTGGCGTTCGTCGTCGGTCTCGATGGTGTGGAGGAGGCTGACGATCTGGGCCTCGCCGGCGATCTCCTCGCGGACCTCGCGCAGCAGGGCCTCCTCGGGGCTGGCGTCGGTCGGTTCGATCTTGCCGCCGACGATCACCCAGTACGGGTCGATGCCGGGGCGGATGCGCTTGATCAGCAGCATGGTGTCGTTCGGGGTGAGGAGGACGGCGCGGACGCGGTGCTGCATGGTGCTCTGCTTCCTGTTCGATGGGACGGGCCGGTCAGTGGAGGAGCCAGCCGCCGTCGACGTGCAACGACTGGCCGGTGATGAAGGACGCGCTGGGGCCGGCGAGGAAGGCGACCGCGGCGGCGACGTCCTCGGGGCGGCCCCGGCGCTGGACGCACTGGCGGCGGATCTGGTCCTCGGGTCGGGCGCGGTGGTGGGCGGGCAGGTCGTTCTCCGCCTCGACCTGGATGGCCCCGGGTACGACAGTGTTCACGCAGATGCCAGCCGGTCCAAGTTCCCTGGCCAGCGACCTGGTGAGGCCGAGGAGTCCGGCCTTGGCGGTACTGTAGGCGGTGAGTCCGGGGCGGCCGGCACGCGCGTTGACGCTGCCGATGTTGATGACCCGGCCCCATCGGCGCTCGGCCATGCCCGGCGTGATGGCACGGCAAGTGCGGTAGTGGATAGTCAGGTTGGACTCGATGGCGCGCGCCCACTCATCCTCACCGAGTTCGTCCCACGGGATGCGGGGGTAGGCGCCCGCGTTGTTGACGAGGATGTCGATCGGGCCGAGTTCGGACTCGACCTGACTGGCCAGGGCGGCAACGGCGTTGGGGTCGGTGAGGTCGGCACTGACCTCGATGCCGTGCAGGCCCTCGCGCCGCACGTCGGCGAGCACGGTGCGGGCCCGGCGGATCTGCGCGAGGTGGTTGACGGCGACGGAGGCACCGGCGGCGGCGAGCGCTCGGCTGGTTGCAGCGCCGATCCCGGTGGCTCCGCCGGTGACCAGGGCCACCCGGCCCTGGAGCGGCAGGGCGGCGATGGGCAGTTCAAGCGGCGTGGGTGTGGTCATGGTCGGTCCGATCGTCGGGGCCGGTGGCCGGCGCGGGATGGGTGCAGGTGAAGGTCTCGCAGACGGTCTCGGGGTTCTGGGTCTCGGTGAGCTTGGCCAGGAGCAGGAGGAGGTCGTGGCCGGTGAAGCGGCCGGGCGGGATGACGCCGAGGATTCGCAGGGTGAGGAAGTGGCGGATCTGGGCGAGGAAGCGGTCCGGGGCCAGTCCGGCGGCGGGCGCGAGGTCGGCGCGAACGCGCTTCAGCAGGCGGTCGATTGCGGCCTGACGCCCGACTCCGACCGCCCAGGTGTAGCGGACTTCCAGGCGGCGGTGCCGCTCGTCGTGGTCGACGTGTTCGAGGTGCGGGGTGGTGACCGGCGGCAGGTGCAGCGGGAGGGTGCGGGCGTACACCTCGGGCTGGTAGGTCGGTACGAGCCAGCCGCCCATGCCGAGCAAGTACCAGAGGAGGATGGCGATTTCCCCGGCGAGCGTGTTACGGCCGGCGTACTGGAAGTCGAGCCAGCACAGCGGGTCGGCGATGTTCGGCTCGGTCGGGTCGCCCTGGGTGAGCGCGGTGACCCAGGTACGGGCGGAGCAGAGCGTTTCGCGGGCTTCCCAGACGATGGCGGGCAGGTCGAGCCGCATCGGGACGCCGTTGACGACGAAGATGTGGCCGGTGAGGGCGTGTACGGGCAGCGGCTGGCCGGTGCGCGAGGCGGGGACGGCGAGGCGGCCGGACAGGTACCAGGTGTCAATCCGCCCGCCGGGGCGGATGCGGTCCAGGTAGAGGCCGGGCACGCAGTCCGAGAGCGGCGCGGCGCTTCCGCTGTCGGCGACGGCGGCGAGCAGGCTGTCGCAGACGGCGTCGATCAGCGTGGTGACCCGTGGCAGGGCGCTCGGGTGCCGGTCGGCGGTGGCGATGACGTCGCCGAGGAGCATGGTGCACCGGCCGGTGGCGAACACGTCCTCGTAGGCCACGACGTGCTTGCCGCCTGCCCGGCTGTGGCCCAGTAGTTGGGGCACCGGCAGGGTGCGGGCGGTGGCCTGCCAGCCCTGGACCTCGGCCTGCGCTGCGGCGGGGGCGAGGATCTTGCGGAAGGCCGGGACAGAAGTGGCGGGGCCGTTCATGCGCGGCTCGTCGGCAGGGCGATGGTGGCCAGCCAGTGGCCCAGGACGATGTTGGCCAGCTCCACCGCCTTCTCGCGGTCCTCGCGGGCCTGGCGGCGCAGGTCGGCGTCGGTGGCGGGCTCGCGGTCGAGGAAGATTCCGAGCGCGTCGTCGTCGGAGGCGCGTTCGGTGCCCTCGAAGCGGAGCATCACCTTGGCCAGCAGGGCGGTGATCTTGAACAGGGCGCGGAGGTCGGGGGCTCTCTTGAGGATCTGGCGGCGGATCTCGATGGCGGCCTGTACGCCGGCCTCGACGCTGACCGCCACGTCGCCGGCCGCGTCCGGGGCGGGGAGGGCCAGGCCGGGGCGGCACCACAGCGGCACGAGGGAGCCGGAGCCGATCAGCATGAGGACGTGCAGCAGGCGGGAGGTGACCGCCCCGGTGCGGCACTCGTCCTGGGTCAGCACGGTCAGGCCGAGCTTGACGCCACCGAGTTCGGCTTCGAGTTCGGCGATGGCCTGCCGGAGCCCGGGGAGGCTGTCCTGCTCGGCGACGACGAAGACGTCCAGGTCGGACCACCCGTGCTGGTACTTGCCACGCGCTCCGCTGCCGGTCACAGCGAGGAGGTCGATCACGGGCGGCACCTGGACGGTGGTGCGGTCGAGCAGCCCGGAGAGGTAGGACTCCACGTGAACAGGCAGGCCCAGCGTGTTCACCGGCGTGGTGGCCGGCCTGCGCAGCGGCCACCGGCGGGCCAGGGCGATCCCGTCGAGTCGGCGCTCCAGGTGCAGACGGCTGTGGTTGTTGTCGATGACCTCCTGCGCGAGAGAGGCGATCCCGGCCGCACCACGACGGGCCTTCACGGCGTCACGCTCGACCACGTCCTCGGGCCCGGCGGTGCCGCGTTCGGCGCGGACCTGCGGCGTCGCGTCGACGTACACCACGGTCAGTTGCTCGCCGAGCATCCGCCGCAGCTCGGCGGTCGCGTCCTGGTCGTGCAGGGACTCGACGGTGACGTGGCCGAGGAAGTGGTGGGCCGCGCAGTAGCGGTCGAGGCCGTCGACCAGCAGCTCGGCCCGCACCACGGCCGGGAGCTCGTACGGGTCAGCGATGCCGGCGCGCTGGGCGGCGTCCTCGATCAGGTAGCCGATCTTGAGGCGCGCGTACCCGTGCCTGACCCGCAGGTACTCGCCCGCCGTGCTCTTGCCGCTCTCCGACATGCCGCCGAGCGCGACCACCCGCACGCCGGGAAGGGCGCGGGACGGCACGAGCGGGGCGATCGGGTGCAGGCGCTGGCGGATCTCGTCCTGGACGGCCACGACCCGGCGCTCGCCGACCACGATGGTCTCCGCCCACCCGCCTTCGGCGACGAGCCGGTGCACCTGAAGGTGGAGGTGCCGCTGGTAGTCCGCGTAGGCCGGGGTGACGTGCCGCTCGTAGGAGAGGCTGCGGGAAGTGCCGATCACCGGGTCGTCGTCGTGCAGGAGCACGATGCCGTACTCGGCCGCCTCGGCGGCCCGCACGTCGGCGGCGTACGGATCGAGGAGCTTGCGCGCCCGGTCGGCGGCCTCGTCGGGGCTGAGACGCTCGCGCACCGCGACGGTGGCTGCCAGTGACGCCTCCAGCATCGGGATGCCCCGGTCCATCAGACGCACGGGCGCGGCGGCGGGCCTGCGGGAACGTTCCAGGTAGGAGCTGGCGAGGACGTCGGCGACCTCCTCGACCGGGCCGCACTCGAACCACCAGGCGCCCATTCCCAGGGCCTTGATGGCGCCCCAGCGCGGGTCGTAGTCGTCCAGCGGTCCAGTGGCATGTGCGGCGGGACCGAGACGGCGGGTCAGGATGCCGATCTGCTTGGTCTTGCCGACGTTGTCGGGACCGCTGACCGCGATCGTGACGGGTCGGGAAGGCGTGGGGTCGTGCTCAGGGGAGATGGACACGATTTCCTCCGGGTGGTGCACAACATCTGTGGGGCGGTGGGCGGCCCTCGGCCGGACGCCGCGAGGGGGCCCGGACGGAGGGCGGGAGCGGGGAGGCGCCCCGGGTAGGGGGGGGGGGGGTC
>NZ_JBHXMU010000072.1:0-44770 GCF_042720685.1 Kitasatospora sp. NPDC058492
GCACCATGAGGTGCAGGCCGCCGCCGTTGGCGCGAGACTGGCGGGCAGACAAGGGAGGGCACCGATGTTGACCGATACGTCGACCAGCGCCGGCAGGGCGATCCTGCTTCACGACCGGCACCCCACGCTGGAAGAACTCGCCGACACAGCACAGCTGTTGGCCGCCAGGCACCCGGAACCCTGCCGCGTGCGCACCGCCGGAACCTCCCGCGCCGGCCAGCCGCTGGTGCTCCTGACGATCGGCCGCGCCACCGCCACCGACAGCGTGCTGATCGTGACGGGTGCGCACGCCGACGAGTTCTCCGGCCGCGCAGGCATCGTGGAACTGGCCCACCGGGTCCTCGCGCAGCCGTCTCTGCACGAGGCGGTGACCTGGAACTTTCTGCTCTGCCTCGACCCCGACGGGGCACGCCTCGCAGAGGCCGGCGCCGGCACCCGAAGCCTGCCCGAGTACTTCGAGCACTACTTCCGCCCCGCCGCCGAGGAACAACCCGAGTGGGCCCCGGCGATCGGCGGGAGACTGCCCGAGAGCCGGATCCTCCTCGACCTGATCGACGACCTCCGGCCGTCCCTCCAGTTCTCCCTCCACAGCGCCGACGTCGGCGGGACCTTCCTCCAGTCGACCTGCGACCTGGCCGGCCTCGCCGAGCCGTTCGCAGAATCCGCCGCCGGACTCGGGATCCCGGTCGAGACCGGCCCCTACGACGCCTTCTGGCTGCGCGAAGCGGGCCCGGGCGTCTTCATGATGGCGCCGCACCACATCGACCAGCAGGAAAGCAGCACCGGAATGCTGGCGCCACCTCACACCGACCAACCTCACCTCGACCAACCCGACATCGACCAACCTCACACCGGCCAACCTCACACCGGCCAACCTCACACCGGCCAGCACCAGGAGACAGGAGGCGTCCGCGCCACCACCTGGTTCGCCCCCCAGCGCTACGGCGGCGAGACGGTCATCGTCGAGACGCCGGTCTGGGCCAGCGCCCACCTCGGGGACGCCCGCCCGGCCGACGACCCCTACGCGCGCCTGACCGCCTGCGCCGGCCAGGTCCGGGAGCGCGGACGCCTGGTCACCGACCTGATGGACGAAGTTCTGCCCCACCTGGACGACACCGCCCTGCTCCGGGCCGCGCGCACGCCGCTGACGGCATCGCGGCAACTGGCCCACGAATGGGACCCGCAGGCCGCCGGACAGCGCCTCCTCCACCCGACGCCCATGACCGAGGCTAGACTCGCCGGCATCGAACTGTGGGCCCACCGGATCCCGGTCCGCGCGGCCGCGCTGCTCCGCCGCGCCGCCGAGGCACCCACCACACCGGCCACCGCCCGACTCGACCACCTCCTCCAGGACTGGTGCGCCCAGTACCAGCAGCGCTTCCAGCCGCGCTGGCTGCCCGTCGCCCGCCAGGCAGAGCACCAGGCGAACACCGTCCAGGCCGCCGTGGAGCTCAGCCGTCCGACGACGCCCGGCGTTCGGCGCGACCGGTAGAGCCCTCCGCAAAAACCCGTTTGGCGGACGAGGTGACCGCTGCTATGTTTTCGGAGGCCGTGCGAGAGAACGAGGAGGTGGTACCCGTGAACGCAGTATTCACATGGGTGCTCTCCTCCGGGGTCACGGTCGGGCGATAGGTCGTCCGGGAGCGCCGTTCCAGAGCCCTCCCGAAAGGCACGACCATGCACTTCACTTCTGAACAGCGTTTCGACGACGGTGTCCTCGAGCGCGAGTTCACCCTCGGCGAGATCCCCGGCATCCTGTGGACGCCCGGATCCGCATCCGCGCCGGCGCCGCTGATCCTGCTCGGCCACCCTCCCCTCGGACTGCGCAGGATGTACCCCCGACTGGTGGCCCGGGCCCGGCACGCCGCGGCGGATGGCTTCGCCACGGCCACCATCGAGCTCCCCGGAAGCGGCGACCGGCCTCGTTGGCCCGCCGTGGAGCAGGCCCGCGCTGACCTGCGCCGGGCGATGGAGGCCGGCGAGCCGGTCGGCGACGAGATCGTCGACGCCCTCGTCCTCCCGCTGGTCGACAAGGCGGTCCCGGAATGGCGGGCCGCCCTGGACGCCCTCCTCACGCTGCCCGACATCGGCGGCCCGGTCGCGTACTCGGGGGGAGTGATCTCCATCGGCGTCCGGCTGGCGGTGGTCGAGCCGCGCATCTCGGCGGCCGTTCTGTTCGCCGGAAGTTTCGTGCCCCGCTCCATGTTCGAGGAGGCCCGGCAGGTCACCATTCCGCTGCATGTCCTGCTGCAGTGGGACGACGAAGGGAACGACCGGCAGGCGGCCCTGGACCTGTTCGACGCCTTCGGCTCGAAGGAGAAGTCCCTGCACGCCAACATGGGCGGGCACACCGGCGTCCCGCAGTTCGCCGGGGACGCCGCGGCTCAGTTCTTCACCCGACACCTGAGGTGAGGCCGGGCCGTCGGACCGGCGGCAGACGGTAGCCGATGTCGGCCGGCCTGCCACTGGTCGACGGCAGGTCCCGGCCGTCAACAGATCTCTGCACCGTGGGCCCCTGCCGAACTCTCGGCAGGGGCCCGTGCTGCCTGAAGTCAGAACTGTTCGATTTCTGCAGAGCTTCGAGTGCTGCCCGAACTCGTGTACGGGTGCTGTCGGTTCTCGTGGACAGAGCCACCCAACGCCTGTCGCATGGCGGCGCCGAGGGCTGTGAGGGGGTCCGGGGAGGCGTGGGCGGGGCCCGGGCGCGGTCGCGGGCGCGCAGGAGTGCCTGGTCCACGGTGATCCGGCCCACTGCGCGGCGCTCGGTTTCGTAGTCGTCCAGCAGCCGCGGGTCGGCGTGGCCGCGCAGGACCGAGACGAGTTTGGTGGTGAGGTTCCAGGTCATCGACCTCGTCCTCGACGGTGCGGCGCCCGCGCCGAGCTGAGGAGAAGAGCGGACCGGACTGCGGCCTCCGCCACGCCGGCACCGCCTCCACGTGCGCACTGGCGCGTCCGTCCGCCGCCACGCCGCTCACCGGCATCGGGTGCTGCCGGGCCCGGGTGGGGCATTGCACGCCAACTTCCTTGCTGTCATCCTCAGTTGGCCGTATCGGTCCCGACGGTCGGTCGGGCAGGCTCTGCGCGGCGGGCGCGGCTTCGTGGCGGGGGCGGCGAGCGCAGCAGCAACAACGGGGGGTAGCGGTCGTGGTGCGTGCGCGGGGAGGCGGCGTGTGGGGTGTGGCGGTGCGTGCGGTGGCGGGGATGCTGGCGGTCGCGCTCCTGACCGGGGCGGTGTGGCTGGCCTGGTGGCTGAGCGCGGAGCGGATGGGCGCGGCCATGGGGCTGGGCCCGCCGGACGGCGTGGTGCTGGTGGACCGCTGTTACGAGGTGTCCGACAGCGAGGGCAACAGCGACGGCACCAACTGCCAGGGGCGGTTCACGCCGGCCGGCGCCTCCGCGGGCGAGGCCCGCCCGATCGTGGTGAACGGCACGACCGGCAAGCACCGGGCCGGCACCCGGCTCCCGGTGCGGCTGGTGCGGGGCGTGGCCTACGAGCCGTCGTCGTCGCCCGCCGTGAAGTACGGCGCCGGCGCGGGCGCGGTCCTCGTACTGGGCGCCGTGCCGGCCGGCTGGCTGCTGGTCGGAGTCCGGCGTGGTGAGGCCCCGGAGGTCATGACCCTGGTGGTCGGCCTCTTCATCGGGCTTGCGGCCGTGGCGGTCCTGGGCATCGTCGTCGGCTTGCTCGCGGGCCTCGTCGAACTGGCGCTCTGAGCGGAGCCGGGCCGTCGACGTGCTGCTCACCTGGTGATGTCGCCGTCCGGTACGTCCCGGACGGTGACCTCCTTGCCCTGTCGGCCCAGGATCTTGGCCACCACGTCACCGATCCCCTTCGCGTCGCCCGTCGGCTCGGGGACCGATCCGTCGGTGTACCGCTCGATGGCCTTCCGAAGGTACGAGGGGTTCCAGGCCCCGACGGCCCCGCTGACGTCGACGGCCGCCACCCGTCGGCCACCGACGGCACGCCTGATGGCCGGCAGGACCTCGTCCGAGTAGTACTTCCCCGGGACCTGGAACAGGCTGACATGGCCGCCGACCTTGCCGCCGTCCCGCAGGTAGACGGTGACGACCAGGCAGCTGGTCACCGATGGGTAGGTGATCGTCCCGTGCGGACCCACCTCGCCGACCTCGCCCTCCGTGATCGAGAGGGCGGTCGCGGGCGCACCGGCCTGCTGGACCCCGGCTACCGGGCCGGACGCAGCGCCGAGCCCGGTGAGCTCCTCGGTCCCGGCAGCCTTGCCGAACGCGGCCCTGACGGCGTTGACCGCGTTGACGGAGCCGACGGAGCTGACGGCGTTGACGGAGTCGACCGCCTCGGTGGGGGCCGGGCCGTGCGCCGGCTTGCCGGCCCCCGGCCAACCGGCCGTCGCGCCATCGCCCCCGCCTGCCGCGCAGGCCGCCAACACCAGTACCGCGCCGACGGCCAGCCCGACCTTTCCCACGCACCGCTCGGACACCACGAACTTCATGACCCCACACCCCACGAATCCGGTCTGCACACACCCGCGCACGCACGCGGCGACACATGGTCCCGAGTACGAACGATCTCGTCAACCCAACACCCGACACCCAACACCCGACGGCCGGCTGCCGGGGGTCACCGGCGCCGGTCGTGTGGCCGCCGGCAGCGGTCGCCGTGGTCGACCCGTCCGGGGGAGGGGAGTCGGTTCCGATCGTCGCCGGGTCAGGCGTCGGGGGAGCCGGTGATCCACCGCAGGACGTCCTCGGCGACCTCCACCGGGGTACGGTCGGAGCTGGTGAAGGCCGTGGGGACGAGTTCGCGCAGTTCGTCGGCGTCCTGGAGGGCTTCCTCGACCTGCTCCGCGCTCCAGCCGCGGGCGGCCAAACGGACGCGGCGGTCGTGGTCCGCGCAGTCCAGCCGGGCCCAGACGACCTCCGGGGCGTCCGGCACATCGGCCGCGGCGGCCTCCCACTCGGCCGGGGTGAGGGGGCAGGACACCAGGACGGGCCCGCCTCCTCGCGCGAGCATGCCCGCGATCCGCACCCACAGGCGGTTGTAGTCGGGCCAGATGCCGGACGCGTCCGGGGAGGTGATGTCGATACCGAGCAACCGGCCGTCGTCGTCGGGCAGTTCGTCGAAGTCGACCACCGTGACGGGCCGTTCCCGCAGCCGGCCCAGAAGTGTCGACTTGCCCGCCCCCGGTGCCCCGGTGATCAACCGCACCACAGACCTGACCATGCCGATTCCAGCCCCGCTTCCGTCGATGACCGGTACCCCGGATCCTGAGTGTCCAGCCGACCATAGCGGGACACCTGTCCTTCGTCCCCCAGGATCCGGCCGCAAGTCGCCCTCCGGTGCCGCAACATCCGTGTTCTGTCGGCGAGTTCGCGTTGATCCGGCGACGAACCGGTCGGGGGCAAATCACCGATCGGGCTGCGCGTCCCGGCCGGGCTGGCGGAGACTGGTGCGCGGCACGGGGGCGGGGAAGCGGCGTGCCATCGGCTCGGCGGTGCCTCCGTGACGTCAACGAGAGACAGGAGCTGCACACCCATGAGCAAGCGCACCTCTCGCACAGTCGCGGCGGCCGTCGCCGCCGCCACGGCCGCGGCCCTGGCCGTGGGTTCGGCACCGGCGGCGGCCGCCGACCCCTACCCCGGGGGCATCTCGGTCGGGTCGCCGCCCATCGAGCCCGGCACCTACTCCAGTGAGCTCAAGGCCGCCAACGGCAACGGGGACAGCGTCTCCTTCGTCATCGTGGGGGACCTCACCCGTAACGAGAACATCAGGACGTACATGCTGCTCTGGAAGGCGGACTGGTCGACCGAACAACTCGCGCTGCTGCCGGGGGACGCCGGTGGCAGTCCGGTCGGGATCAACAACGCCCGTACCGTGGTAGGGACTTCTGGCGCGCAGGTCGGGGGCCGGCAGCACGCGGTGCGATGGACTTCCCCGTCCACACCGACCGAACTGCTTCCGCTGCCCGGCGACACGACGGCGTCCCCTGCCGCGATCGGCGACAACGGCACCGCGGTGGGGTCCTCCTGGGGCGCGGCGGGCGCGGAGGGCGCGAAGCACGCCGTCGCGTGGCCGCCGAGCGGTGCACCCGTCGTCCTGCCGCCGCTGCCGGGTGACACCGAGAGCGAGGCCGTCGCCGTCAACAGCTCGGGTACGGCAGTCGGCTACTCGTACCCGGCCGGCGGTATCGCCTCCCGGCGGGCGGTGGCGTGGAGCCCCGATGGGACCGTCACCGCGCTCGACGTGCCGGCGGGCTACGTGACCAGCAGCGCGGCCCGCATCACCGACTCCGGCGTCGTGATCGGGGCCGGCCGGCCGGGCGGTGAGCCGGGCGCGGACCACGCCCTCGTCTGGAACGCCGCCGGCGCCGTCTCCGACCTGGGTGCGGGCAGCCAGGCGAAGGCCGTGAACAACGCGGGCACGGTGGTGGGCAGCCTGGGAGGACAGGCAGCGCGCTGGGCCGTCGACGGCACGCCTGTGCCGCTCGCGCCGACCACGCTCACGAACGTCGCCACCGGTATCAACGACCAGGGCGTCATCGTCGGGTACACCAGCGACCCGTGGCCGGCCCGCGCCCAGCTCTACGCGCAGCGCTGGAATCCCGACGGGTCCGTCATCGCGCTTCCCGCGTGGTCGCAGGACTTCCCGTACTCCATGCCGTTCTTCGTCACCGACAGCGGAATCGTCCTGGGTGAGCTCCTCCTTCGAGGCCTCGCGGGCTACGGCAAGCCGTTGACCATCCGCTGGACCATGTAGCGCTCCGGTGGCGTTCCCGGACTGGCGCCAGGGCGTCGCCACCATGGTGCTGCGCGAGTCGAAGGCCGACGGCCGGGTCAGCGGTCCCGGGCAGCGCGAACCACCTCACCCGCCCCGCAGACGGACGGCCGCACGAACGCCCCGCTTCCCCACCCCCGCTTCCCCACCCCCCCCGGCGGCGTCAACCCGCCGCCGGGGCGGGCCCGCTGTGGTCCCGCCGCACCGCGCGCGTGCTGGTGGAGTTCCCCGCGGTCGGGGTCGAGGGTGTGCCCGGTGTCGGGCACGCCGGGGACAGGGGGCGGACCCTGTGCGGGATCCGTGGCCGTCCCGCCCGCCCGGTGCTGCCCCGTCCGCTGCTGCTGATGCGCGCCTGGGGGCCGGCACGGTGATCTGGCGCCGGTTCGGCCCCGAGGCTGACCACGCTCTCGCCGCCGACTGGACCGGCTGCTCGTGGCTGGTGAGCTTATGGGAAGTACTTCCAGGCACCGCACGACGAGAGGCTGCCGTTCCAGTTGCAGATCCGGGCCTGCTTGATGGGGTACTTGAAGGTTTTCGCCTTGGGTCCCATAGCGATCATGAAGATGCCGGTGTGTTCGCCGCTGGAAAGATAGAGGTCCAGGGCAGCCCCGATTCCGTCGTCGCTGTCGTCCGTGATCGTTCCGATCGCGCCTTCCACGTAGGCGTAGTCGCACAAGCCGCGGTCGCAGCTCGACCAGCCGGTCCCGGCGGCGCTGGCCGGGCCGGCGGTCAGGAGTGCTGTTGCTGCGAGGACGGGTATCACCGTTCCCGCCAGTCGCTTGATCATTCGATGCTCCTTCTCGTGTGATTTCTGTTCAGAGACCCAGTGGCGATGCCTGGCGAAATGTCCGCCTTGTTCGGCCGTCCCGATATTCCGGCGATTCCTCCTTTGAAGGTTCGTCGGAAGTTTTCAGGTCCAGTGGGACGACTGCGGCTGCTACGGGGTCTGTGGTGCGGGTTTCCTTTGCTTGACGGGCCGTTGATCCATCGATCGGCAGTCGGGAGACCTCCTTGGAGGCTCCTGGCCGAATGGCGGGTCCGCACAGAAGAGCGCATCGTTGAACGAGCGATCTCTGGATGCAAGACTCGCGGACCCGCCATCGACCGAGCTACCTACGAGGCCGCCATCAGCATCGACATGTTCACCACCGGCCCTTGACAGCCCTGGCGCCGCCCTGGCTGAACGGCGGTGCTGCTAGAAGAGGTTGACGAAGGTCGCCTTGTCGTTGATTCCCCACGGGACGTTCACCGGCGGGCCGTAGGGGCCGGAGCCGATCAGGTAGTTGTCGCCTTCGTAAAGGCTCAGGGTGCCGCCACTCCTGTTCCAGAAGGCGCTCGTCCTGGAGTCCATGCCGTAGTTGGCAAGCCTCCAGCGTCCGGAGCTGGGAACCTCCCACATCTGGCCGCCGCCGTTGGTGTCCGAGAACAGGCATGCCTGGGTGTGGTGGCAGTTGTCCCACACCGTGGCCAGGGACTCGCTGCTGACGGCGATCGGGTAGATCACGGCAGGAGCGTCGCTCCTTTCGCCGGCGGCCGCCTGGGCCGAGGCGGTGCCGGCCGCAGGCGCGATCATCAGGATGGCACTGGCCGCGGCCAGCGCGAACTGCTTGCGCATTTTCTTCCTCTTTCTTGTCAATCTCGTGGTCTGCAGTGCTTTCCACACGTAGCGCTCCGGACGATTTGTGAGGATTCCTTGGCTCTTGCCGAAACGGTTTCACAAATACGATCGACTGCCGACGCCCATCTCTCCCGCCACACCGCGCTATTCCCGGTGCGGCCGGAGCGGCTCCCCAGTGGTCCGGCCGGTCGTGTTCGTACGCGGAGACGGCCGTGTCACGGGACCCTGCAAGTTGTCCGAAGAACCGGTGGAGACTCCACAGTGCAGCCTGTTTGATTGTCCATCTACAAGAACCCGGCCGAAGGCCAGGTGGGCGGCGGACAACCCGGTTTGGCCGCCGGACAGGACAAGGGGGCTTGGGGTGGCTGGTGTTGGACGTCCGCAGGGGCGGCTCAAGGGGGAGACCGAGCAGGCGGATGCCCTGGCCGGGTTCGTGCGGGAGGTGGCGTCGGGGGTCACCGTCCGCGAGCTCGCCCGGCGTGACACTCACCCCGCGTCCCCTGCTTTGTCCGCAGACAATCGGATCGTCCGCCGCTCACCTGGCGTTTGGCCGGTTTCTCGTTGATGGACAACCAGAGCGGCTCGCATGGTGGGACCTCCACCGGGTCCGAGCGCTTGGACGGCTCTCGGCGGCCTTCGGCGAAGCGGACCCCCATGCGTCCCGGGAAGATTGCGGCACTCGGCTCGGCAGTCCGCGCACGGAACCGCCGACCCCTTCCGTTCGGCCGCAGCCGCAGCCGCAGCCGTAGCCGTCTCCCACCACGTCGGCGCCTCGCGGCCCGGCGGGCGGCGGGCTGCTCCGGACGGGACCCAGGCAGTAACCTCAGCCGGTGCGGCGCGTTGGGGGAGGCGTGCCACAGCCTGCATCCACCCCCAGCTCCAGCAACGCCACCGCCGTTCCGGCCGGCAAACCCCAGGCGCTGCCCTTCCTCCTGACACCCCAGCAAGGCGCGGCGGCGCGCACGCTGCTGAGCTACGTGGCCGCCCTGCCACTGCCGGATCCCGGCCAGCAGCTCCTGGCCGTCGTGGTGGCGATCCGGGCCGCACGCGGCGGCACCGGCAACCTCACCGGTACTGACCTGTCCGCCCTGCGGCTGGGTGATCCCCGCGAAGCGGTCGACGCCCTCCGCGGCCTGGGCTGGTTGATGGACGACACGATTTTCAACAGTGACCCGGTCGCACCTGCGACGCCGGTCACCGTGCCGGATCTGGCCCGCGAGGCCGACCACCCCCTGCCGTTCGGAAAAGCCGTGCGCTCGCGCGTATCCGGGTGGACCACACGGGCCTTGTCGGCCAAGCCGGTCCGCAAACTCCCGCCGGCCGCCCGGCTGGCGGCCCTGTTCGCCGCCGCACACAGCACCTCCACGCTCCTCGGACAGATCCCGCCCGACCTTCCCGAAGCCTGCCGGGCCGCTCTGCCGGACCTTCTGGCCAAGGGCTTCCTCGCCGAACTCGCCGACGGGCGCTACCGCCTGGATCCCCAGGTGGGCCACCTCGCGGGCATGCGCCCGCCCACCGCCCAGGAGAAGGCGGCAGACCCCGAAGCCGGCACCCGCACCGGCACCACCGTGACTCCGGGATTCGACTTCGACGCCGCCGCGTGGACGCAGTGGAAGGACGCGGCCACACCCGCCCTGCGGCGGCACGCGGAGAGCGTCGAGTACTGCGCCCTGTGCGCGCTGGGCCCGGAACGGGTCGCGATGGCCTTCACACTGCCCCCGCCCCGACCGTCACAGCAGCCTTCCCTGGACGGCAGGAGCCAGACCGCGTACAAGCGGTGGAAGGACGCGCACCCGGACCGCGGGCCGCAGGCCGCGCAGTTCACGGTGGCCTTCCGTGCCGAGCACGGACACGGTCCGTCGTTCAGGCAGCTGTGCAAGGGGCTGGGCTCGCGCCCCGACCTGCGCGAGGTGAACCTCTTCATCGTGCACCGTCTCGTGGCGAACGGATGGCTCACCAGCACCGACCAGGTGCCATGGACCCTCCGCCCGGGCCCGACCGCCCAAGACCAGGGCATCACCTGATTTCTCCCAGGAGGCTCCGGCCTTCAGGCCGGGGAGGAATGGGTCCTCGGCCCGGAGCCGTGAAGCGGCGGAGTTCTCTGCACATCTGCTCTGACCTGCGCTTTCTTCTGTTGTCGGTGGGGGCTGTTAGGTTGCGGCTCATGATGACGACAGCGACGGCCGGTAAGGCCGGGTACGCCCGGTACACCTACCGGCTCCGCGTGTCGGCCACCGCCCTGGCACTGCTCGAAGCGGAGTGGGGGAAGTGCCGCTGGGTGTGGAACGAATCCGTGGCGATGTCCCGCAAGGTCCACAAGCACAACAGGGCGACCGCCGCGGAGAAGACCACGTGCGGCCCCGCACAGCTCGACAGGATGCTGACCGGGGCCCGGCAGTCGATGAGCTGGCTGCGCGAGGGCGCGTCCGTTCCGCAGCAGCAGACCATCCGCGACTTCGCCAGGTCCCGCGCCAAGGCGCTCAAGGACATCAAGGCGAAGCTGCCGGTCAAGCAGCGCGCCGGGATGCCCCGGCACAAGAAACTCAAGGACTCCCGGCCGTCGCTGAACTACACGCAGCGCGGGTTCCGGCTCAAGGAGGGCCGGCTGCACCTCGCGGGCGGCATCGTGCTGACGGTGGTGTGGTCGCGTGACCTGCCGTGTGTCCCGTCGAGTGTGCGCGTGTACCAGGACGCGGTCGGGCACTGGTACGCCTCGTTCGTCGTGGCCGCCGAGGTCCGGCCGCTGCCGGAGACCGGTGCGGTCATCGGGATCGACTGGGGCGTGAGGGAGACCGCCACCACCACGTCCGACGCGCATGACCTCCCGCACGCGGAGCACGGCAGGACGGCCGCCCGACGTCTGGCGAAGTACCAGCGGCAGATGGCGCGCCGCCGGGCCCCGAAGGGGAAGGCGCAGACGAAGGGCTACCGCGAGGCCCGGCGGCAGGCCGCGAAGGTATCCAGGAAGGTCGCCCGGCAGCGGCAGGACACCGGCCGCAAGTGGGCCAAGCAGGTCGTCCGCGACCACGACGCGATAGCCGTCGAGGACTTCCGGCCGAAGTTCCTCGCCAGGACCACCATGGCCAGGAAGGCCGCCGACGCCGCGATCGGGGCGACCAAGCGCGCCCTGATCGAGATGGGCCGCAAGCACGGCAGGTCCGTGCACCTGGTCGACCCCGCGCACACCACCATGGACTGCGCGCACTGCGGTGCGAGAGCCAAGCACCGCCTTCCCCTTTCCGAGAGAACGTATACGTGCACCGCGTGCGGAGTCTCCTCTCCCAGGGACAAGAACTCCGCCCGGGTGATGCTCGTCCGGGCTGGTCTCGCCCCGGCTAGTGCTGATCTTGTAAGCCCTGCCCGTCGCTGACGGCCAGGCGAAGTGAGCTAGGAATCCCCGTCCTTTAGGGCGGGGAGGATGTCAACCTTCCCCAACGCCGCAGCCCCGAGACGACCGTCCCCGCAGCCCGCCCCTGACCGTCCCCACCGACGGCCGCGGCCGAGCACAGACGAAGTGCCGCGAAGGCTCGCCTCGATGGCGAAGGCCTCGGCTGCCGCCGGAACGCAAGTCACCGCAGGACTCCGGGAGTCGGCAATGCAGGCAGGCAGGCCGGCCGGCGTACCCACACCGGCCGGGCGATGGCCAGCCGGCAGGGACCGTCGCGTTCACGAGCGTCCCGAGGCGCGCACTGGGCACCCCAGCCTGCCCAAGCCGCCAACTCCCCGGCAACCAAAGGCATCACGGCGCCCCCGGTACCGCCGCTGCTCCGCCTCACGGACACGCCGCGCCTCAACGCCGGCGGCCCGGTCGGGGCGACCAGCCGACGTCGGCCCGGCTGTGGGCGTGGGTGTGGGCGTGGCCGTGGGTGTGGGTGTGGGGGAAACGCTCCGCCGGCCGGTGTGAGGTGCGGGCCGGCCGGCGGAGGAGGGTGATCAGGCCTGCGAGCGGCGGCGCGAGGCGACGACCGCGCCGGCGCCCAGCACGACGGCCGCGCCGGCGGCGGCGCCGAGCTGCCCGAGCGGGGCGGTCGTGCCGGTGGCGGCCAGCGAGCCACCGGCGGTGCTCCGGCCGTCCGTGGTGGTGGCGGTGGTCGTCGTCCCGGTGGTGGCCGAGACGGGCGCGACAGCGGCGTCGGGGCTCACGGCGGCGACCGCCTGGGTGGTGCCGGAGCCGCCCCGCGAGGTCTCCGTAGCGGTCTTCGTCGCGGTCTCGGCAGTGGTATCGGCAGTGGTCTTCGCGGCGGCCTGGTCCTTGGCCCGGGCGGTGAACTGGCCCTCCTTCAGGAAGGCCCGGACGTCCGCGATGCCGCCGTCGAGCGCGGCGAGGCCGGCCTTGCGGACCTCGGGCCCCCCGGCCGCGATGAGCTGCGAGACGTGGATCCGGTCGTCGCCCGCCCGCAGCGGCTCCAACTGCTCCTTCAGAAAGTGCTCGACGTCCGCCGCGCTGCCGGCGAGCGCCTTCTCGGCCGCCTCCCGGACGTGGCGGCCGGTGCCCGCGTCGGCGAGGACGTCCTGCACCTTGGCGCGGTTCTCGTCCTCCGTCCGGGCGACGTACTGGCCGGTCTTCAGGAAGGCGCGGACGTCCTCGATGGTGCCGGACATCGCGGCGTTGGCGGCCTTCTTCACCGCCGGGCCGCCGCGGGACATGATCTGGCTGAGCAGGACCCGGTCGTCGTGCTCGGCGGCCGTCTTCAGCCCCGTGTTGAGGAAGCGCTCGACATCCGCGGCGGTTCCCGCCAGTGCCTGCTGGGCGCCCTCGCGCACACCCGGTCCGCTGTTCGGGTCGTCGAGGAGCTGCTGCACCTTGGCGCGGTTCTCGTCCTCGGCCCGGGCCGTGTACTGGCCGACGTTCAGGTAGGCGCGGAACACGCCGAGGTCGTTCGAGCCGAACGCGGTGTTGGCGGCCTTCTTGACGGCCGGGCCGGCGGCGTTCATGGTCCACAGGATCGCGATCCGCGCGTCGTCCCGGCGAATCCTGTCCGCCTCCACCGCGAGGAAGCGCGCCCGGTCCGCGGGGGTGCCGGCGAGGGCCTGGCCCGCGTGCTCGCGCAGGTAGTCGCTCGGAGCCGTGAGCAGGTAGTCGTTCGGGTAGACGAGCATCCTCTCGATCGCTGCCCGGTTCTCCTCGTCCGCCTTGGTCTCGGCCGGGTCGGTCTGCCCCTGCCCCGCCGGGACGGTGTCGGCGAACGCCGGGGCGGCGCCCAGGGCGACGGGTGCGGCGGCTGCGGCAAGGAGGACGGCAGCGAGCGAATGACGGATCTTCAACGGTCCCTCGGGATCTGAAACACGGATGGGCCCGCCGCGGCTTCACGACGGTCGGCCGAGTGATCGTATAGCAACGACACCCCCCGCTGGCGAACACATTTCCGTCACGTCCCACACCCCGGCTCCATCGCGCACCGCCTGGTCACACCAGCCGGGAGAGCTACCCGGCGCCCCCGTCCCTGGCTCAGCCCTCGTCGAGGCGGGCGGTCAACGCCCAGGCGACGGTGCCCAGCGCCCGGGCGACGGTGCCCAGGGCGTGATGCAGCCACAGGTGCTCGGTACTGGTCACCGCCGCCCGGGTGCCCAGCAGGTCGGCGCGGGACGCGATGCGTCGTCGCACCGGTTTTCGCCGGGAGTCCTCGACCGGCGCCCGTCCGCTGCGAGCAACACGGCCAGGCCCACGCGAGTTGGCCGGAACCCCTGGCGAACGGCATGCGCGCTACGGTAAGCATTCTCTCAACTACGTACTGTGGGAACCTGCTTGTGCTGACGGCCGTACGGCCGCGGCCCTGAAGGAGGTACACCGGGATGACCCGATCGCCCGAACCGCCGTGGGGCACCACCCGTATGAGGCCCTACCCCGACACCGAGCCCGTTCCCGGCCTGATCGCCGTGATCGATCCGGAGACCCAGGTCGCCGTCTACTTCGACGGTGAAGGCCGGCAGGTCACGATGGGTGCGCACGGCACCAGCACCGACACCAGCAGCCCGACCAGCACCGGTCAGGGCGGCGGCGACGGGAACAGTGGGGGCCAGGCCGCGCCCACCGACATGGACAGCATCACCAGCAACGATCAGGACCAGGGCACCGGCTGATGACCGGAGATCGGCCACGGACAGTGCTGGTCCTGACCAACCCCTACGACGCCACGGCGGACGTGGTGCTCCGCATCCTGGCCGAGCGGGGCGTGCCGGTCGTCCGCACGGATCCCGGTGCCGATCTCCAGCAGGGCGCCGCGCTGACCACCCGCTACGAAAAGGACGGACAGCGCGGCACCCTGACCACCGCCACCCGGGTCCTCGACCTCGGCCGCGTCCGATCCGTCTGGTACCGCCGCCCCTCCACGTACGAGGCCCCGGCCGGGATGGAGGGGCAGGACGCGGCGTTCTGCCGGGCCCAGGCCCACTGGGGGGTCGGCGGCATTCTGGCCGCGCTTCCCGGCGCCCACTACGTGAACCACCCCTGGCGGGTCCGCGAGGCCGAACACAAGCCCGTCCAGCTCCATGCCGCGCTCACCAGCGGCTTCACCGTCCCGGCCACGGTCATCACGACGGACCCGGACCAGGCCCGCGCGTTCTGCCGGGCCCAGGTCGGCGGCGCCGTCTACAAGCCGCTGTGGAACAGCCCGTACCGGGGAGAGGACGGCCGCGCCGCGCAGGCGTGGGTGTCCGAGGTGAGGCCGCAGGAGATCACCGAGGCGGTCGCGGCCTGCCCCCACCTGTTCCAGGCCAAGGTGGACAAGGCGTACGACGTGCGCCTCACCGCCGTCGGGACACGGCTGTTCGCGGTCCGGATCGACAGCCCCGACCTCGACTGGCGCCGCCGGCAGAACCTCCTGACCTACACCCAGGTCGCGGTGCCCGACGATGTCGCCGCTGCCGTGGCCCGCTACCTCGGCGCCTTCGGCCTGGTCTTCGGCGCCTTCGACTTCGCCGTCGACACCGCCGGGTGCTGGAACTTCTTCGAGTGCAACCCGAACGGTCAGTGGGCGTGGTTCCCGCCGCCGATGACCGACCTGATCGCCGAGGCCCTGGCCGACCGACTCCAGAGAGGCACCAACCCGTGAGCACCCCCGCCGAACTGCGCGCCGCCCTCGTCGACCGGCTCACCGCCGACGGCGCCCTCACCGATCCGGCCTGGCGCGCGGCCGCGGCCGCCGTGCCGCGCGAGACCTTCGTCCCCGAGTACTTCCTGCCCGTGCCCGCCAGCGCGCCCACGGCCTACGCTCCAGTCCTGTGCGACAACCCCGGCCGCCTGGAGGGGGTCTACCGCGACCAGACGCTGGTCACCCAGCTCGACGGCCATCTGAGCCCCTCCGACGTCCAGGGGCCGGTGGCCGGTGCCCCCTCGTCCTCCTCCACCCTCCCCTCCCTCGTGCTGGGGATGTGGCAGCAGCTCGACGTCGAGGCCGGCCACCGTGTGCTGGAGATCGGCACCGGCACCGGCTACTCCACCGCCCTCGGCGCCCACCGCCTCGGGGAACAGAACGTCGTGAGTGTCGAAGTCGACCCGGAAATCGGGGCGCGGGCGGCGGAGGCGGTCAAAGCCGCGGGCTACTCTCCCACCCTCGTCATCGGCGACGGCCTCGCCGGGTACGCCGACGGCGGACCGTACGACCGGCTGATCGCGACCTGCTCGATCCGCCACCTCCCCCTCCCGTGGCTCCACCAGGTCAGGCCCGGCGGAAGGATCCTCGCCACCTTCACCGGGTGGAGCTTCGCCTTCGGCCTCGCACTCCTCACCGTCACCGGGCCCGGCTGCGCGAGCGGCCGCTTCCTGCCCGGCTACGTCAACTTCATGGTCGCCCGGCCGCACGACCGGCCCCCGCGCCAGCCCGTCACCCTGCTCTCCGGCGACGCACGGCCCAGCGAGATCGACCCGGCGATCCTGGGTGACTGGACCGGCAAGTGGGTCGCCCAACTCGCCGCCCCCTCCGCCGAGATCATCGGCGCCGGAGACCAGCAGATCCTCGTGGACTTCGCCACCGGCTCCCACGCCCGCACCACGCCGAACCCCGACGGCGGCTGGACCGTCACCCAGCGCGGGCCCCTGCGCCTGTGGGACCAGGCCGAGGCCGCCATCCAGGCCTGGCAGCAACACGGCGCCCCCCACCAGGAGGGCTTCGGCATCACGGTCGACGGCGACGGCCAGCGCGTGTGGATCGGCACCGAAGAAGGCCCCACCTGGAACCTGCCCATCTGACCGGCGGCCGGGGCCGAGCCCCGCCGAGGCTTCGGCTGCTCACGGCACCTCGGCGCGCGAGTCCGGGTACCGTCCCAGGACGACAGGAGGAGCAGCACCCACCCACCGCAGGACCTCGTGGACATCCTGGCCGATGGAGAACGCGCTCAGTTCGGGCAGATGCCGCGGGTGTAGTCGACCGTGGCGGCGGCCTGCGAGTAGCGCCACTCGGGTGCCAGCAGGTTCGCGTCGAGCTGGGCGGCCGCGTCCGGGTTCTCCACCAGGTAGCCGAAGTCCTGCAGCCAGGCGGGGTAGAGGTTCTTCGAGCCGACGAAGAACGCCGAGCCGTCGACCGCGACGACCTTGTGGTGCAGCGCGAACGGGTGACCGTCGGCCCAGTTCGCGGTCGGCGCCGCGCGGAAGGAGGCGAGCTGGAGGTTCCGGCACATGGTGGCCTTCGCACCGGACGCGTCGCCGGTCCGGGCCGCCAGCCGGGCCTGGAGCGCGTCGCTGATCTCCGCGAGGGATTTGATCTGCGAGTAGCCGCCGCTGCCGACCGTGCCGCGGTTGGCCGGGTCGCTCACCACGATGCGCACCTTCACGTTGGCGGCGAGCTTGGCGGCGAGCAGGTCGTAGAGGCGCAGGTCGTAGCGCGGCAGCGGCGGGCAGGTGCCGTTCAGGTCCTGCTGGGAGATCTCGATGTGGCTGGTGGCGCCGGCCACCAGGGCCCGGAGCGCGCTTTCTTCGGGGTTGACCGTCTCGTAGTCGCGGTCGCCGTTGGTGTTGTCGTGCAGGGCGACCAGGCCGCACTTGGCGTCGGCGGCGGCCGGCAGGTCCGGCTGGTAGGTGGAGGCCGGGTCCACGTTCCGGATGCCGACGCCCAGGCCGCCGATCGCGATCACCGGCAGGTTGCCGGTGGCCGGCACCGGGCCGGGGTTGGCGTCCTTCTCCAGGTTCGGCAGGCAGGGCGCGCCGTTGCTGGAGGCGAACCAGGCACTCGACAGCACTCCGGTGTTCTTGCAGGTCCAGCCCCACAGGGTGTCGAGGTAGGAGCCGGCCGAGGCGGCGGCGGGGCCGGTCAACGCGAGGTCGACGTCGGATACCGGGTGGGTGGTGTCGATGTAGTCGTCCTTCCAGTTGTTGATGCCGCCGGTGATCACGCTGCGGCCGTCCACCACCAGCAGCTTGGAGTGGTTCCAGGACAGGGCGGTCTTCGAGGTGGTCATCGAGGCGACGTTGAGCGTGACGCCGGCGGCGGCCGGGCCGAGCCGGGCCAGCAGGTCGTCTCGGTAACTGGTCGGCAGCGCGGTGATGTTGTAGAGCGGGGCGGCTCCCACCAGGACCCGTACGGTCAGCTTGTTGCCCGCCGCCACCGAGGCCTTGAGGCCCGCGACGATCGCGTCCTGGAACGCGCCGTTGGGGAACGGCGCGAGGGTGGAGATGTCGACGGTGCGGGTCGCGCCGGCGATGTTCGCCGTCATCTTGGCCAGCAGCTTCTCGCTGCCGGCCCGGTCGGTGCAGCTCGGGTCGCCCCAGCAGTTCGGGGTCTGCAGCAGCCAGCCGGCCGGGTCACCGGCGGGGGCGTCCAGGCTGTTGCCGCCGGTGCGCTGCCAGACCGTTCCCTCCAGGCCGGGCGAGACCTGACGCAGCGTCTGCTCGACGGCGTCCAGGTGCGGGGTGTCGGTGGCCGCGGGCGCCGCCGGGGCGGGTATCTGCGTGTCGGCGGAGGCGGAGGCGGAAGCGAAGGCGGGGGCGGCGGGCAGTGCTGCCAGCGCCGTGCCGAGGGTGAGAGCGGCGGTGAGCGTGGTGCGGGCGGCGCGGCCGAGACGGCGGGACGGGTGACGGAGCACGGGTAATCCTTCAAGAAGTGGCAATGTTCACCTGAAAGGCCCCTTAAAAATACCTGATAGTAACTTGAGGATGCGTCAGGGGCCTGTCGGGATCCGCCCGCTGGGACTGACGGCCCGGCTGTGACCGGGCTCGGCTGATGGGCCGGGCGTGACGGACCTACGGGCGCGTGGGCACCAGGCGCCTCCTCCTGAGCCGAGGGCGTCCGCCGTCGGCAGGTGTCCGGAGACGGGGAGAAATTTGGCTCTGGCGCGAGTTCCGTGAAAGCAGCCCGCAGGTGTTGCCGGTTGGCGATCATGGCGGGTGTCTGTCTCTGAGCTCCTGACCGTCCTGTTTCCCCAGTTCGCCCTGCTGCAGGTGGACTTGATCCGGTCGGTCGGCCGGTCCGTACGGGTCCACGCTCGGGGTCGGACGCCGAAGTCGGAGTGCCCGGGCTGCGGCAGCTGGTCCGAGCGTGTCCACAGCGGCTACGAGCGGCACGTGAGCGACACGGCGGTGAGTGGGCAGGAGCTGGTGCTGCACCTGCGGGTCCGCCGGTTCTTCTGCGATACCGCCGAGTGCGGAAAGCGGACTTTCGCCGAGCAGATACCGGGCCTGACGTTCCGTTATGGCCGCTGCACAGTGCCGCTGCGGAAGGTCCGCGAGGCCGTCGCGCTCGCCCTGGGCGGCCGGGCCGGGGCCCGGCTCACCGAGCACCTGGCCGCCGGGATCGGCCGGGACGCTCTGATCCGCCTGATCCGAGCCCTGCCTGACCCGCAGGCCGGACAGGTGCGGGTGCTCGGCGTTGACGACTTCGCCATGCGCAAGGGCCACCACTACGGCACGGTCCTGATCGACATCAAGGGCCGCCGTCCCGTCGATGTCCTGCCCGAGCGGTCCGCCGACGCCCTCGCTGCCTGGCTCACCGCACACCCCGGTGTCGAGGTGATCTGCCGCGACCGGGCCCGCTACTACGCCGAAGGCGCGGACCGCGGTGCCGGCACCGCCACGCAGGTCGCGGACCGGTTCCACCTGTGGAAGAACCTCGGAGAGGCGGCCGAGCGGTTGGTCGCCCGCTTGCGCCCGCAGTGGGTCCCATCCACACCGGAGAAGGAACAAGTGGTACTGCCCGAAGGCCAGCTGGCCCGGCGGACCCGCGAGCGTCACGCCGCCGTCCACGCACTGATGGACAAGGGCATGGGCCACAGCCAGATCGTCGCCGAGCTGGGCCTGGACTGCAAGACGGTGCGGAAGTTCATGCGGGCCGCCACCGCTGACGAGCTGATCGGCGCGGGGCCCACTGGCGGTCGGCAGACCAGCCTGGACGGCCACGCCGCCTACCTGACCGCCCGCTTCAACGAGGGCTGCACCAGCGCCGACCGCCTCCACCGCGAACTCGCCGAGCGCGGACTGACCGTCAGCGAGCGGACCGTCCGCCGCTTCGTCCACCGGCTGCGTGAGAACGCCAGGCCGACCACCCGCCCACCGGTCCCCAAGGCCCGCGAGGTGACCACGCTGATCCTCACTCACCCCGACAACCGACCCGAGGCCGACCGTGTCGTCCTGAAGGAACTCCGCAGCCGCAGCGCGGACTTGGACGTCGCCTGCGACCTCATCGCCCGGTTCGCCTCCGTCCTCGTCAACCGCCGGGGCCAGGAGGAACTTGAGCAGTGGACCGCGGACGCCGAGGCCAGCATCCTGCCTGAACTGCGCAAATTCGCCACCGGCCTGCGCAAGGACTGGGACGCCGTCATGGCCGGCCTCACACTCCGCTGGAACTCCGGCCCGGTCGAGGGCCACGTCAACCGCATCATTCTGTGGAATCTGATTTGTCAACATCATGCCTGTTTGACCAGTTCCATTGTCCACTCTCGTTGCTCGGCGGTGTCTGGGACGGCGAGTCCGCGAGCTCGTTCGATGTGGTTCCAGGCGGTGCCGGGATCGACCCCGTTGAGGATGAGGAGTGCGGCTGCGAGGAGGGATGAGCGGCCGATGCCGGCTCGGCAGTGGGTGACGACGTGTGCGCCGTCGCGTAGCTGTTCGGTGAGTCTGTGCAGGGTAGGCAGGATCGCGGCGCGGTCGGGGACGGTGCGGTCGGGGATGGGTATCGCGACGAACTGCAGCCCGGCTGCTGTGGCTGTCCGGGATTCGTCTGCGAGGCCGAGTTCGTTGAGTTCGGGGCCGGTGAGCGCGCAGACCAGGATATCGACGCCGTAGTTCTTCAGCGCGGCCATCTCGTCTTCAAGCCAGTCGTTGCCGCGGGGTCGGGCCATGGTGCTCAGTCGTCCGGGGCCGGGGAGGTCGAGGGTGAAGAGGGCGGGTCGCATGTCAGCAGCACTTTCGGTCGGTGGAGTCGGTTGGTGATCGGACAGTCAAGGGCAGGGGCCGACCGGGTTCGGCGCGGAGCTCGCTCGGGGTCGGGCCGGCTGGAGTGGCCACCTCGGCGAGGCGCTCGAGAAGGCGGTCGAGGGCGCTCTGGCCGTCGTCGACGGCGGCGCGTTCCTCTTCGGTGAGCGGAATGCTTACGAGCATGCGCTGCAAGTTGGCCTTGGCTTCGACGAGTTGGGCTTTCGTCGATTCCTTGGGGGTGTAGAAGTCGCAGCGGGCGCAGGCCATCCGGTGCTGGCACTGTTCGAAGAACGAGTAGGAGCACAGCCCGTGACCGAGATCGTAGTACTGCCATGGTTCACCGGTGGCCGCGGCCCCGGAGGTGACGGCGTCACGGTCGAGGAGGACCTCGACCGTGCGGACGTTGCGGGCGAAGTATCCGGCCTCGGTGTATGCCTTCGTGAGGGTGTTCGGCGTGATCTTGGCGTAGTACTGGGTGGATTGCGGTGAGCGATGTCCGAGCCAGGCTTGCAGCTCGAACAGCGTCATCGGCTCCTTGGCGTTGTAGAGCTGGCTGGCGATGGTGGACCGGGCCCGGTGGCTGGTGATGTTCCCACGGACATCGGCGGCCGGGACTCCGGCCTTGCGGCAGAGCATCGGGATGACGGTGTTGTTGATGTAGCTGGTGGAGACGCGGCGGGCCCGGACGGCAAACAGCGGGTCCACCAGCTCGCTGGTGCGGCGGTCGGTGAACTTCGGCTGGTCCGGGCGGATGCTCTGCCAGGCGTCGATGGCCTGGCCGAGAATTGGGTCGACCGGCTTGGTGAAGGCGGTACCGGTCTTGTGGGTGGGGACGTCGAGCAGGCAGACCGCGTCGCGGGCCAGGACCTGCTGCGAGTCGCCGGCGATGGGTGCCCCCTCGTGTTGCCAGCGGATGCAGCCCAGCTTCAAGCGGGCGATCTCGTCACTGCGTTGGCCGGAGAAGAGCCAGGTCAGTGTGACCGCTCGGACCAGTTCGAAAGGGTAGAAGTGTCCGGAGCGGGTCTGCGGCAGATCTGCTGGTTCGAGGTTCAGGCCCGCCCACAACAGCTTTGCCCAGATCTCGTCTGCGATCACTCTGGGGTCAGGTCCGAGGAGGGCCGTGATGCTGCGGGGGATGGCCAGCGCGCGCAGTGGGTCGAAGCGGCGGGGCAGCCACTCCCACTCCTGGCAGTCCCGGAAGAACCTCCGTAGCGCGGTGATCTGCCCGGCCTTGCTGGGCGCCTCCAGCGGCTTGCCGAGACGGTCGCCCAACCCGATCGTGCGCTGGACGTAGTCGCCGACCTTCATCCGGTCCAGCGCGGCGATCCACGAAGCGCAGGTCTGCCGGGTCCAGTCGGCCGGATCGGCGGCGTCGGGCTGTTCGGCGGCGATCCACCGGCCGACCTTGAGCAGGTTCGAGCGGACGCCGCCGCGAACGCGCGGGGTCAGCGTCGAGGTGGCGTGCCAGCGGTCGGCCCACTGTTCCCAGATCGGCGCGCCGCCGCTGGCCCGGGCCGAGTGGCGGCCGGTGCCGGGACGCGGAGGATCACAGAATCCGAGCTCGGCGACCGCCCGCTGCATCGCGTGCAGGGTGTTCAGCCGGCTGCCCTCCAGCAGCCCGTCGCGGCGGACCCGGTCGAACAGTGCGGTGTCCATTTCCTCAAGATGCGGGCTGCGGTTGAGCAGGAACAGCTGGCAGGCCACCATCGGCAGCAGGGTGTCCTCGTCCTGGCCGAGCCGGTAGCCCCAGGCGCTCAGGATCGCGCGAAGTCGTGCGACCTCGCCGTTGACACGGTCGCGTCCGAAGATCCGCCAGGCCAGGGTGAGCCGCTGGAAGCTGCCGAGTCGGTGGAACTCGTTGAAGGAACCGAGCAGGTAGGCGTGTGCCGCGAGATAGGGACGGACCTCGTCGCCGGCCCAGGCGGGTGCGCGCCGGCGGAACTCGGCCTGAGTGCGGCCGAGCAGGTGGAACCATTCCTCCTCGGTCCAGCCCCAGAAGGTCCGGCCGGTCTCCGCGCACCGCGTCAGCAGCACTGCGACCACGTCGAGCATGGCCCGTCGGCGATGCGGGGTGGGCGGGGAGTCCAGTGCGGCGTTGACCGCCTCCAGCGGACCCAGCAGCCGCGCGATCACGCGCCAGCCCGGCGCGGACGGGTCGTGGTACTGCAGGCGCCGCAGATTGCGCACGCCCAGGTCGGCCACGGCCCTGGCCTCGGCAGGTCGCACTACAACCGCGGCGTTGTCGCGGGGCGGGGAGATCGGCCAGGACCAGCGTCCGGCCCCGTCCTGGGCGGCGATGGCCGGCAGTGGTGCGGTCACCGCGACACCTCCGCCGTCGTGCAGTCCTCGGACGTGAGCATCTGTATTCGCCAGGCATGGATGTGCTCCATGCCGCGGGCCAGCTTGTCGGCCAGGTCCCGGCCGGACAGGTGGATGTACTGGAGCGTGGAATCGGTGTTGCGGTGGCCGGCGAAGGTCGCGATCGCGTGCAACTCCCAACCCATCCGAGCCAGATCGGTCAAACACAGGTGCCGGGTGGTGTGGGTCGAGAACCGCGGAACACCGGACGCCAGGGCGATCCGGCGGACCACCTTCGACCACGTCCACAGGGTCAGCGGCTGTCCATGGTTGCGCCGGGACTCCGACAGGAACAGCGGCCCCCTGGCCCGGCTGACCGTGGCCCGGTGGGCGAGGTAGGCCGACATCAGCACGCCGGTCGACGCCGAGTACGGGACCACCCGCTCCAGCCGGTTCTTCGTCGTCTCCGCCCGCACCCTCAGCGTCCGGTGGGCCGGATCGAGGTCGTCGGTCCGCAGCGAGCACAGCTCCTCTCGCCGCAGCGCGGCATCGTAGGCCAGGGCCAGCATCAACCGATTGCGGACCGGCTCCTCCCGCGCGACCTGCAGGATCCTCAGCCACTGCTGTTCACTGGGGATCCACGGCAGCTTCGTCAGCCGCGGCGCCAGCCCGCGCTGCTGCCCGCCCCGCTGACGCCCAGGGGTGTAGCGGCCCCGGCCCACCGGGTTCGACTCGCGCAGACCCTCCTCCATGAGGAAGTCGTAGAACAGCCGCACCGGCACCAGGCGCTGCTGGATTGTGGCGTTCGCCAGCCCCGACCCCGAGTCGATCGCCACCACGTTCGCACCACGACGGTGCGGCCGTGACGTCAACTCCCGTACGTAGACGGCAATGTGGGCGCGGTTTGCGATGATCGGGTCGACGTCCTCCCGCTCGCACATCACCAGGTACTCGGCCAGTCCGCGGGCGTAGGCGTCGATCGTCCTCGGCGCCCGACCGAGATCAGTCCAGATCTGCAGCCACACCGCCGCCTGCTCGTGCCGGCCCAGCACCGGCCACTTCTCCTTCAGCACCGTCGTGCCGCTCAAGCCATCTCCCAAGTCCGTGGTTGCACCGGGGAGACATGATCACCCCAGCCAGATTCCACGTAACTTTTAAGATGCTCAAACGCCAGATGTTCGGCCGCGCGAAGCTCGACCTCCTCCGCAAGCGCGTACTCCTCGCCCGGCCGTGAGGGCTGGGCAGTCAGTCAGGGGACTGCCCTATCGCCACAGGTCAGCTCCGTCACGCCCACTGGGATCCATCGTGAGGAGATCCTCGTGCAGACCTGAGAGGACGCGTCCCGTCGGAGAGAGGTCCTCTCCGGTCTCCACTACCCTCCAGCCGGCATCGACGGCCGAAACGTTCACATCGCCGCCGGCGTCAAGCTCGTCAAGCGTCGTGAACACCGCCTCATAGGCCACTGCCCGAGCCAGGAGCACCAGGTCGGCCCGGTCCGCGCCGGCGGCAAGGAGCCGCTTGGCAGCTGGGAGTTGATCGAGCGCGCTCGGGTCGGCCCAGTCGTCGATAGGACTACGCCACAGGCTTCGCAGCAGCATGAACCGGGCGAGCTGCGGCAGGTCCTCGCTCAACTCCGACTTGACCCAGTCCGCGGCGTCAGCCGCGCCAAGAGCGTCGAACTGGGCACGCAACGACAGTGCCAGAGCCTGTGACTTGGCATCCAGGCCGTCCAGCCACGCCTGCCACGCTGTTTGGGGATCACTCACCGCACCAGCATGCCCTATGGCCACCACGGGCACGGGCTGACCAGGAGGATCGCGCCAATCACGGAACTCGCGCCAGAGCCAGAAATTTCTTTCCGATCGCCTGCAACCCCTGGCCGGGCTCCACGTCTATGACAGTGAGAAGCGGGGCCGTGGTCGCCCCCCGGCCGCACACAAACCTGCTGCGGCCCGCTCGCCATCAGTCATTCAGCCATCAGTCATCAGCGCGCTGCTGCGGCCTGCCCGCAGAACGGTTTCAGGGGAGAACTGTGTCCACCATCGTTCATGTTCGTCGTACCCGTCGTGCCATCGTCGTCGCCGCTGCCCTCGGCGTAGCCGCAGTCTGCGGATCGGTCGTGGCCGCCGCCCCGGTGGCCTTCGCGGGGGAGCCGTCGCACACCTCGCTCTCCGTCCAGGCCCCGGCCTCGGTCGGATTCGCCGGTGGGCCGGTCGAGTTCACCGAGGACATCACCAACTCGGGCCAGGAGAGCACCGGTTACCACCTGGATCTGCGGACCGTCACCGACGTCGGAACGCCGCCGGACGCGATCGTCATCGACTTCAGGGACCCGGCCGACGGTACGTGGAAGTCGGTGCCGCTGGGGATGACCTACACCTCCGGAAGTGTCGTGTACGACGGGACGGTGCCCGGGCTCACCGTCCCGGCGGGGCGGACCCTCAGGGTCGACCTGCGGATCGGCGCGCCGATGGGCCTGCCCCACGACGGCGCCACCAACGGCGGCTTCCGGTCCATCGCCCTGCATTCCGCCGTCGTCGTCGACCCCCACGAGGCGGCGCAGGCCGAGGTGACCAGCACGATCAAGGTCACCTCGATCACGAGCTCGCTCGACCACGTTCCCGCCACCGCCGTCGCGGGCGGCGCGCCGGTCGAGTTCGACGCCATCCTCGACAACCCCACGCCGTCCGACTACACCAACCTCGGTAACGTCCTGTTCGTGGACCGGTACGCGACCGTGCAGGTGCGTACGGCGGACGGGGCCTGGCGGACGCTGGACAAGGTGGCCGGAATCGCGCCCGACGACCCCTACGGCGTGTACCTCCAGGGCCGTGACTCCGGCCTCCGGTCGGGTGGCAAGGCCGTCGCCCGGGTGCGGGTGTCGTACGACGCGAAGACTCCGGCGGGCACCACCACGCTCGGCCCGTGCGTGTTCGTCAACGAGGGCCTGCCGTTCTGGGGAACCACGAAGTGCGCTGCCCGTTCGACGATTCAGGTCCTGCCCGCCGCCACGAAGACGTCCGGGCCGAGCCCGTCCCCCTCCTCGGCTTCCTCGGCCTCCTCCGCCCCGTCGGCCCCGGTGTCCTCGGCCCCGGCCGGCGCCGCCGTGCCGGTCTCCGCGTCCTCCCCGAGCGCCCCGGCTCCGGCGGACCCGTCCACCACCTCCACCGCGCCGTCCGCCCCGCAGGCCCGCGTCGCCGACGCCGCGCAGCCTTCCGCGCCGTCGTCCGTCCAGCTCGCCTCCACCGGGGCCGACCACACCGCGGGCCTCGCCTTCGGCGGCCTTGCCCTGACGGCCGTCGGGGCCGGCGCCCTCTGGCTGCGCCGGGTGCTGCGTCGGGCCTGAGCGCGCACGGGGAAGCCGAACGCGAAGGAGCCCGCCACCCTCCCCAGGTGGCGGGCTCCAGCCGTGGGCGGCACGTCGGGCGCGCGGTGTCAGCGCCGGCGCGCGGATGCGGGTGCTGACCACGGGTACGGGAGCTCGCCGAGTGGGGCGTGCGGCTGATTCGCCCGGCCCGCAGGGGCGAGCCCTCCCACAGCCCCGTGCGGACGAGTTCACCCGGACGCTGCGACGAGGATGGCGCCGGGCCGGGGCGCCGGGACGCAGAGTAGATAGTCCGATAATCATGGCGCGAAGGGGACGTGGCAGTGTGCGCAAGAGCCGGAGCGGGCCTCAGACTGGGATCCGTCCTGGGCGGCCTGGTGCTGACGGCGTGTTCGACCCCCGCCCCGCGTGCCGTGGACGGCAGCGGCGGAGAACCTCGTGGCAGTGCGGTGGTCATCGCGGCTGATCGGGCGGCCGGGCCGACAGTCGTGCCGGGTGGTGCGCCGGGTGATGCGGTCGATCCGGGGTCCGGGCAGGCCGGCGTTCGGGGCAGTGCGTTGATCGTCGCGGTCGATCAGGCGTCCCGGCAGGTTCTCGTCCTGGACGGCGAGACGGCGCGGGAGGCCGGACCCGAGGCCGGACCCGAGGCCGGACCCGAGGCCGACCGGTTGCCGGTGGTGTGGTCGTGGACCGCTGACGGCGACGATCGGCTGGCCGACCTGGAGCCGGCCCGCAGCTGGGCCAGACCCACCGAGGCCAGGGACGTGGTGCTCGACGGTGAAGGATCCCTCCTGGTCACCGCCTCGGGCGGCTTGGCAGCCCTGGTCGACACGGCGACCGGCACGCCGATCTGGGCCACGGACCTCGGCACCTCCGCCAACCCCCACAGCGCGGAGCTCCTACCGGACGGCAACGTCGCCGTGGTCGCCAGCACCGCCGGATGGGTGCGGCTGTACGCGGCCTCGGAGGGGCCTCGCAGCACCACCTATACCGAGCAGGAACTCGACGGGGCCCACGCCGTGCAGTGGGACGAGGGCGCGGAGCTGCTCTGGGTGCTCGGGGACGACACCCTGCTGGCCCTGCGGGTCGGTGGCACGCCCGACATCCCGTCCCTCACCCCCGAACGCAGCATCCCCCTTCCGGAAGTCGGGGGACACGACCTCGCACCTGTGCGCTCCGCGCCGGGGACGTTCTGGCTCAGCACCGGCGACCGCCTGTGGCGCTACGACTCACACCTCGACCGCTTCGAAGCCGTCGGGCTGGGCGCGGAGGACTCAGCCCGCGGGATCAAGAGCGTGGGCAGTGAGCCCGCTACCGGTCGCCTGCTCACCATCACGCCCGATCACGCGGGTCCCTGCTCCTGGTGCACCTCCGCCGTCACCTTCCACCACCCCGACGGGACGCTCGCCCTGACCGGAACCGAGCTGTACAAGGCCCGCTGGTGGACCACACCGCTGCCAGGCCTGGGCCCGACGAACCGACCCCGGTAGCGCGGTCCTCCGGCAGCCGCCATCCACGCCGAGCTGCACCACCGCGACGCCGGTCCCGGCAAACCGACCGGCCTCGACGGCCGCCCCGCCATGATGGTGCCGTTGAAGGTGAGGCGGTCGAGGACGGCCGCGCACTTCTGCGACCACCACGTACTGGAGATGCTGATGCCTGCCCCCGGGCCGACGACCAACGCCCCGCCGGTGAACGGGATACCGCCCGGGCGTCCGTTCTCGTGGCGATTCGTCACCCCGTTGTTCGTCGGTTCGGCGCTCAACCCGATCAACAGCTCGCTGATCGCCACGGCCCTCGTACCGATCGCCCACGGACTCGGCGTGTCGATCGGGCGGACCGCCGCCCTGGTCACGGCCCTGTACCTGGCCAGCGCGATCGCCCAGCCCACCGCAGGCAAGGCCGCCGAGGTGTTCGGCCCACGACGGGTGTTCCTGGCCGGAATCGGACTCGTCATCGTCGGAGGACTCATGGGCGGCGCCGCCCACAGCCTTCCGACCCTCCTGATCAGTCGAGTACTGCTCGGGTTGGGCACCTCGTGCGCCTATCCGACGGCCATGCTGCTGATCCGTCGCCGTGCCGAGGACGCCGGTCTGGACAAGCCGCCGGGCGGAGTGCTGGGCGGCCTGCAGATCGCCGGCATCGCGACCGCCTCCCTCGGGCTGCCCCTGGGCGGTGTCCTGGTGGCCGTGCTGGGCTGGCGTTCCGTGTTCTTCATCAACGTTCCGGTCGCACTCGTCGCGCTGGTCACGACATTGGCCTGGGTCCCACCCGACAGCCGACCCGACAGCCCACCTGACAGCCGACCCGACAGCCCACCGGACCGCAGCCGACGCGCCCGTGACGTCGCGGCCGGCCTGGATGTCATCGGCATCGCCGGGTTCGCCGCCGCGATGATCGCGCTGCTGCTGTTCCTGTTCGCCCTGCCCGACACCCGCTGGTACTTGCTGGCGATCTCCGCCGTGCTGTGGATCGCCCTGGTGCTGTGGGAGCTGCGGGCCAGGACCCCGTTCCTCGACCTGCGCCTGCTCGCCGGCAACCGGGCCCTGACCAGTACTTATCTTCGCTACGGCCTGGTCCTGTTCTGCGCGTACGTCGTGCTCTACGGCGTCACCCAGTGGGCCCAGAGCGTCCGGGGCCTGTCCGAGACCGAAGCCGGACTGCTCCTGTTGCCCATGACGCTCGTGTCCGGTCTGGTGATCTCGCTCGTCTCCCGGCGCAACCGGGTGCGCGGACCGGTCGTAGCAGCGGCCCTGGCCTGCCTCATCGGCTCCGCCGGCGTACTGCTGCTCAGCGCCTCGGGCTGGATCGGATGGGTCGTGGTGGTCACTCTCGTCTTCGGCGTCGCCATGGGCACGTCCGGCGCGGGCAACCAGATCGCCCTCTACGACCACGCCCCCGCCGAACAACTCGGCACCGCCTCCGGCCTGCTGCGCACCTTCGGCTACCTCGGCTCGATCGCCGCTTCCGCAACCACCGGCATCGTCTTCCGCATCCGCGTCTCCGACCCCGGCATGCACCTCATCGCCTGGATCATGGTCGGCGTCGGCGTCGTCCTGGTCCTGACGACCCTCGCCGACCGCACCCTGCGTACCAGGCCCGCCCCCTGACACGCCTCCGCGAGGGCACCCCCCCTGCGAATGTGAACGGGGGAGCGGGTTCAACGCCTCTTTGCTGCGGGGGTGTTTCGTTCCCATGTCCATATGCCCAGATCACTGGCGTCGCGCACCAGTCGTGCACAGACTCACATCTGCACGATCGTGCACTCGACTCTCACCCCAGGAAGTTCTACGGGCATGCGTACCCCCCCCCAGACCCGGCGTTCCCCAGGCGCACCCGCCGCACCTGGTGGGGAGGTGCCGTCCGTGCTCCGGTACGTGACACGCAGGGCGGCGGGCTGGTTCCTGGTGATCGCCATGGCCACCAACGCCACGTACTTCCTCGCCAGTTGGTTCCTCGACCCGCGCTCGAACTTCAAGGAACTGCGCCCGGTCCGCACCGAGGAGCAGATATCCCGGGCCCTGGCCCCCTACAACCTCGACCCGCACGAGCCGCTGCTCCACCGCTGGTGGGACTGGCTGACCAGCGTGGTCCTGCACTTCGACTGGGGCCGCTCCCCGGTCGGGGTCCAGGTGAACGGGGAGATCGGCTACCGCTCCCTCGTCAGCGCCGAACTGGTGATCGGCGCGACGGTCCTGTCGGTCGTCGTCGGCGTCGCCCTCGCGGTCCACACCGCCTCGCACCAGTACGGCTGGAGGGACCGGGCCGCCCAGGCCCTCTCCATGGCGCTGTTCAACGTCCCGGTGTCCATCGCCGCCCTCGCCCTGGTGCTGCTGGCCATCCAGCTGAACGAGCACGCCGGTTGGCACTTCCTGTACGTCGCGGGGGAGAACTCGCCCGGCGTGGAAGGATTTTGGGCGACGGCCGGTGACCGGCTGCTGCACCTGATCCTGCCGACGCTGACGCTCACCCTGACGGGGTACGTGGGCTACCACCTCACCCAGCGCTCCCTGCTGCTGGACGTCATCGGCTCCGACTTCGTGCGCACCGCCCGGGCCACCGGGCTCACCCGGGCCCAGGCGATCCGCCGGCACGCCCTGCGCACCGCCCTGATCCCCACCGCACAGTCCGTGGCCTTCAGCATCCCGGCCGTCTTCACCGGCACGGTCCTCACAGAGACGATCTTCGGCTGGAACGGCATGGGCCAGTACTTCATCCAGACCATCAGCAAGAACGACGTGCACGGCACCGTGGCGACCGCCGCCTTCGCCGCCGCCCTGACCGCGATCGGCGCGATCCTCGCGGACATCGCCACCGTTCTCCTCGACCCGAGAGTGCGGGTGAGCTGAGATGGGCACCCCTGTGAGTCCCGACGCGACCTCCGAAGACGTACTCGCCACCGCACCCGCGCGAGCCACCGATCCGCCGCCCACCGGGCACGACGGGCCCACCGGGCACGCTGAGCATGACGTGCGCGACGTGCGCGACGTGCAAGACGGGCACTACCTGGGCCGGCGCCGTCTCTACCTGCGGCGCTTCCTGCGCAACCGGATCGCCGTCGCCGGCGTGGTGATCTTCCTGCTGCTCGTGCTGTTCAGCGCGCTCGGCGACCTGTTCACCCCGTACGGCTACGCGGACGCCGACTTCTCGGCACTGACCCAGGCCCCCGGCGCCGAGCACTGGTTCGGCACCAACCAGGGCGGCAACGACGTCTACGCCGCCGCCGTGCACGGCCTCCAGCGCTCGCTGGTGATCGCGGTGAGCGTGTCCGTGCTGACCGTCGCCATCGCCGCGGTCGTGGGCGCGGGCGCGGCCTACTTCGGGGGCCGGGTGGAGAAGGCCACCCTCGCCGTCGTCCACTTCCTGCTGATCGTGCCCTCCTTCCTCATCCTCGCCCTGGTCTCGCACCGGCTGGCGGGCGACTGGCGGGTCCTCATCCTCGTGCTGACGGTGTTCGGCTGGATGTCCACCGCGCGCGTGGTCTGGTCGGTGTCGACGTCCCTGCGCGAGCGCGACTACGTGCGCGCCGCGGAGTTCATGGGCGTGCGCCCCCTGCGCATCGTGGTGCGCCACATCATCCCGAACCTGGGCTCCCTGCTCATCGTCAACCTCACCCTGGGCGTGGTCTCCACCGTGCTCAGCGAGACCGCGCTGTCCTTCCTGGGCTTCGGCGTGCAGACCCCGGACGTGTCGCTGGGCACGATGCTCGCCGACGGTGCGGGCACCATCACCAGCGCCCCCTGGCTCTTCGCCTTCCCCGCCGGGCTGACCGTCCTGCTCACCGTCTCGATGACCTTCGTCGGCGACGGCCTGCGCGACGCCCTCGACCCCACGTCCACCACCGCCGCGGCAGGAGGCCGACGATGACCCTCGCACCCGCCCGCCGCACCGGGCCCGTGGCCGGCTCCCCGGCCGGGCCCACCGAGCCCGCACCCGTCCTGTCCGTACGCGACCTGAGCGTCTCCTTCCCCTCCGAGGCCGGACCGGTGGAGGCCGTGCGCGGCATCGGCTTCGATCTGCTGCCCGGGCGCACCCTGGGCATCGTCGGCGAGTCCGGCTCGGGCAAGTCCGCCACCGCCCTCGCCGTCATGGGCCTGCTGCCGCCCACCGCGCGCCTCGGCGGCCGGATCCTGCTGGGCGGCCGCGACCTGGCGGCGATGGACGACAAGGGCCTCTCCCGGGTGCGCGGCAAGGACATCGGCATGGTCTTCCAGGACCCGATGTCCGCGCTCACGCCCATCTTCAGCGTCGGCCGGCTGCTCTCCCAGGCCCTGCGCGTGCACCGGGAACTGTCGAAGAAGGACGCGTGGGAGCAGGCGGTGGAACTGCTCGACCTGGTCGGCATCCCCGACCCGCGCGAACGCGCCAAGTCGTTCCCGCACGAGTTCTCCGGCGGCATGCGCCAACGTGTCGTCATCGCCCTGGCCATCGCGAACAAGCCCTCGGTCCTCGTCGCCGACGAGCCCACCACGGCGCTCGACGTCACCGTCCAGGCGCAGATCCTCGACGTGCTGCGCCTGGCCCAGCGCGAGACCGGCGCCGGCCTCGTCCTGATCACCCACGACCTGGGCGTGGTGGCGGGCCACGCCGACGACGTCGCCGTCATGTACGCCGGACGGATCGTCGAGCACGCGAGCGTCGACGAGCTCTTCCGCCGTCCCACGATGCCCTACACCGCCCGGCTGCTGGCCAGCGTCCCCACCGTGGACAGCGGCGTCGAACGGCCCCTGATCCCGGTCGGCGGCGAGCCGCCCTCCCTGGTCGGCCTGCCCGGCGGCTGCCCCTTCGCGCCCCGCTGCGCGGTGGCCCTGGACGTGTGCCGGACCACCGAACCGGACCTGACCGCACCGGGCGGGCAGCACGGACACGTCGGACACGTCGGACACGTCGCCTGCCACCGTGCGCAGGAGATCGCCGACGGAACCCTCGACCCGGCCGGGCGCGCCGCTGCCGTGCCGCCGGCCCGCGCCGGAGAGCGGACCGCGGGCGAGGTGGTCCTGCGCGTGGAGGACCTGGTCAAGACCTTCCCCGTCACCAAGGGGGCCCTCCTCAAGCGCCGGGTGGGAACCCTGCACGCGGTCAACCACGTCAGCTTCGAACTGCGCGCGGGCGAGACCCTGGGCCTGGTGGGGGAGTCCGGCAGCGGCAAGACCACCACGCTGCGCGAGGTGCTGCGGCTGCGCGCCCCCGAGGGCGGCCGCATCGAAGTGGCCGGCACCGACGTCGCCACGCTGCGGTCGGCGGCCCAGGTGCGCGAGCTGCGGCGCGACGTCCAGATCGTCCTCCAGGACCCGACGGACGCCCTGGACCCCCGCCTGACCGTCTTCGACCTGCTGGCCGAACCGCTCCAGGCCGCCGGTGCCGACCGGACGGCCATCCGGTCCCGGGTCACCCGTCTCCTGGACCTGGTGGGCCTGGACCGCGCCCTGGGCGACCGCTTCCCCGCCGCCCTGTCCGGCGGCCAGCGCCAGCGCGTCGGCATCGCCCGCGCCCTGGCCCGCGAGCCGAAGATCCTGGCCCTGGACGAGCCGCTGTCCGCGCTGGACGTCTCCGTGCAGGCCGAGATCATCAACCTGCTCGCCCGGCTGAAGCGCGAACTGGGCCTGGCGTACCTGCTGGTGGCCCACGACCTGGCCGTGGTGCGCTACGTCTCCGACCGCATCGCGGTGATGTACCTCGGACACATCGTCGAGTCCGGTGCCACCGAGGAGATCTTCGCCCGGCCCCGGCACCCGTACACCCAGGCCCTGCTGTCGGCGATCCCGGTGCCCGACCCGGAGCGCGAGCGCCACCGCGAGCGCATCGTCCTCGCGGGCGAGCAGCCCAGTGCCACCCGGCTGCCGGAGGGCTGTGTGTTCGTCGACCGCTGCCCGCTGTACCGGGAGGCCGACGAGAGCGTACGGACCCGCTGCCGCACCGAGCGGCCGGCGACCGTCGGCGCCCCGGACGGCTCCGACCACCAGTACGCCTGCCACGCGGTCTGACACCCGCCCTGCCCCGCCCCGCCCCCTTCTCACCGATTCCCACCAAGGACATCCCATGCGCCGGAAGCTCGCCCTGCCCCTCGCGCTCGCCGCGGCCGTCGCGGTCGCCGCCACCGCGTGCTCCTCCTCGTCCCCCTCCGGCGGACCCTCCGGCGGATCCTCCGGCGGATCCTCCGGGCCGAACGCCACGAACGCCACGAACGCCGCCAAGGCCGCGTCCTCGGTCACCGACTACAACCCCCAGCCGTACGAGAACATCAAGGACGGCGGCACCTACACCACCGCGGGCACCTTCGACGAGCAGGGCAACCCCTTCAACGTCAACGGCACCCTGAACGCCTCGCGGATCTGGGCCTGGTACAACGCCCGAGCCATCACCTACTCGCCCACCGGCGAGGTCCAGTACAACCCGGACTACTACAGCGACGTGAAGGTCTCCGTCGAGGGCGGCGACCAGAAGGTCGTCATCACCCTCAACCCCAAGGCCGTCTTCAACGACGGCACCCCCATCGACTGGCGGGCCATCGAGGCCACCTGGAAGGCCGACAACGGCTCGGACAAGGACTACGCGGCCTCCTCCACCGACGGCTACGACCGCATCACCTCCGTCACCCGGGGCGCCGACGACAAACAGGCGGTCATCGCCTTCAAGGGCGTCAACGCCTCCTGGTCCGCGCTGTTCACCACCTTCCTGCACCCCCAGGCCGCCACCGTCGACAACTTCAACAAGGCGTACGTCAAGACGGCCCACCCCGAATGGGGCACCGGACCGTACACCGTGGGCACCTGGGACGACCACTCCGGCAACATCACCTTCGTGCGCAACCCCAACTGGTGGGGCCGGCCGGGCAAGCTCGACAAGCGCGTCTACGTCAACCTGGAGAGCGCCGCCTCGATCAACGCCTTCAAGAACGGCGAACTCGACTACGCCCCCGTCGGGACCGCGGAGAACCTCAAGCAGGTGAAGACGGTCAAGGACGCCGAGATCCGCAGCGGCGGCAGCCCCTTCGAGTACGCGCTGTACCTCAACGCCAAGTCCCCGTTCCTCGGCGACGTCCAGGTCCGCAAGGCGGTGCAGGAGAGCATCGACCGTCCGCAGATAACGAAGATCCGGTTCCAGGGCCTCGACTACACGGAGCCGCTGCCCGGCTCGGCGGTGCTCTACAGCTTCCAGCAGGGCTACCAGGACAACGTCGCCGCTGTCCTGAAGTACGACCCGCAGGAGGCGCGGAAGACCCTGGACGCGGCCGGCTGGAAGCCCGGAGCCGACGGCATCCGCGCCAAGGACGGCAAGCAACTCGAACTCGGCTACACCCTGCTCGGCGACGACCCCATCGAGAAGGCCACCGCCGGAGCGTTCACCGCGATGCTCAAGGCCGTCGGCGTGAAGGTGAACGTCAACAAGGTCTCCGAGAACGACTTCTCCAAGGTGCTCAGCGACCGCCGCTTCGACCTGTTCATCTCCGGCAACCGCTCGACGGACCCCTTCGGCGCGCGTTACCTGTGCGACTTCTACTGCTCGGACCGCGACTCCAACATCACCGGAACCGGCACTCCCGAGCTGGACAAGGAGATCCGCGCCACCGGCGAGATCGCCGACCTCGGCCAGCAGATCGCGGCCGTCAACAAGGTCGAGCAGAAGGCCCTCCAGCAGTACGCCTTCCTGCCGCTCTACAGCGGCCCCTCCACCTACGGCATCAGGAAGGGCCTCGCCAACGTCGGTGCCACCATCTTCTACAGCCCGCTGCCCGAGACCATCGGCTGGCAGAAGTAGCACCACTGCCCCGGCGATCTCGCGGGCCGAGCGGCTGCATGATCCTTGCTGTCGTGGGTATCGTTTGAGTCAGCAGTCGTGGATCCGAAGTACCGCAGCATCGGCAGTCGGAGGACCAGGGCGATCACCTCAACCCCAGGGGTACGCACCAGCGCGTATCCCGTCCCCGACCAGGGAGCAGCACATGGCCACCGGCATCGTGAAGTGGTTCAACGCCGAGAAGGGCTTCGGTTTCATCGAGCAGGACGGCGGCGGCCCGGACGTCTTCGCCCACTACTCCAACATCGACTCGCAGGGCTTCCGTGAGCTCCAGGAGGGCCAGAAGGTGACCTTCGACGTCACCCAGGGCCAGAAGGGCCCCCAGGCCGAGCACATCCGCCCCGCCTGACCTTCGCAGCACGACGCCCCGTACCGCTCTGGTACGGGGCGTTCGTCATGCTCAGACCTGGTCGTGCCGGTTCATGGGCTGTCGGCATGGATGTCGACCGGGACGTCGACCGGGACGGGACGGGCGGTCATCCTCGGGCGCGCCAGGCAGACAGGCGGCGGAACCAGCGGCGGCGCAGGCCGGTGCGGGGAGGCGGCGGAAGTTCGGCCTCCATGGGGGAGGCGAAGGTGCGCAGCAGGACCTCGGGGGCTGAGCCTGGTCCACCCGGCGGCTCCGCGGGCGGCGGTGGCAGCAATGCGGGCAGGTAGGCAGAGGGGGGAATCGGTGGGGGGTTCGGTGGGGGGGCCGGCAACGCGGGCGGCTGCTCGGGTCGCGGTGCGGGCTGCGGTGCGGGCTGCGGTGCGGGCTGCGGGTACCCGTGTGTGCCGAGGCGCACGGTCGTCGTGTCCCGAGGTGGCAGGGGCAGGACCGCCCCGGTCGGCATGCCGACTGGTCGGAGTCGTACGGTCGGCCCTCCTGGAGCGGGTCGCAGGATCGTCTCGGCCGTGGCGGGATTCGGCGGCGGTTCCAGGGCCCGGTCCGGTGAGTGCTGGTATGGGCGGTCGAGGTCGAGGACGAGCTGTGCGCGCCGCAGCGTGGCGCGGGAGATGGCGTCGGGCAGCCAGTCTCCGTGGGCGAGCTGCCGCTGTGCGGTGGTGATTCGGCGGTCGGAGAGCGATCTGAGCAGGCCCTCGGCTGTTGGCCGGTGGGCGGGGTCCTTGCTCAGGCAGGTACGGACCCAGCCGTCGAGGTCCGCGGGCAGCGAGGACAGCCGGGGCTCGCCGTGGAGCACGTTGTAGATCACGTTGACGAGGTTGTCCCCGTCGAAGGGTGACGATCCGGTCGCTGCGAAGGCCATCACGATTCCGAGGGCGAAGACGTCGGTCTCGGGCCGCACGGGCCGTCCCGTGACCTGTTCCGGGGCCAGGTAGCCCGGGGTTCCGATGATCACTCCGGTCGATGTCTGCCTGGTCGAGTCGGCCATGATCGAGACCCCGAAGTCGATGAGTCGCGGGCCCTGCGCGGTGAGCAGGACGTTCGACGGTTTGAGATCCCGGTGCACCACGCCGGCCTCGTGCACGGAGTGCAGGGCCCTGAGGAGTCCGTACCACAGCGCGTACAGCGAGTCGGCCGGGAACGGGCCGAAGGCGTTGACGCTCTGCTGGAGGGAGAGCCCCGGGATGAAGGCCGTGGCCATCCAGACGCCGTTCTCGTCGGCCTCCGCGTCCAGGAGCGGCGCCGTGAAGTCTTCGGGGATCCGTGACACCACGGCGATCTCGCGCCGGAAGCGTTCTTGCGCCTCCGGCTCGCTCAGCAGTTCCGGGCGCAGGACTTTGACGGCCGCGGCCCGGCCCGTGGCCGAGCGCGCGAGGTACACGATCCCCATGCCGCCCGCACCGAGGCGGCCCAGCAGCCGGTAGGCACCCAGCTCCCGGCGGTCCCTGGAGGAGAGCGGCGCCAGCCCGTCGGGCATGCCGGTCCGGTCGTCGGGTTCAGCCATCGCTCCACTTCCCGAAACCGCGTCGGTCGGTGCTCCGGTGTCCGCGACCGAAGAGGATCTCCGACCTGAGCCGCCGGTCCGCCCGACGGCGCCAGCGGGCCAGCAGGGCCTCGTTCGCACGGACCTCGGGGTGGTCGGGGCCGAGCGTCCGGCGCAGGTCCGGCAGCACCTCGTGGAAGATGCGGAGCGCGGTGCGGACGTCTCCGTCCGCACCGGTCCAGTGGGCGAGCCGGGCGCGGTTCACCAGGGCCACCTCGTCCTGCTCTCCCAGGATCCAGTCCAGGTCGTCGAGCAGCTGCCGGAAGAGGGCGATCGCCGTGCGCGGGTCGCCGGCCTCGCCGGTCCAGTGCGCGTGCTGGCTGCGTGCGAGGAGCGTCTCGCGGGCGTCCCGCCCGGCGACCCGGCTCAGGTCCGGCACCACCGCCGCGAACAGCCCGCGGGCGCCCTTGGGCGAACCCGACAGGCCGGTCCACTGGCCGAGCCGGGCCCGGCCGATCAGTGTGTGCAGGTCGTCGGCGCCGAGCAGCCAGTAGAGGTCGGGGACGAGGGAGTCGAGCAGGCGGACGGCCTGCCGGGTCTGGCCGGTCCGTCCCGTCCACTGGGCTTGGTTGATCCGCCCGACCAGCGTGTCGCGATCCTCCGCTCCGAAGACCCGGTGCAGGTCCGTCACCAGGAGGTCGGTGAGCCGAGCGGCGGAGCCGGTGTCGCCGCAGACCCCTATCCAGTGGGCCAGTCGGCCCCGGCCCAGGAGTGTCTCGCGGTCGTCCGGGCCGAGGGCGCGGACCAGATCGGTGACCACCTCGCCGGTGAGGCGCGCCGCCTCCACCGGCTGCCCGGCCTCCCCGGTCCAGTGGGCGAGCTGGGCACGGCCGACGAGCGTCACCCGGTTGTCGACGCCGAGCACCCGGGTCAACGCGCCCACCGCCGCCGTGGACAGGTCCAGCGCCTCGCGGACCTGGCCGGCGGCGCCCAGCCACTGGGCGTACTCGATTCGCCCGGCCAGGGTGTCCGGATCGTCGGAGCCCAGGATCTGTGTCATCTCGTCGAGGACGTTGCCCAGCTCCGAGGCGGCGGACCGCGCGTGGCCGCCCTGGCCGAGTCGCCGCCCGGCCTGCACGAGGGATTGGAAGCGCTGCCTTTCGGTGACCGGCCCTTGGCCTTCCGTGACCGGTCCGCGGCGGCTGTCGGCGGCTTCGCCCGGGCCCACCCGAGTGGGGCGTCTGGTCCGCGGGCGGCTGAGGATCAGATTGGCGGCGGTGTCGGTGCCGCACTGCTCCGGTTCCGGCCACCCCCGCGAGCGCAGCGCGAGTCTCAGGTGGGGAAAGAGCGCGCCCAGCGACACTCCCTCGGGACCGGCGTCGTCGACCCCGTTGCGCAGCGCGCGCAGCAACTCGCCGGTGAAGGCGGTGTGCCGTTTGCCCTCCTCGAAGCGGGAGGGCGAGTTGGGCGGCGACGAGACCAGCGTGTACGCGCCGGCGATCTCCAACTGTTCGGCCACCGGCGGGGTGCCCCCGGACAGCCCGCCCGCGACCGCGCGGCCGGAGAAGCAGCAGTCGAGGATGAGTACCCGCACGCGTGCCGGACTGGCCTGGAAGGCTTCCCGGATGACATCGAGCGGGCAGGCCGTCAGGGACGGCATGCTCTGGTCGGTCTCGGTGAGTGCGAGGTAGAGCTCCCCCTTCTTGGACCCGATCAGGCCGTGGCCGGAGTAGTAGACCAGGAGCACGTCCTCGGCGGCTGCCGCCGCGTTCAGCAGCGGCAGCCCGAGGTCCCTCGGCTGTCGCGGGTCCAGCACGGTGATGCTGCGCTCGGGTGCGAACGCGCCCGGTTGTCCTTCGATCAGGACATCCCGGAAGTCCAGCACGTTGTTCGTGATCGACGGTACGTCCGCAGGCCCGCCCTGGTGCGAGTAGTGCGCGGTGCCGATCAGCACGGCCCACGAGCGAGAGGCGTCGGGAAGCCGGAACACGGTCAGTCCGAAACGTCGTCGGTCCGCCGACCGGAGTGCAGGGCGGCCTTGAGCACCGACTCCACATCGGCACGCGCGACGTGCTCGGCCGTCACCTCGGTGCGGGTACCGTCCGGATTCACGGTCTTGAGCTTGATGCTGCTGGTGCGGGGCTGGCTCAGGTACACCTTGAGCGAGGCGGCGAGAGTGGTGAGCGTGCCGCCCGCCCCCAACGCCACGACGAGGGTGTCGGACCAGGACCCGAGCTCGCCCGGACCGGGCGTCGCCGCCGCGACGCGAACCCGGCCGCGGAACGCCGGCTCGTCGGCCAGCCAGTCGCGCAGGTCGAGGACAGCGTCGGGGCCGCCTGCTTCCACCGCAAACCAGGATTCCACCACAGCGATTCCCCCTAGGATCGAACCGACGCGAGTGCTCCGCATCCTTATAGGACGGCAGCAGGGCGCGCCCTGTTCCCCTTGCGACCAAAACGTTATGACTGACCGTCAGAAGATCGCCATGGGATCGGCGCAGCAGGCGACGGCGGCGGGCATCGAGCTTGGGCAGCCGGCGGACGGGAAGACCTCCCAGCCCGCGTACGACATCACCCGTCGAAACCGTCCACACCTGCTACGTGCTGGCGGGCAGCACACCAGTGCTCGTGCACAACGGCAGCTGCCCCATCGGATTCACGGGGCTGGGCGGAGGCAGGTTCCAGCCGCCGGCCGGCCTCCGAGTGTTCCGTCAGGCCGCCTCCGCCGGCCACCGGCTGGCCTCCGCCTCCGCCCTCGATGCCGACTCTGACGGCTCCGTGTGCCCGGCGCCGCCGCCCGGGGCCGGCCAGGGCTGGGGCCGGTCCCGGGTGGGGGGCGCTCAGTGGCAGACGAGCTTGTTGCGTGCGAGCTCCTGGACGGTGCCGGGGGAGACCGGTGTGTCGCAGGAGACAGTGCCCTCGATCTCGGCGTCGAAGGTGCTGTAGGTGGGGTGGGAGCCGAAGGCGTAGGCCCAGTACCCGTCGCCGGGGTCGCTGCTCGGGGGGTAGCGGGGGAGGCAGACGTACGCGTCGGCTTTGCCCTGGACGCGGTTTGTGCCCTTGAACACCGCGTAGTCGCCGGGGCGGGAGAAGTTCAGCGTGACCTTCTGGGACCACGTGCTGGTGCTGGACTTGGTGTTCTGGACGGAGAACCCGACCTTGATGGAGACCTTGGCGAAGAACGCGCCCACCTCCGAGTTGATCTCGGTCGAGGCGTTGAACGTGGTGCTGACGTTCTGGACCTCGGTCACGGTGGTCTCGATGGAGCCGGTGGTGCCGGGGGCGATGGTGATGCCCTTCCAGTGCGTGAGCACCGGGTCGACGACGGCGGTCGAGACCTCGTACAGCCCGTACCGGTCCACGCGGGGGTCGCACGGGCCGCCCGGTTCGGCCGCGTGGGCCGTGCCGGCGCCGAAGGCCGAAGCCGCCACGGTCAGGACGGCGAGCGCGGCGGGTAAGGACAGCCGCCGCAGGAAGGTGTTCGCCAAGAGGACTCCTCGGGGAGGGGAGGCGTCAGGCGGTCACGCCGCCGACACCTGGCATGCATTTGTCAGATCATGCCCCGATCGCCTCCACCGCACACTCACAACTCCCAACTCCCCCGTACAAAAAGAAGGTTGGCCGTGCACGCAGCCTGTGGCGTCGCCGTTCGTGCGGGCGGTGGGGCGAGCCGCGCGCAGGGCGGTGCGGGCCGGGTCGACGCCGCTGGTCGTGGGCGTGGTCATCAGGCAGCCTTTCCGAACCGGTCGCACCAGGTGTTGAGGAGCTCCCCGTCCTCGCCGGTCAGCGCGGCTACCGGCCGGGCGGGACGGGCGTGCTCGCGCACTCGCCGCTACACCTCGTCGGCCCCGGTGTCAGCCGGCGAGGCCCTGACCTGCACACCTCCGGTTGTCCCACTCCGTGTCAGGCGATCCCAGTCTCAGAGTCGTGACGGCTCCTCATGGGTCGGCGTTCAGCCGGCAGTGCTCGGCCGAACCGTGCGGATCAGAGTCTCGGCGGCGGACTTGTCTCCGGCCATTCGGCCTGCTTGGGCTACGCCTGCTCGTAGGCCTCGGAAAGAATGCCCGTCAAGGCGTGGGCGATCTCCGCACGCAGTTCCTCATGCTGCGGACCCAAACGGTGTTTCGGGGCAGTCCGCTCATCTCCGTAACACCACACCGGGCTGTGGAGAAGGCGCGGCGGCTCCCACTCGTAGCGCGGGTGAATGTGACCGTGGAGGTGCTCCCACGAGTTCCCGAGCACCTCGTAGTTCAGCCGACGGAAGGCCTGGTCCCGCCTGCCACACGAAGCCTCGACAGCCTCCCCCAGGAGAGAGAGGTCGAGCAGGAAGCGGGACCGCTCGTCCCGGGGCAGATCCGTCAGGTGGTTCGCAGTGCCCGCGTACAGCAGCAGGCAGTACCCGGGAAGGTGCTGCGTGTCGCCGATCACAGCCCAGCCGGTCCGCATCCGGGCCAGCACCGTGGGGTTCTCAGCACGCTCGGCCGCAGCGATCCGATCTTCTTTCCAATCTTTCATGTCCCATGGATACCAGGTCACTTGGCTGCTCGGCGGAGCGTAGAGGCGCCGAGCGGCGGGCGGCAGGACGACTGATATTCCATCACTTCGAGACGTGCCGCCGCGGCGCCCGAGATGCGCACCGGACAGCGCGTCCGGCCTGCGTCCCGTGCGCTCAGGCGAGAGGGAAACCGCGAGCGTGGGCGGAGCGCCGCTGTCTACTTGTCACTTCGTCGCAGCCTCGGGCAGGCGGGCCCGATACTGTCGTTCAACGCGTGGCGTGTGCGTCGATGGTCAGGGTGTTTTCGGGCCGTATGGTCGTTCCTTTTCCGGTGCGTGGTCGGCCGGTCCCGTGCGGGCCCGTGCGGGCCGTGGTGTCGGGTGGGGGTGGGGTGTCAGTCGAGGGCGAGGCGTTTGTTGAGGGCCTTGCCTGAGGGCAGGGGGTCGATGAAGTTGTGCAGGAACGTGAGCATCGCGTCGGTGTCCAGGTCCTGGCAGGCGGTGTCCATCGCGGTGTAGAGGGATTCCTCGATCCCGGCGACGGTGGTGGCCAGGCGTTCGCCTTCGGGGGTGAGGCTGAGCTGGAGGTAGCGGCGGTCCGCGGTGTCGGTGCGGCGTTCGACCAGTCCGGCCGCGACGACGCGTTCGACGAGCCGGCTGGGGTTGGTGCCGCTTTCGCACACCAGGAGCTGCCCGAGCCCGTTGAGGCTCAAGGTGCCGTGCTGCTGGAGCAGGCGCAGCACTTCGGCCTGTGACGGGGTGATGCCGTGCGGTTTGAGGGCCTGGATCAGCAGTCGGTTGCCTTCGCGCTGGGCCGCCAGGATTGCGAACCGCAGGTGTTCGGCCTTACGCATCGGTGTCCTGTCGGGTGGTCGGCAGGGTGGCGAGGAAGTCGTTGACCGCGGCGGCGTAGGTGACCGGGTGGGAGAAGCGGAACATGTGGCCGGTGCGCGGCAGCACGACCTCCCGGGCGTCGGGGATGCCCGCGAGCATGACCTTGGAGGCGTTCTCGCCGATCAGCACGTCGTGGGAGGGGGTCAGGATCAGGGTCGGGACCTGGACCCGGTCCAGCGCGTCGGTGTAGTCGGCGGTGAGGACGGCCCGCAGGCGGGCGCCGAAGGAGGTGGCGGGGGTGTTGGCGAGGAACAGTTCGCGGCTGCGCGCTTGGCTCCAGGGCGTCTGGCCCTCGCCGTCGTACGGGGAGGTGAGGCGGTGGGCGTGGGCGCGCAGCGTCAGCTGCCGGTAGAGCGGCCCGCGGGCCCTGCCGATCGCCTGCATCAGGGCCTTCCACGGCTTCGAGTCGACCGGGTTGGCCGCGAAGCCGCCGGACATGACGAGGGCGCGCAGGCCCGGCGGGCGGCGGGTCGCCAGTGCGAGGGCGATGTTCGCGCCGAAGGAGTCGCCGACCAGCACGTAGTCGTCCAGGTCCGCGATCGCGCTCTCGAGGTGGTCGGCGTAGCGCTCGATGTCGTCGACGCCCTCGGGTAGGCGCAGCGTCCGTTTGGGCGCCTCGCCGTAGGGGGCCAGTTGTTCGGCGCTCCACGGGGCGCCGGAGAGGCAGGGGATGAAGACGAGGGTCGGATTCTTCTCTGAAGTGCTCATATCGGACACATTACACGACACATGTGTCGTGACATATGTGGTCCAGGTCATATTCCTGGCCTGTTCTCCCTGGACTCGCCCGGCCTCGGGCGCGGTGCGAGCCGCCCCAACGCGCAGAAGGCGGTCGCCAGGCCGCGGGCCGCCTCGAAGGCATCGGTCCAGCGTCCTTCGGTGCCGTCGCCGTGATCGTCGCCACGGCCCCGGTCGGCTGCTCGCGCGGCACCACCCGCTCGATGGGGTCTCGGGCGTCCGGCACCGGGACCACCGCGCCCGACCCGCCGGCCGCATCGTCCGGTTGACCACCGGGGGGCAGGGGGGTAGCCGGGAATGCTGTCGGAGGCGTTGAGCGCGCTGGCCCCGGCTGGGGGCGCCGGGATCGTCCAGGCCGCCGGAACGGGCGTGTGGGCGGCCACCCGGGAACGGATCGCCTGCCTGCTGGGCCTCGCCCGTTCCGGGGACGAACGCCTCGCCCAGGCACGCCTCGACCGGACCAGTCAGGAACTGGAAGCCGCAGCCCCGCAGGAACGGGCAGCCCTCGCACAGCGACAGGAACACACCTGGCAGACCCGGCTGGCCGACTTCCTGGAAGGGCTGAAACCGGCCGAACAGGACCAGGCTGCCGAGCAACTGCGCGCCCTGCTGGTCCCCGCCCCCGCCGACCCCGCTGCCCAGGGCCGGGCCGACAACAGTGGAGCTGTTCCAGCGTCTTGGCCGCTGACTGGTCGGTCTGGGCCGGTGTCGTCCTGTCCACGTTCCGGCATGCCAGGGCGCGGTGGAAGCGGTCCGTGTGTCCGGATGGAGTTCCAGATGCTCGCCGGTCAGGCGTAGTGTGACGCGTCCGGCTGCGGCGTCCCGGCTGACCACCACCGTGTCGGGTTCCTCGCCGAAGCCGGTCACGGTCACCGTGACGCGCTGTCCGCGGACGAGGTGCAGCCGCCGGCCGCCGGCGTTCGGCCTCGGGCTCTCCGGACGGTTCGTCGGGGTGGTCTCGCCGTCCACCGAGATCTGGCCGCTGCCACAGGCCGGCCCCTTCTACACCGCCCTGGAACGCGTTGGCCTTTACCACCTCACCGACGGCGACCGTCAGAGGGTGTTCGATACCGATTTAGGCTGCCGCGAGGGGTTTCGGGCGGAGGTATTGCCCGGTTCTGTCCGGGCTGGCTGTCAGGCGGTTGGTC
>NZ_JBHXMU010000073.1:0-7467 GCF_042720685.1 Kitasatospora sp. NPDC058492
CTGCAGCCAGGCGACCTCCCGGGCGGCGGCTCGGGCCGAGCGCAACGCTGCGAGCGCGGCAGGATCGATACCGGCCAGCAGTCGCCACGCGGTCGAGGTGGAGGCGACCGGGCCGAAGACCTCGGGCTGGTCGCGCAGCAGCGCGAGGTCGGCGATCGCCTCGCCACCGTCGGCGAGCATCACCACCAGATCGACGGCGATCCGGCCCGGATCGTGGCCGGTGCCACGCGGACGAAGCCGACCCAGAGCGTCGCCGAAGGCGTGTGCGAGGCCGGTGGCATCGCCGAGATCGGCCAGCAGGCGCGATCCGGCGTGGTTGACGACCCCGCGCCCGTCGGTGGAGACGACGAGCCGGGGCCGTGACCCGGTAGTGTGCACGTAGAAAGTGCCTTCCTGCTGGGCTGACAGAGACCTTCGACAAGCCTCATCATCCCAGCCCAGAACAGCCCAGAAGGCACTTTCGCGTTCCCGCTCATGATCCGGACAGCACCCCAAGCGAAACGCGCAGGTTAGTCAGACTTCCTCGCGATCGATGTGGGCAAGGTCGGCGGGCAGCGGGGGCGGGAAGAGGCCCTGGTTGCGCAGCGCCCGGCGGGTGGCGAGGAGGTCGCCCCGGTCCGCCTGTGCGACCTGCTCCAGCTGGGCGGCGGCGGTGTTGGTCCGCTCGTACTCGTCCGGTGGTGAGAGCTGGGCGTCCCGGCGGCGTTCGGCGGCCATCTGGGTGGACAGCAGTGCCGTGCGAACGAGCCGGTCATGGCGACGGAAGGCGTCAAGGACAGCCTGGGGCGAACCGGCTTCCGGGGCCTCCGGAAGGGCCGCACGATCCTCTCCGGTGAACCAGGCAACTGCCTCCCACGGAGTGGACTCCGAAAGGGGCGTCGGCCGGGTCGTCGGCCCCACGAGCTGGCGACGTTGTCGACGATGTTGTCCGTCATCCCGCCGGGGTCGGTGGCGGCGGCCCAGCCGATCGCGTCGGCCGGGCTCTGCGCCACGTACACGCGGGACGGGTCGATGTTCAGGTCCTTGGCGTTCTCGACGCCGCAGCCGGGGCTGGCGATGAGGACGACGTTGTCGACGGGAAGGCCCTTGTCCCGCATCGTGTAGCCCACGGTCGTCGTGCCGTAGCTGTGGGCGAGGACGGTGTTGTTCGACAGCTTCCCCTCGTGCGTGGCGTGCAGCCCGGTCTCGAAGGCGTGCAGCTTGTCCTCCGCGTTCTTCGCGTACTTGTCGTCCGCGGCCTCGGGGATGATCGTCTGCGGAGCGTCGTAGCCGACCCAGGTGATCGACGAGGTGGTCTTCGAGTTCTTGTTGGCGGTGTTGGCCGACTGGACCATCAGGTCGGAGCGGTTGATGTCGCTGCCGATGCTGCCGAGCCGGGCGCCGGTGCCGGGCACGTAGGTCGACACGTTGTCGGCGGTGTCGGGGTTGTTGGCCGCGATGATCGCGTGGCCCTTGCCGTTGGTGTCGAAGCCCAGCAGGAAGGTGGGCGGGTGTTCGGCGTTGACCGGGGTGTTCAGCCGGTTCTCGATGGCCGTCACGCCCTTCAGCTTGTCTTCGAGGTCGTCGCGCTTCTGTTTCCACGCCGTGTAGTCGGGGTTCTGGACGGGCCCGCCGTTGGTCTCGGCGACGGACAGGTAGTGCTTCGGCTCCGGGCCGAGGCCGTCGAGCTGGTGTTGGAGGTCCTGCTTGCCGCGCTGGAGGTTGATCCGGTTGGCCTGGTCCCGGGCGAGCGCGGGGACGCCGTCGAGGGCGCCGACCTGGTCGGGGTGGTTGAGGATCATCCGGTGCTGCTGTTCGTCGGTCAGCCCGTTCCACCAGCCCTTGACGCTGTTCGGGTCGGTGCCGGCGGCGGGGACCTGTTCGAGCGCGTTCGCGGCGGCCAGGTCGGTCTTCGCCGTGGCGGCGTCGAGTCCGGTGCCGTCGCTCGCGTTGCCGGCCAGGTGGGCGAGCCGGGCGCTGATCGTCTGGTCCGCGTGGTCGGCCTCGGCGAGCGCGGCCGTGATCCGGCTGCTGATCTGCCGGGCCTGCGACTCGGCGTCGGTGCCGGCGAAGGTGGCGGAGCCGGGGTCGTTGTCCCAGGTGATCCCGCCGTCGGCGGCGACGGTCAGCTTGTGGGTCCTGGCGTCGTCGAGGGCGTTGATCAGGTGCGCCTGGGCGGCGGCGAAGCCCTCGGCCGCGTCGTACAGGGCCCTGCTGACGAGGCCGATCTCCTGTTGGGCGGCTTGGAGTTCGTTCTCCAGGAGCTGGATCCGGGCTTGGGCGTGACCGGCGGCGTTCCCGGTCCACTGGGAGTGGTTCAGCCGGTCGACGACCTCGTGCTGCCAGTTCTCGACGTGCTGGCCGAAGGCGGTGGCCAGGGTGTCGAAGGCGGTCTTCGCGGTGGTGAGGTTGATGAGGTCGGCGTCGTGGAGGGTCTTGATGTCCATCGCTTACGCGGCCGCCTTCGCGTCGGCGGGCTTCACGGGGCCCGGGACGAAGGTCGTGTTGAAGGGGTCCGGTTCGTCGGGGACCGGTGCGGCCGGGTTCCGCATGCTCCCGTGGATGTCCTTCTCGACCTGGCGGTAGTAGGCGGCCGACGTGGCGAGCTTGGTGCCGACGTCGCCCATGTCGCCGCCGAGCTTGTCCAGCAGCGTCTTCCAGTTCGTGCCGCAGTTCTGGAGGGCGGCGGCGGTGAGCCAGCCCTTCAGGCCTCCGGCGGCCTGGTTGCACGGGTCGGTGATCTTCGCGGTCTCTCCCGGTATGAGTCCGCCGATGTGCTGAGCGCTCTGTCCGCAGCCGTCCAGTTCGGCTGGGTTGACCTTGAACTCCAAGGCCAGATCAGGATCTGCCATGTCTTTCCCCCCGTTGATGAGCCCCGGACCGGCGTGCGGCCCGGGTCCGTGTCGACAAACTGCTGACGGATGCTAACGGATCGATCTTCGGCGGCGGGGAGGGCGCGGGCCGGGCGACCTGCCCCGGCGCGGCCGGGGGCTGTGACTCGGGATACCCTGCGGGGGTAACTGGTGGCGGGATCGGTCGGGAGGTGGACGATGGCGGAGCCGCGGCCGGCCGTCCCCCGGGCCCTGCGCCTGCTGCTCCTCGCGGCGCTCCTGCTCGGCATCGTGGCGATGCACACGCTCGGCCATCCGACCGCCGGCGGGCACGGGGTGGAGCACGGGGCGGACCACGGGCCGGCGCGGCACGCCGTGAGCGCCGGTCACCCGGCGGGCGCCGAGGAGACGGTGCACACCGCAGCGGCCGACGGCATGGATCCGATGACGGTGTGTCTGGCCGTCGTCGTCGGCTGGACGTTGCTGCTCCTCATCGCCGGCCCCCTGCTGCGGTACAGCGGTGACGTCGCCGCCGAGGTGAGGGCCCGGCTGCTGCGGGCCGTTCGCGCGCTGCCGCCGCCCGGAGGCGGGCGGATCCTCCTCGCCCGGTTGTCGGTGCTGCGTCAGTAGGCGTGCGCCGGCCGCCCCGTGTCCGCGCCCCGGCGCGGGCGGGACGGCCGTCGCGACGTCCTGCTCACCCACACCCACCGCACGAGGTGCACTCCGTCATGCGCACACCCACCCGTCGTACCGTGCTCGGCGCGGCGCTCGCCGCCGCCGGCACCGGTCTGCTCGCCGCCTGTTCCGCCGATCCGATGAAGGGCATGGACCATGGGGGCGCCGCCGCCCCCACCACCCCGGGCGGCTTCGTCGCCCCCGGCGGCCCCGAGGTCGCCGCCGCCGAGGCGCGGCGAGGGCCCGGGCCGGAGCGCAAGGTCGCGCTCACCGCCACCGAGACGACGCTCGACCTGGGCGGCCGCACCGTCCGCAGCTGGGCGTACGGCGACCGCCTGCCCGGCCAGGAGGTGCGCGCCACGGTCGGCGAGACGCTCGCCGTCAGTCTCGCCAACCACCTGCCGCAGCCCACCTCGTTGCACTGGCACGGCCTCGCGCTGCGCAACGACATGGACGGCGTGCCCGGGCTCACCCAGGACGCGGTGCGGGCGGGCGCCGGCTTCGAGTACCGCTTCGCGCTCGCCCACCCGGGGACGTACTGGTTCCACCCGCACTCCGGTGTCCAGCAGGACCGCGGCCTGTACGCGCCGCTGATCGTCGAGGACCCGAGGGAGCCGCTGCGCTACGACAAGGAGTGGGTCGTCGTCCTGGACGACTGGGTGGACGGGGTCGACGGCAGCACCCCGGACGCCGTGCTCGCCGAACTCGCCCGGGGCATGGGCGGGATGGACCATGCGGGGATGGACCATGCGGGGATGGACCACTCGGCGATGGGCGGCCACGACATGGCGGCCATGGGTGGCACCCCGATTGCCGCGCCGAGCGCCGCCCCGCCCACCGCCGCCGGCCCGTCCCGGATGCTGATGGGCGCCCGCAGCGCGCTGCTCGGCGGCGACGCGGGCGACGTCGGCTACCCGTTCCACCTGGTCAACGGCCGGCTCGCCACCGCGCCCGAGACCTTCACCGCCAAGCCCGGCGACCGGGTCCGGATCCGGCTGATCAACGCGGGCGGCGACACCGCCTACCGGGTCGCGCTGGGCGGCCACGAGCTGACCGTCACCCACACCGACGGCTTCCCGGTCGAGCCGGCCACCACCCAGGCGCTGCTGCTCGGCATGGGCGAGCGCTACGACGTGCTGGTGACCGTCCAGGACGGCGTGTTCCCGCTGACCGCGCTCGCCGAGGGCAAGAACGCCGCCGCACTCGCCCTGCTGCGCACCGGCGGCGGCGCCGCGCCGGACGCCTCGGTGCGCCCGGCGGAGCTGGACGGCAGGCTGCTCGGCGCGTCGCAGCTCAAGGCCGACCCGAGCGTGCGACTGCCCGCCAGGGCGCCGGACCGGACGGTGCGGCTGGAGCTCACCGGCGGCATGGCGAAGGCCGACTGGGCGTTCAACGGCCGCCGGTACGACCCGGCGCAGCGCTACCCGGTGGCGGCGGGGGAGCGGGTCCGGCTGGAGTTCCGCAACACCACGAGCATGTGGCACCCCGTCCACCTGCACGGCCACACCTTCGCGCTGCCCGGTGACGGGCCCCGCAAGGACACCGCGATCGTGCTGCCGGGCGCGACGCTCGCCGTCGACTTCGACGCCGACAATCCGGGCCTGTGGATGGTGCACTGCCACAACGTCTACCACGCGGAGACGGGCATGATGACCGTCCTCGGCTACCGGGCCTGACCTTCGCGGCACGCGGCGTCGGGGCGGGGGAGCGGCCCTGCCCCGACGCCGCGCGGCCGGCCCGTCGGCGCCCGGCCGCGGGCGTGCCGCCACCGGGCGCACCACCCGCCGCGACCTGCGGAGCAATGACGTTTTCTTAACGCGGGGCGATGACGCGTCCTTAACGCCGGTCGCATAGCCTGTCGCACTGCCGTCGCCCGACGGCGCTTTTACGGGGTCTTTAACAAGAGGTGCAAGGTGGTTTCGTCGGGTTCGACGGAGGCGGCGACGGCGGAACCGTCGTCGGCGCGAATACGGTTGCGCGGCTGGCTGCTGGAGGGCGTGTCGGCGGACAAGCCGGCCACCGGGGAGGCCGGCCAGGACGGTTCGCAGGGCGGCGCGCAGGTGGGGGACTCCGGCGCGCACAAGGGCCAGCGCTGGTGGCGGGTGATGTGCCTGACCGGCCTGGACTACTTCTCCACGCTCGGCTACCAGCCGGGCATCGCCGCGCTGGCCGCGGGCGTGCTGTCGCCGATCGCGACGATCGTGCTGGTGATCGTCACCCTGCTGGGCGCGCTGCCGGTCTACCGGCGGGTCGCGCAGGAGAGCCCGCGCGGTGAGGGCTCGATCGCCATGCTGGAGCGGCTGTTGTCGTTCTGGAAGGGCAAGCTGTTCGTCCTGGCGCTGCTCGGCTTCGCGGCGACGGACTTCCTCATCACGATCACCCTGTCGGCCGCCGACGCGAGCGCGCACCTGGTGGAGAACCCGCACCTGACCAGCGTCCTCGGCGGCAAGCAGGTGCTGATCACGCTGATCCTGGTCGCGCTGCTCGGCGCGGTGTTCCTGAAGGGCTTCAGCGAGGCGATCGGCCTGGCGGTGGCCCTGGTCGCGGTCTATTTGGTGCTGAACGTGGTCGTGGTGGCCGTCGGCATCTGGAAGATCATCGAGGCGCCGCACGTGGTCACGGACTGGACCAGTGCGCTGACCGCCCAGCACGGCAACCCGGTGATCATGGTGGGCGTGGCGCTGGTGGTCTTCCCGAAGCTGGCGCTCGGCCTGTCCGGCTTCGAGACCGGCGTCGCCGTGATGCCGCACATCGAGGGGGACCCGGACGACACCGAGGAGAAGCCCACCGGCCGGATCCGCGGCACCCGCAAGCTGCTCACCACGGCCGCCGTGATCATGAGCTGCTTCCTGATCACCACCAGCTTCATCACCACCCTGCTGATCCCGGCCGACCAGTTCAAGCCCGGCGGCGACGCGAACGGCCGCGCCCTCGCCTACCTGGCCCACGAGTACCTGGGCGGCACCTTCGGCAGCGTCTACGACCTGTCCACGATCGCCATCCTCTGGTTCGCCGGCGCCTCCGCCATGGCGGGCATGCTCAACCTGCTGCCGCGCTACCTGCCCCGCTACGGCATGGCCCCGCACTGGGCCCGCGCGGTGCGGCCGATGGTGATCGTGCTGACCCTGATCGGCTTCCTGGTCACCTGGCTGTTCGACGCCAACGTGGACGCCCAGGGCGGCGCGTACGCGACCGGTGTGCTGGTGCTGATCAGTTCGGCGGCCATCGCCGTCACCATCGCCGCGTACAAGGCGAAGCAGCGGGGCTGGACCACCGCCTTCGCGATCATCGCGGCGATCTTCCTGTACACCACCGTGCTGAACTGCCTGGAGCGGCCGGACGGTCTGAAGATCGGTGCCTGCTTCATCGCCGGCATCATCCTGGTCTCGCTGCTCTCCCGGCTGCGCCGCGCCTTCGAGCTGCGCGTCACCGACGTGGTGCTGGACGACGTGGCGGAACGTTTCGTCAGGGACTACGCGCACCGCCCGCTGCGGCTCATCGCCAACGAGCCGACCCACCGCGACGTCGCCGAGTACCGCGACAAGATCCGCCAGATCCGCGCCGACAACGACATCCCCGGTGAGGACGACCTGGTCTTCGTCGAGGTGACCGTCCGGGACGCCTCCGACTTCGAGACCGAGCTGACCGTGCGCGGCGAGGTGCTGCACGGCCGCTACCGGGTGCTGACGCTGGAGAGCTCCAGCATCCCGAACGCGATCGCCGCGCTGGCCCTCACCATCCGGGACCGCACCGGGCAGCAGCCGCACCTCTACTTCGAGTGGACCGAGGGCAACCCCTTCGCCCAGTTCCTGCGGTTCTTCCTGTTCGGCCAGGGCGAGGTGGCCCCGGTCACCCGCGAGGTGCTGCGCGAGGCCGAACCCGACCGCAGCCGCCGCCCGCGCGTCCACGTCGGCTGACGCTCCGCCGCACAACGTCGTCGGGCCCCCCCCGCCGGGGGCGCCCCGGCGGCCCGCCTGAGGGG
>NZ_JBHXMU010000073.1:7477-43220 GCF_042720685.1 Kitasatospora sp. NPDC058492
GCGTCCCCGTCGGCGCCCCCCCCCCCCCACCCCGGCGTCGCCCCGCCCGGCCCTCTCCGCCGGGGGGGCCCGACTGCTGTGCGGGAGCCGGGTTCAGGACGGCAGGCGCAGCACCGTGCCCGGCTGGATGAGGTCCGGGTCGTCGCCGATGGCGGCGCGGTTGAGCGCGTAGAGGGCGGGCCAGCCGCCGGGCACGCGCAGGCTTTCGGCGAGGTCGCCCAGGGTGTCGCCCTCGCGGACCGTCCACCCGCCGTCGCCGGCCTCGGCTCCGGCACTGTCGCTGTCAGCCGCGGGCGCGGGCGCGGGCGCGGGTACGGGTGCGGGCGGCGGGGGCAGGGCGGCGCCCCGCTCGCGCTCGTGGTCGCGGGTGGCGCGGGCGCCGCAGGCGGGCCAGGGGGCGAGGCCGCGCCGCCCGGCGAGGTGCTGGGCCACCGCGATCTGTTCCTCGCGGCTGGCGAGGTCGGCGCGCGGGGCGTAGGCGAGGCCCCCGTTGTCGCGCCAGGTGGGGGTGTCGAACTGGAGGCCGCCGAAGTAGCCGTTGCCGGTGTTGACGTGCCAGTCGCCGCTGCTCTCGCAGGCCGCCACGCTCTCCCAGTCGTACCTCCCTCCGTCGTACCCCCGGCCGGGGTCGGTGCCCGGGCCGCGGCCCGGGGGAGCGGCCTGGGCCGCGGGAGCGGTGAGGGCCACGGCGAGCGCGCACAGGGCGGCGGGGACGAGGCGGCGAAGACGAACGGTGGGAGGCATCGGCGGCTCTCAACTTCGGGAACAGGGCGCGCACCGCCCGGAGGCGGCGCACACCCACCGACGCACGCCGGGTGGGGCGCGCCACCGCCGACACGTCCGGCAAGTCACCCGCTCGGCCGCCCCGGACCACCCCGACGGCCCGCGGCCATCCGGCCCCGCCCGCCGTCCCGGAACCGTAAGGACCGGCGGCGCCGCGCGGACCCTAGAGTGGCCGGGACGCCTCCCCGAGGAAGGGTACGAACGATGACGATCGATCAGGGAACCGGTGCTCCGCGCGCCGAACTGGGCGTGATCGGCGGCTCAGGGCTCTACGCGCTGCTCGACGACGTGACCGAACTGCGCGTCGACACGCCGTACGGGCCGCCCAGCGACGCGCTGTTCCTGGGCGAGGTGGCCGGCCGCCGGGTCGCCTTCCTCCCCCGGCACGGGCGCGGCCACGGCCTGCCGCCGCACCGGATCAACTACCGGGCCAACCTGTGGGCGCTGCACTCCCTGGGCGTGCGCCAGGTGCTCGGACCGTGCGCCGTCGGCGGGCTGCGCCCGGAGTACGGGCCCGGCACGCTGCTGGTGCCCGACCAGTTCGTCGACCGCACCTCCGGCCGGGTGCAGACCTACTACGACGGTCTGCCGCTGCCCGGCGGGGCGGTGCCCGAGGTGGTGCACGTCTCGATGGCCGACCCGTACTGCCCGGACGGGCGGCGCGCCGCCCTGGACGCCGCCCGGGGCGCGGCCTGGGAGCCGGTGGACGGCGGCACCCTGGTGGTGATCGAGGGCCCGCGCTTCTCCACCCGCGCCGAGTCCCGCTGGTTCACCGCGAACGGCTGGTCCGTGGTCGGCATGACCGGCCACCCGGAGGCCGTCCTCGCCCGCGAACTCGGCCTCTGCTACACCTCGTTGGCGCTGGTCACCGACCTCGACGCGGGCGTGGAGAGCGGCGAGGGCGTCACCCACGCCGAGGTGCTGGAGGTCTTCGCCGGAAACGTCGACCGGCTGCGCACGGTGCTGTTCAAGGCGCTGGAGAGCCTGCCCGCCGCCCGGGACTGCGTCTGCTCGCACGCCCTGGACGGGCTCACGACGGGTCTGCCGGGCGTCTGACCCGCGGGCGCCGCCGCCACCACCGGACGAGTGCGAACAGCAGCACCGGCCCGGCGGTGGCGGCCAGCACCAGCAGCCAGTTGCGCAGGTACGGCAGCGGCAGCAGGGAGGAGTTGCCGTGGTTCTCGCCGTCCCGCAGCACCGCCGGCAGCCCGATCGCACTCACCGCCGCCGCGACGACCAGCCAGCCGCGCAACGCCCAGTCGCGCGCCAGCCGCGCGCCGACCAGGCAGACCAGCGGCACCCACAGCCCGTCGTGCAGCAGCACCCCGCCCACCGCCCAGACCGCTACGTCGAGCGGGGCGGTGATGTAGAAGTCGGTGAGCAGGCCCGACAGGCCGAAGCCGATCAGGGCGAGCCCGCCGAGCAGCAGTACCGCGCGCAGCCACCGGGGCATCAGATCACCTCCAGGCGCGCGACCCACTTGGTCTGCAGGACCCCTGGCCGGTTGGGCGCGATGATCCGCGCCGGGAAGCCGTGGTCCGCCGTCAGCACCTCGCCGTTGATCCGCAGGGCGAGCAGGGTGAGCGGGTCGACGGCGTACTCGGCGGGCATCCGCATCTCCCGGTACGGGCCGTCCGCCTCCAGCGAGGTGATCAGCAGGCCCGAGCCGGCCGGGGCGCCCGCCCGGACCAGCAGATCGGCCACCCGCACCCCGGTCCAGCGCGCCGAGAAGCTCCACCCCTCCACACAGGAGATCGGCAAGTGCACCTCGTACTGCGGAAGTTGGTTCAGCTCGGCGAGGGAGAGCCGGTACGGCTGCGGGCCGTCCACCCGGAGCCGCCAGTCGGCCGGCACGGTGACCGTCCCGGCCTGCGCGGCGGTCCGGTTGACCGGCAGCCCCTGCGGGCCCAGGTCGGGGCGGCGCGGGGCCAGCAGGACCAGCCGGCGCAGGAAGGGGACGGTCTGCCCGGCCGTGGTGAGCGTGACCACACCCACCGCGGCCGTCACGGCGGCGAGGAACGCCCGCCGCTGCGGCAGCCCGGCCGCCGAGCGGCGCCAGTGCAGCGCGATCAGCGGGCCCTTGGCCGCGAGGTGGACGAACAGGCCGCCGGCGGCCAGCCAGGCCAGCCAGAAGTGCGTCTGGCGGAACGGGAACGGCCACGGATACCACTGCAGGGTGTCGAACAGCCCGGTGAACAGCTCCAGCAGCATCGCCGCGACCAGCACGAAGATCCCCAGCCGTTCCAGCGCGTGTGCCACGCCGCGCACCGGCGGCCACGCGAACAACTGCGGGTAGACCGTCCACAGCTTCGCCCCCAGCAACGGGACGGCCGCCAGGCCGGTGATCACGTGCAGCCCCTGGGTCACCCGGTAGCCGTTCACCGGGCGGCTCGACAGATACGGCGTCAGCCAGCCGGGCGGGTCCTGGAGGGCGTGGCTGACCAGCCCGGTCAGAAAGCACACCAGCAGCGCGGCGCCCAGCCAGCGGCCGAGCACCACGGCGGTGCGCGGCTCGTGCAGCGCCGAGCGGAATCGCGGAAGGAGGTTCGGAGTCACCCGTCCATGGAACAGCCGGGCCCCGGTTTCGCGGCGGCACGACGTGCTTACGGAATCCGAACGGCGCCACGCCGCTGCCGTCGCGCGCCGCCGCCCGGTGGCAGGGTGGGCGCGTGCCCACCCGCCTCCCGCGAACCCGCCTCCGGCCCGCCCGCGTGCTGCCCTGTCTGCTCGCGCCGGCCGCCCTGACCGCCCTGACCGCCGCGCTCGCCCTCACCGTCACCGGCGGCGGCACGCTCGGCCACCGCGCACCGCTGTACGCCTGGTACACCGTCGACGCCGCCCTGTACGCCCTCGCCCTGCTGGCGCTGCGCCGGGTGGGCGGCCGTCAGGTCGTGCCGCTGGTCCTGGCCGGGAGCGTCGCCGTCGCCGCCGTCGGCCTGCTCGCCCCGCCGCGCACCAGCGACGACGCCTACCGCTACGTCTGGGACGGCCGCGTCCAGGCCGCCGGCACCTCCCCGTACGCGCACACCCCGGACGACCCGGCGCTCGCCCGACTGCGCACCCCCGACCTGTGGCCGACCGGCGGCGCCTGCGACGGCTGGGACGAGCGGCGCACCGCCGCCGGCGACTGCACCCGCATCAACCGGCCCGCCGTGCACACCATCTACCCGCCGGTCGCGGAGGCCTGGTTCCTCGCCCTGCACCCCTTCGGGGGAGGGGTGCGCGGGATGCAGGCCGCCGGCGCCCTGCTCGCGGTGGCGACCACGGGGGCGCTGCTCGTGATCGGGCGGGGCAGCCGGCGGGCCGCGCTGTGGGGGTGGTGCCCCGGCGTGACGGTGTGGTCGGTCAACGACGCGCACGTGGACACCCTCGGGGCGCTGCTGCTGGTCGTGGGCCTCGGGTACGCGGCCCGGCGGAAGGCGACGCGGGCCGGCGCGCTGCTCGGCGCGGCCGTGGCGGTCAAGCTGATCCCCGCCCTGGCCCTGCCGGGCGCGCTGGCCCGCCGGCGCCCGCGCGAGAACGCCCTGCTGCTGGGCGCCTCGCTCGGTGCGTTCGCCCTGGCCTACCTGCCCTACCTCGCCGCCTCCGGCACCGGCGTGCTCGGCTACCTGCCCGGCTACCTGAAGGAAGAGGGGTACGAGCAGGGGCACCTCGACCGCTTCGGCCTGCTCGCCCTCCTCCTGCCGGACGCCCTGCTGCCGTGGGCCGCCGGGGCGGTCCTGGCCACCGTCGCCCTGTGGGTGCTCCGGCGCGGCGACCCCGCCCGCCCCTGGGACGGCGCCCTGTTCGTCACCGGCACCGCCCTGCTCCTCGCCGCGCCCGCCTACCCCTGGTACGGCCTGCTGGTGGTGGCCCTGGTCGGCCTCAGCGGCCGCTGGGAGTGGCTCGCCGTCCCCGCCGCCGGGCAGTACCTCTATCTGACGGGCGGGGTCGAGGCCCAACAGGCCGCCTACGGCGTCGCGTTGGCGTGTGTCGTGGTCGGCGCCCTGGTGCGCGGGAGAACGGCCGCCGTCCTCAGCGGGGCTCCAGGCCCTGCAGCATCTCCGGCAGGTCCCGGCTGTGCAGCACCCCGAGGGACTTCGTCGCGCGGGTGAGGGCGACGTAGAGGTCGTTCACGCCGTGGGCGTGCGCCGCGAGGATCTCGGCGGGCTCCACGACCAGGACGGCGTCGAACTCAAGTCCCTTGGACTGGGCGGCCGTCAGCAGGACGGCCGGCGAATCCAGCGACGCCGGACCGTCGTTGACGGATACGCCTGCCAACTCGGCGATCCCGTCGAGCAGTTCGGCCGGGGCGTCAGGCGCGTGGATGACCGCCAGTCGGCCGCCGTCCAGCGCCGCGAGCTCCCGCTCGACGGCGCCGCGCAGCGCCGCCGCCCGGCCGTCCGCGGGGATCCGCAGGCTCCACGGGCGGGTTCCGCCGCTGCGCACCGCGGTGGGGGCGGCGAGCGAGGGGTCGAGCGCTCGCAGGACGCCTTCGGTGACCTGCATGATCTCGGCCGGGGTGCGGTAGTTGATGGTGAGTTCCACCGTGCGCCAGCGCCCCGCCGTGTACGTGTCGAGGGCCTGGCCCCAGGAGCTCAGCCCGGCCGGCGCGCCGGTCTGTGCCAGGTCGCCGACGATCGTCATGGAACGGCCGGGGCAGCGGCGGGCCAGCATCCGCCAGGCCATCGGGGACAGCTCCTGGGCCTCGTCCACGATCACGTGCCCGTAGCCCCAGGTCCGGTCCTCGGCCGCGCGCTCGGCCAGCGGCCGGAGCGACTCCTCGCCGCGGTACTGGCGGGCCAGCATCTTCGCGTCCATCTCGACCAGGCCCACGCCGAAGTCGTCGAGGACGATCTTCGCGAACTCCAGCTCCGCCGCCTCGGCGGCGGCCTCGGCCCGGCGGGCGACGGCGGCGCCCGGAAGCGGGCCGAGCAGTTCGGCGGCCTCGTCGAGCAGCGGCACGTCGTCGGTGGTCCAGGCGGTCCAGGTGCTCCGGGTGGTCGCGGCGGTCACGGGCTCCTCGGCGGCCTCCTCGGCCTCCTCGGCGGCGGGCTCCCGGTCCGGGCCCGGCAGTTCGCGCAGCAGTGCGGCGCGTTCGGCCTCGGTGAAGTCCGGCATCGCGCTCGCCAGCAGCTCCGGGGAGCCGAACAGGCTCGTGAGCACCTGCTCCGGGTTCAGCAGCGGCCACAGCTTCTGGGCCACGGCCTGGAACTCGGGCTCGTCGACGAGCGCGTCGGCGAGGTCCGCCACGGCGTCCAGGTCCATCTTCCCGCCCTGGTCCCGGGCGATCCGCAGGGCCAGCTCCGAGGAGAGCCGCTCCACCAGGTCGGCCCGGGCCGCGTTGTGCGGCCTGCCGCTCCGGTGCGCGGCGGCATGGGCCCGCTCGCAGAGCGCCCGGCCGATCCGGAGCTCCTGGTGGTAGGGCGAGGTCTTGCCCACGGTGATGGTCCACGACTCCTCCGGCAGCTGCCGCAGGCCCTCCAGCGCGGCGGCGAGGACCTGGGCCATCCGGGCGTCGCCCTTGACGGCGGCCGCCTCGGGCGTCTCGGCGCCGGTCCCCGTCACCCCCGGGTAGAGCGTGCCGATGCTGCTCAGCACGACCTCGCTCTCGCCGAGCGCGGGAAGCACCTGGTCGATGTAGCGCAGGAACGTCGTGTTCGGCCCGATGACCAGCACACCGTGCTTGGCCAGCCGGTCGCGGTGGGTGTAGAGCAGGTACGCGGCGCGGTGCAGGGCGACGACGGTCTTGCCGGTGCCCGGGCCGCCCTGCACGACCAGGACGCCGCCGAGCGCGTCGCGGATGACGCGGTCCTGCTCGGCCTGGATGGTGGAGACGATGTCGCCCATCCGCCCCGTCCGGGCCGCCGTCAGCGAGGCGAGCAGGGCGCCCTCCCCGCTGAGCTCGGCGTCGCTGCGGCCCGCGTGGGCGCCCACGCCGAAGGCGTCGTCGTCGAAGTCGACGACGGTCCGGCCCTTGGTCCGCAGGTGCCGTCGCGCCACCACGCCGCCCGGTGCGGCGGGCGTCGCCCGGTAGAACGGCTCCGCGGCCGCCGCCCGCCAGTCGGTGAGCAGCGGCTCGTGGTCGTCGTCCGACAGGGCGATCCGGCCGATGTACTGCCGCTCGCCGTCGGCGTCGTCGATCCGGCCGAAGCACAGCCCGTACTCGGCGGCGTGCAGCGCCGCCAGCCGGCGGGTGTGGTGGATCTCCATGGTGTCGCGCTCCAGGAGGGCCTGGATCGTCCCGCCCTTCTCCTGGAGGTGGACCTGGCGCAGCCGGGCGGCCGCGAGTGCGCGCTGCGCTTCGAGGCGCTCGTACAGCCTGCCGACGTACGCGTTCTCCGCCCGCAGTTCGCCGGACCGCCAGTCGTCGGCGGGCGAATTCGGTTCGGACGAGGAGGACGAAGAGGACTCGGATGAGGAGGACGAGGAGGATGGGGAGGACGAGATGGGGGACAAACCTGGCTCCAGGTGCTTTGAGCTTTTCGATTCCTCGGGCGGTCGGCCGGGAAATCGGGGGTGGCGGCGGGTGGAATTATCCGGCACGCCTCAGCGGCCGGCCGCGTCGAGCAGCAGTTGTGCGGCCAGCGCCGCGCCGTCGGTGCGGATCATGGTGGCCACGGCGGTCGCCCACACCCGGGTCTCGGGGGCGAGGGCCGTCCTGAGCGCGGCGGACAGGGACTCGGTGGTCGGGGTCGGCCCGTCGAGTGCCACGCCGATGCCCAGCTCGGCCACCCGGCTGGCCCAGTACGGCTGGTCCGCGGTCTGCGGGACGACGACCTGGGGCGCGCCGGCCCGGGTGGCCGTCGTCGTGGTGCCCGCCCCGCCGTGGTGCACGACGGCGGCCACCCGGCCGAACAGCGCCTGCTGGTTGACCTCGCCGACGACGAAGCAGTCGCCCCGGTCGTCGATCGGGGCCCGGACACGCCCCGGGCCGGCCCAGCCGTGGGCCACGACCACGCGACGGCCCTGCGCGCGGACCGCCTCGACGGCCACCTGGGCGGCGTCCTGGGAGGCGAGCATCGGCATGCTGCCGAAGCCCACGTACACCGGCGGTGCGCCGGCGGCCAGGAAGGCCTCCAACCCGGCCGGCAGCGGGCGTCGGTCCGGCAGGATCCACGCGCCGGTCTGCACGACGTCCAGGTCCGCCGGTTCCTGCCACGGGTCCAGGACCGGGTCGGTCGCCAGCCACGGCCGGTCGCCGATGACGTAGCCGCGGACGTCGTCCACCGGCGGCAGGCCGATCGACGCCCGGTTGGTGTTGAGCGCCGCGCCGAACAGCGCGTTGATGCTCTCGGCGTCCAGGCCCCACAGCACCCGGTTGTCGGTCACCTCCGGCGGGAACGGCCGGCCCGGGTACGCCAGCGGCGGGCGGCCCGGCGAGGGCAGGGTCAGCTGCTGGAAGGTCACCGACACGGAGCGGATGCCCAGCTTCTCGGCCACCGACAGCGCGCCCGCCGCAGCCGGCAGCATGCCGGTGGCCACCAGCACGTCGCAGCCCTCGGCCGCCGCCGTGACCGCCTCCAACTGCCCGGCGATCACCGCGGCCGCACACTCCGGCAGGGACGACGGCGACGCCGGCGCCGCCGTCAGCGCCCGCGCCGACGGGCCGACCGGCACCAGCGGCACGTCGATGTGGGCCAACCGCTGCGCGAAGTCCTCGTCCGGCGGCGCACACACCCGCACCTGCGAGCCGGACTCCCGCAGCCGCGCCGCGAGCCCCACCAGCGGTTCGACATCCCCGCGGGACCCGTACGTCGACAACAGCACACGCATTTTCGCGACCCCAAATTTCCGCGGATTCCGGTTCAGGTCGACGATTGTGCGGCACGACCGGGGCCTTGCCGCAAGGCCCCCCGTACGCTATAAGTTAGAAGTGGCCGGGAGTGGTTTTTCCTCCTGTGCCTTTTTTCTCGTCCGCTGCGGGCGGACTTCTTTTCTGCTGGTGAAACGGTGTGTGCGGCGCGCGTTGCCTGTGCTGCGTGTGCGGAGTGTTCGGCCCGGAATGGCGACGTGACGACCTGACGACGCGGTGACCTGACGACGCGGACGGGGCCCGACCGGAGTTCCGGTCGGGCCCCGCCGGGTGTGGGTCAGGCCTTGATGGTGAGCCAGGCGCCGAGGCCGTTGCAGCCGCGGGCGTCGTAGCTGGTGCTGCGGTAGCCGGCCGGGATCGGCGAGTAGGGGCAGGTCCAGATGCCGTTGCGGACCAGTTCGTGGAACCAGGCGCCGACGCCGCTGCACCCCTGGGGGTTGTAGTTGGTCAGGACGTAGCCGGAGACGATCGGCGAGCCGGAGCAGGTCCACAGGCGGTTCTGGGCGGGCGCCTGGAACCAGGCGCCGTGGTTGTTGCAGCCGCTGGAGTTGAACATGGTGATGACGTAGCCGTCCGGGACGGGCGTTCCGGGGCAGGTCCAGCCGCCCACCGAGGCGGTTGCCGCGGGGGCGGCCGGGGTGGCGGCGGTGGCGGTTCCGGCCGCCGTGCCGGTGAGGGCGGCGGCGAGGAGCGCGACGACGGCCGCCGCTCTTCCCGCGTGGGTCCACAGCTGACGGAGGATTCTGGTCACGGCGCACCGGTCCGATCGGTAGCCCCGGCGGTTGCGGCCGGCCGGGGAGAGGGGAACAACGGGGATGCGTGGCACCGTAGTGGCGCGGTCGGACCTGGGGGAATACGGGATTCGAAAGATCGTCGAACTTGACTGGAAAACGATCTCCCGCCGCTCGGCTGCCCCGCCGCTGGGCCGTGGGGCCCTGCTGGCGGAGATGACGAAAGGCTGACGGACCGGTGCCGGGCCTCGCGCCGGCCGGGCTCGGGCTGGTGCAATCGGGGCGTGGACAGAACAGGCGAAGAAGGCAGGGGCACCCCGGTGGGGCGGCGGGTGGTGCTCGGGCTGCTCGGGCTCGGGGCCGTCGGGGTGGCGGCGGGGCCGTACCTGCAACGGGCCGAGTCGGGGTTGGCCGAACGGGACCCGAGCGGACTGAGCGGGCTGCTGCCGGGCAACAACGGATTCCGGTACTACTCGGTGGTGTCGTCCGTCCCGGAGCGGAGCGTGGCGGACTACACGCTCAGCGTCGACGGGATGGTGGAGCGGCCCGCGACGTTCCGCCTGCCGGACCTGCGGGCGATGCCGCAGCGGCGGCTCGTGCGGGACGTGCAGTGCGTGACCGGGTGGCGGGTGCCGGACACCCCGTTCGAGGGGGTGCCGCTCGCGCACCTGCTGGACGCCGCGGGCGTGCGGCCGGGGGCCGGGGCCGTCCGGTTCAGCTGCTTCGACGGCGCGTACACCGAGAGCCTGACGCTGGCGCAGGCCCGACGGGACGACGTGCTGGTCGCGCTGCGGATGCAGGACAACCCCATCTCCCACACCCACGGCGGCCCGGTGCGGCTGTACGTCGCGCCGATGTACTTCTACAAGTCCGCCAAGTGGCTCTCCGGGATCACCGTGACCGGCTCGGTGGAGCCGGGCTACTGGGAGCGCAACGGGTACGACGTCGACGCCTGGGTCGGCCGGTCGAACGGACGTGACGATGCGCCCACCGGCTGAACTCCTGCTGCGCTTCACCCGGGCCGAGCGCTGGGTGCACCGGACGACCGCCGCGCTGACCGGCGTCTGCCTGGCCACGGCGGCCTGCCTCTACCTCGCCCCGCTCGCCGAACTGGTCGGCAACCGGCGGCTGGTGGTGACGGTGCACGTGTGGTGCGGCCTCGCGCTGCCCGTGCCGCTGCTGCTCGGGCTCGCCTCGCGGGCGCTGCGCGCGGACGCCGCCCGGCTGAGCCGCTTCACCCCGGCGGACTGGGACTGGCTGCGCGCCGTCCGGCGCCGCACCCCGCACCGGCCGGCGGGCAAGTTCAACGCCGGGCAGAAGCTCTACGCGCAGTGGACGCTCGGCTCGATGCTGGTGATCGTCGGCACCGGGCTGCTGATGTGGCTGCCCCGTCTCGCCCCGCCCTCCTGGCGGACCGGGGCGACCTTCGTCCACGACTGGCTGGCCGCGGCCATCGCCGTCGTGGTGGTCGGGCACGTCCGGATGGCCTGGCGGGATCCGCAGGCGCGGCTCGGGATGCGGACCGGGCTGGTGGAGCGCCGGTGGGCCGAGCGCGAGCACCCGCAGTGGCGGCCGGTGGGCCGGGAGTAGGCGGCCGGTCGGACGTCTTGTCGCGGCCCGGGGCATGTGGCAGGCTCGGCCGGGACGCCTCGAAGGGTGCCGCCGGGGCACCCCTGACCGTGGGGCCAAGAGGCGGTTGGGCGACAGCCGCACGCGTGGTGCACGACCGGCATCCTGCAAGGCTCCTTGGACCCCGGCGCCAATCTTCCTCCTCGCCGCCCTGTCGATCTCGATCGCGGGCGGCCTTCCGGCCTCCCTGCCGTCCGAGCGGTGCTACGGCCGCACCGCCGTCCCGGGGGCGGTGCGGCCGTGGCCGTCCGGAGCAGCGGTCGTGTGCGCCTCACCGCTTGTGCAGGGCGAGGAAGCGGCGGCCGTGCGAGGTCCAGCGTTCCGCTTCGACCAGCCCGGCGGCGGCGTGGGCCCGCCTGAGGGCGGCGGCCGTGCCGAGCCGGGCCCAGGGGAAGGCCGGCCCGAGTCGGCCGTCCGGGCCCTCGACCTGGACGGTGACCTGCTCGTCCACCTCCACGGGCTCCACCTCGACCAGCAACAGCCCGTCCGGCGCGATGAGTTCGGCGCCCCGCTGGAGCAGGGCGTCCGGGTCGCCGCCGATGCCGAGGTTGCCGTCGGCGAGGAGCGCGGCGCCCCAGCGGCCCTCGGCGGGCAGCCGGTCGAAGACCGAGCGGCAGAGCGCCGGGCCGCCCAGTCCGACCGTGCGGGCGACGGCCGCCCTGGTCACATCGACGCCTAGGGCCGGGACGCCGAGGGCGAGCAGCGCGGCGACCAGCCGCCCGGGCCCGCAGCCGAGGTCGAGGACGGGCGCGGAACGGCGGGCGCAGCGCCGGAGCAGGCTGTGGTCGGCGCCGGCCGCCGGGGCGCACCAGCGTTCGATTTCCAGCCGGAGGCGGTGGCCGTCCTCGCGGCGCAGCCAGAGCGGGCCGCGCCCGGTGCGGACGGCGTCGGCGAACGGGTCGTCCACCCAGGCGGTGGTGGTCGTCAACTCGCCACCTCCGGCTTCAGGTCGACCGTCACCAGCTGGGCGGCGAAACGGCTGTCCGGGGCCTCGGCGGCGACGCGGCGGGCATCCTCGACGGTGTCCACATCGGTGAGTGATGGAAGCTGATGGATCGTCAAGTCGGCTGCGGCGAGGCGTTCCAGGAGTGTCGCGCCGGTCCTCGCGGTGGACATCGGCACGCCGTGCAGCAGGCGCGCGGCCAGTTCGGCGGTCGGCCGGGCCAGGCCCAGCGCCCAGAAGCCGCCGTCCGCCGCCGGGCCGTACCAGGCGTCCGTGCCCGCCCGCCGTGCGGCCGACAGCGGCTCGGCCAGCGCGGCGGCGCTCAGCTGCGGGGTGTCCATCCCGACCAGCAGCGCCGGGGCGTGCGGGGCCACCCGGGCCGCGTGCGCGAAGGCGGCGGCCAGCCGTTCGTCCAGCCCGCCGCCGGTCTGCGCGACGACCTCCCAGCCGGGGGGCAGCCAGCCGCCCGGTTCGCCGTCCAGGACGAGCACGCGCCGCCCGGCCGGCATCGTGCCCAGGGTGTGCAGGGTGTCGGCGAGGGCGGCCTCGGCCAGGGCGGCGGCCTGTTCGGGGGTGCACGGCGGGGTGAGCCGGGTCTTCACCCGGCCGGGGACGGGCGACTTGGCGATCACCAGCAGGGTCGGCGGGGGCGCGGCCAGCACGGCCCGCATGTCGCGGACGGCCTGGCGGGTGCCGCGCAGGGTGCCGGTGACCTTGGAGCGGCCCGCGCGCGGCAGGTAGTCGACGGGTGTCTCGGTGATCCGCAGCCCGGCGGCCGAGGCGGCGAGCACCATCTCCAGCGGGTAGCCGGACCGCCGGTCGCCGAGCCCCAGGGCCAGCAGCTGTTCCCGGCGGGCGGCCCGCATCGGGCCGAGGTCGTGCAGCGGCGCGCCGGTGCGGGCGCGCAGCCGTCGGGCCAGGACGGTGTTGGCCAGGCGGGCGTGCAGCGGCCACGCCCCGGCGGTGGCCGGGCGGCGGCGGCCCAGCACCAGGTCGGCGGAGCCGGCCAGCACCGGGCCGGTGACCAGCGGGAGCTGGGCGGGATCGAGGGAGCCGTCGCAGTCCAGGAAGCAGACCAGGTCGGCGGTGGCGGCGCGCAGCCCGGCGTGGCAGGCGGCGCCGAACCCGCGCCGGGGCTCCTCGACCACCGTCGCGCCGAGCGAGCGGGCGAGGTCGGCGGAGCCGTCCCGGGAGCCGTTGTCGACGACGACGGCCCGCCAGCCGTCCGGGATCCGCCCCAGCACCCAGGGCAGCGCGGCGGCCTCGTCGAGGCAGGGCAGCACGACGTCGACGGGGGAGACGGGGGAGGTGGGTGAAGTCACCCGGCCACGCTAAGTGCGGGACGGCGGGGTGCGGCGGCGGCGCAGCCTTACGGAAGTCGGACGCCTCGGCGGCTGACCCGTCCGGCGGATCGGGCCGGGCCGCATCGGGCTGGGCTGGGCTGGTCCGGGTCGGGCGAGGTGCGGGCGGCGGATCTTACGGAACGCGAACGCGGGCCCGCTTCCGTCCGCGTCCACCGCCGAGGCCTCCTATCCTCGGCGAGGTGAACGACACCTCGCACATCCTGGTGATCGACGACGACCCGACCGTGGCCGAGGTCGTCGCCGGCTACCTCACCCGCGCCGGGCACCACGTGGACCGGGCCGCCGACGGTGCGCTGGGCCTGGACCTCGCCGAGCGCACCCGCCCCGACCTGCTGGTGCTGGACCTCATGCTGCCCGGCCTCGACGGGCTGGAGGTGCTGCGCCGGCTGCGGGCCTCCGCCGGGGGCGCCGCGCTGCCGGTGGTGCTGCTCACCGCCAAGGGCGACGAGGCGGACCGCATCCTCGGCCTGGAGCTGGGCGCGGACGACTACGTCACCAAGCCGTTCAGCCCGCGCGAACTGGTGCTGCGGGTGCAGTCGGTGCTGCGCCGCGCCCGGGCGGGGAGCGGGACCGCCGACGGGGCGGGTGACGGGACGGCCGACGGGACGGTCGGCGGGGTGCTGCGCTCGGGGGACGTCACGCTCGACCCGAAGGCCCGCCGCGCCCACCGGGGCGCGCGCGAACTCGCCCTCACCCTACGGGAGTTCGACCTGCTGGCGTTCCTGCTCCGGCACCCCGGCACGGTGTTCTCCCGGCAGAGCCTGATGCGGCGGGTCTGGGGCTGGGACTTCGGCGACCTCTCCACCGTCACCGTCCACGTCCGGCGGCTGCGCGAGAAGATCGAGGACGACCCGGCCGCGCCCGCCCTGATCAGCACCGTCTGGGGCGTCGGCTACCGCTACGATCCGGCGCCCCACGATCCGGCTCCCCGCGACCGGGCCTGCCCGCAGGGCGGTGCGGAGTGAAGGACCTGCTGCTGATCGCCCTGTTCGCCGCCCTCGGCGCGGGCGGAGCCGGCCTGCTCGGCTGGGCGGCGATCCGGCTGCTGCGCCGCCGCTCCGTCGCCCTGTCCCTGTTCTGCGTGGCGGTCGTGACCGTCCTCGCGGTGACCTCCGGGACGTTCGCCGTGGCGCAGGCGATGTTCCTGTCCACCCACGACCTCGGCGTGGTCATCACGGTGCTCGGTATGGCCGCCGTCGTCTCGCTGCTCACCGCCGCGCTGCTCGGCCGCCAGGTGGTGGCCGGCAGCCGGGCGTTGACCGAGGCCGTCCGAACGGTCGGCAGCGACGCCGGGTTCACCGCGCCCGACCATCCGCTCGGCGCGGAACTCGCCGCGCTGAGCGAGGAGTTGGCCGCCACCAGTGCCCGGCTGGCGGAGTCCCGGGCGCGCGAGCAGGCCCTGGAGCACTCCCGCCGGGAGCTGGTCGCGTGGATCTCGCACGACCTGCGCACCCCGCTGGCCGGCCTGCGGGCGATGGCCGAGGCGCTGGAGGACGGCGTCGCCGAGGACCCCGACCGCTACCTGGTGCGGATCGGCACCGAGGTCGAACGGCTCACCGGCATGGTGGACGACCTGTTCGAGCTCTCCCGGATCCAGGCGGGCGCGCTCGCCCTCTCGCTCACCCGGGTCTCGGTGTACGACCTGGTGGACGACGCGCTCGCCGGGGCGTACCCGCTGGCCCGGCGGCGCGGCGTCCGGCTGGAGGGGCGGCAGGTGGCCGACGAGCCGGCGGCTGCCGAGCCGGTCGAGGTGGACAGCGGGGAGATCACCCGGGTGCTCGGCAACCTGCTGGTCAACGCGATCCGCTCGACCCCGGCGGACGGCGTGGTGGCCGTCGCTGCCCGGCGGGAGGCCGACGAGGTGGTGCTGTCGGTGACCGACGGCTGCGGCGGCATCCCGGAACAGGACCTGCCCCGGGTGTTCGAGACGGGCTGGCGCGGCGGCTCCGCCCGCACGCCGCGCCGCGACGACGGCCGGGCCGCCGGCGAGCCCGGCGAGAGCGGTGCCGGGCTCGGGCTCGCCATCGTGCGCGGCATCGTCGAGGCGCACGCCGGGCGGGCGGAGGTGCGCAACGTCGCCGGGGGCTGCTGCTTCGAGATCGCCCTGCCCGCGCCGCGCGCCCGGAGGGAATGACGAGGCAGGTCCCGGGGTCCGCCTTTCGAGCGCGCGGCCTACTCGGCCTACTCGGCCACGGCCTGGCGCAGCCGCTTCTTGTCCGGCTTGCCGACCGACGTCAGCGGGATCTCGTCCACGAGGTGCAGGGCCTCCGGCGCGTAGATCCGCCCCTTGCGGGCCGTGACGAACGCCTGGACGTCCGCCAACTCGGGCTGCTGCCCCGGAGCGGGAACGACGGCGACGTGGACGTGCTCCGCCTCCTGCGCGTCGCGCACGCCGAAGACCGCGCAGCGGGCGATCGCCGGGTGGGTGAGGAGGAGGTCCTCCACCTCGGACGGGTAGACGTGCCCGCCGACCACGATGATCAGGTCCTTGACCCGGTCGGCCAGGTAGAGGTAGCCGTCCGCGTCGAAGTAGCCGACGTCGCCGGAGTTCAGCCAGCCGTTGCGCAGCACCTCGGCGGTCAGGTCGGGCCGCTTCCAGTACCCGGCCATGAGTCCGGCCGATCGGATGTGGACCTCGCCCTGCTCTCCGGTCGGCAGCCCGGTGCCGTCCTCGGCGCGGATCTCCACGTCGACGCCCGGGAGGGGCCGGCCGACCGAGACCTGGCCGCCCTGCGCGATCCGGTCGTGCCCCTCCGGGGTGAGGAAGGAGATCAGCTGCGCCTCGGACATCCCGTAGATGCCTACCAGGACCGGCCCGAACACCTTGAGCGCCTCGCGGATCCGGGTGGGCGAGGCGGCGCAGCCCCCGTACATGATCTGCCGGAGGCTGGACAGGTCGGTGCGGCCGATCGCCGGGTGGTCGAGCAGCTGGTAGAGCAGCGGCGGCAGCGCCCAGAGGCTGGTGATGCGCTCGCGCTCGACGGCGGCCAGGACCTCGCCGGGGTCGAAGGTGCGCTGGAGGACCACCGTGCCGCCGTGGTGGAGCGTCAGGTCGGAGAAGATCCCGGCGAGGTGGGCGAGCGAGGTGGCGGCGAGGAAGCGGGGCGCCTCGTCGGCCGTGCCGGCGGAGCCGAACGAGGTGTCGAAGACGCCGCGGTAGGGGCCGTGCAGGCTGACGATGCCCTTCGGGATTCCGGTGGTACCGCCGGTGTGGCGGATGCCGAGGTCGTCGTCCGGGCCGATCCGGACGGCGGGCGGCTCGGCGGGGCGGTTCGCGGCGGCGGCGATCACGTCCTCGCCGACGGTCGCCGGTCCGGGGCCGAGGCGCAGGACGGTCGGCACGTCGATCAGGGGCAGCAACTGGGCGGCCTCCGCGTACCGTTCGGCGTCCACGAGGAGGACGGCGGCGTCGACGCTTGCCGCGACCTCGGCCAGGACGGGGGTGCTCATGCCGTCGTACAGGGTGACCACCCGCGCACCTGCGAGGCCCGCGGCGTAGCGGGCGCCGAGTGCCTCGGCGGTGTTGCCGGTGAGGAGGGTGACGGTGTCCCCGCGGGTGACGCCCCGGGCGATGAGCTCGTGGGCGAGGCGGTAGGTGGCGGCGGCGAAGTCGCCGGCGGTGATCTCGACGCCGTCGGCGGTGACGATGGCCCGCCGGCCGGGGTCGGCGGAGAGGGACCGGAGGATCAGGGCGGGTGCGCTGACGAATTCCTGGTCGTTCACGGCCACATCTCCCTTGTAGTTTGCAACCATGCCGCCAGGCTAGCCCCATCCTCCGCTCTTCACCGGCGAGTTCCGGCCGACATCGGACGGGCAGTCAGGTGCGGCGCCGGGCCGCGGCGCCGCCGCGAACTCGGCCATCCCGGCGGAGAACGGCACCTGCGGGCGCCAGCCGAGTTCGGCGCGCAGCCGGGAGGAGTCGGCGGTGATGTGCCGGACGTCGCCCAGGCGGTACTCGCCGGTCACCAGCGGTGCCGGGCCGCCGTACGCCGCCGCCAGCGCCCCGGCCAGCTCGCCGATCGTGCGGACCTCGCCGCTGCCCACGTTGTAGGCGCGGGAGCTGCCCGGCGCGCGGGCGGCAAGGGCCTCCAGTGCGGCGAGGTTGGCCGCGGCGACGTCCTCGACGTGGACGAAGTCCCGGCGCTGGCCGCCGTCCTCGAACACCCGGGGGGCATCGCCCCGGGCCAGCGCCGAGCGGAACAGCGAGGCGACCCCCGCGTACGGGGTGTCGCGCGGCATGTCCGGCCCGTACACGTTGTGGTAGCGGAGCGTCAGGACGGCGCCCTGGCAGGCCCGGGCCCACACGGAGGCCAGGTGCTCCTGGGCGAGTTTGGTGGCCGCGTACACGCTGCGCGGGTCGGCCGGGGCGTCCTCGGCGACCAGGCCGGGGCTCAGGGCGCGGCCGCAGGCCGGGCAGGGCGGTTCGAAGCGCCCGGCCTCCAGGTCGGCCGGGCGGCGCGGGCCCGGGGCGACGTCGCCGTGCGCGGGGCAGCGGTAGCGGCCCTCCCCGTACACCACCATCGAGCCGGCCAGGACGAGGCGGCGGACGCCGGCGCGGGCCATCGCGGCGAGCAGGACGGCCGTGCCGAGGTCGTTGCAGCCCGCGTAGGCGGGGGCGTCGTCGAGGTCCAGCCCGAGGCCGACCATCGCCGCCTGGTGGCAGACCGCGTCCACCCCGGCCAGCGCCCGCTGCACGGCGGCGGCGTCCCGGACGTCCCCCTGCTCGAAGGCCACGCCCCCGGGCAGTTCGGGGGCCCGCCCCGAGCGGTGGACGGCGGGCAGCAGCGCGTCCAGCACCCGCACCCCGTGCCCGGCCGCGACCAGCGCGCGGACCACGGCCGACCCGATGAACCCGGCTCCGCCGGTGACCAGAATCTCCATGCCGCCGACGCTAGCCGCGCGGGGCGGCGGATCGGGCGTGGACGGACCGGCCGTCAGGGATCGGTAATCCTCCCGGCGTAACCGGTGTGACCGGCCTGACCGGTGTCACGGTTGATCGCCGCCCGATCCGATCCGGCGTTCAACTGACGTTCGCCGGAAGAACCTTCGCCGGTGGCCCGGGCGCCCGGTTCGGCTGGGACTCTCCTGGGCGTTTCCCGGAGCCTTGGAGGCGACAGTGTCACATCCCTCGCGCAGAACGGTCCTTCGGACGGGTACCGCCGCCGGTGCGCTGGCCGCGCTGCCCGCGTCCACCCTCCTCTGGACGCAGCCGGCCCTGGCGGGCACCCCCGGACCGGAGCAGATCCACCTCCAGTGGGGCAACGAGCCGTCCCGCGAGATGACCGTCTCCTGGGCGACGGCCGCCACCGTGCGCCGCCCCCGGGTGCGGATCGGCACCCCGCGCGGCGGCGCCGGCCACACCGTGGACGCCGAGACCCGCACCTACGTCGACGGGCTCAACAAGGTCGAGACGTACACCCACCACGTCCGCCTGGACGGCCTGCGGCCCGACACCACGTACGTCTACGAGGTGCTGCACGACGGCTCCGGCCCGGTGCGCGGCACCCTCCGCACCGCGCCCGCGCGCGGCCGGGCCGCGTTCCGTTTCACCAGCTTCGGCGATCTCGGCACCGGCGACAACGTGTTCAGCAAGTCCTCGATCCACGGCGCCGCCGCCGTCCGCCAGGTCGAGCAGTTCGCGCCGCTGTTCCACCTGCTCAACGGCGACCTCGCGTACGCCAACAACAACCCGCAGCGCCAGCCGCAGTGCTGGAACGCGTTCATGAACAACCTCGCCAAGTCGGCCGCCGGCCGGCCCTGGATGCCCGCGCCCGGCAACCACGAGGTCGAGGTCGGCGGCGGGGACCTCGGCTACGCCTCCTACCTGACCCGCTTCGAACTGCCCGACAACGGCACCCGCGACTACTGCGGCAACTGGTACAGCTTCCAGGTCGGTTCGGTGCTGTTCGTGAGCCTCGACGGCAACGAGATCGCCGTCGAGGACGACGCCAGCCTCGACCCGGCCACCGGCCAGTCCATCTACATCAGCGACTACAGCGAGGGCGCCCAACTCCGCTGGCTGGAACGCACCCTGGCGCGCGCCCGGCGCGGCCGCGCGGTGGACTGGGTCGTCGTCAACCTGCACCAGTTCGCGATGTCCTCCTCGGCCGCCAGCCACGGCGGCGACATGGGCATCCGCGAGAAGCTGATGCCGCTGCTCGACCGTTACTCCGTCGACCTCGTCCTGGCCGGGCACGACCACGACTACGAGCGCACCCACCCCGTCCGCGGCACCGAGCCGGGCGGCCTGCTCACCCCGGCCGTCGCCGACGACGACCTGCGCCGGATCGACACCTCGCAGGGCACCGTCCACCTGATCCTCGGCGGCGGCGGCACCGCCGGCCACGACGACGTCTACCTGCCCGCCGACGCGGACGGCGTCCGCCAGGCCTCCGTGCGCACCCAGCGGCTCACCTTCAAGGCCGACCCGGACGCGAAGGAGAAGGCCCACTGGTCCGCGGTCACCGACCCGGACACCGCCTTCCCGTACGGCGTCGCAGTCTTCGACGTTGACCCCGGGCCGGTGCCGGGCGGCCGCACCACCATCACCGTCAGCTACTACCACTCCCCGTCCGCCACCGCGGCCAACCCGTTCCCGACGCCGGTGCTCTTCGACCGCTTCACCCTGTACCGCGACCGCAGCGACGGCTGGGGCGACCGGGACCGGAACGACGACCGGAGCGACGTCCAGGGCGAGGACCAAGGCGAGGACGAGCGCACCGGCTCCGAGGTCGGCGCCGGGCGCCGGTGACGCCTCGCGTCCTTGAGGGGCCCGCCGCGTGGAGGGCGCGGCGGCCCGGGGGCGCCTTGTACCGCACCCGGGTGCGGCGGACAATCCGCAGTTCGTCGTAGGACAGGCCGTGGAGCAGTAGGCAAGACTGGCGTATGGCATGTCCATGTCTATTGTAGGCAGTTCGGATCAGCCGCTCGGATCAACAGCACGTGCCACTCGCACTCCCAAACCATCAGAAGGTTGGAAGCGATGCACCTCCGTGCCACGACCCGCAAACTCCTCCTCACCGGCCTTGCGCTCGCCTTCGGAGCCGCCCCGCTGCTGGCGGTCCCGGCCCAGGCCACCACCGCGTCCGCCGTCGCACTCGCACCGGTGAGCGCGGCCGCGTCCGTCGCGCGGCCGAGTGCCCCGATCGCGGTCTCGACCGCCCTCTTCGCGCTCGCCCCTGATCGCGGCGCCGTCTTCAACTGGAACGGCGCCACCTGGACCCAGGTCGGCGGCCCGGCCGCCACCATCGTCTCCGGCGGTGGCGGTCTGGTCGCCACCAGCCCGGCCACCGGCGACCTCTACGCGTACAACTGGAGCCCCGACAATTGGACGAGGATCGGCGGTCCGGGTGCCCAGTTCGCCGTGGACGGCGGCGGACACGTCTTCGGGCTCAGCCCGGACCGCAGCGGCGTGTACCAGTGGCAGGGCGGTACCAACTGGACCCAGATCGGGGGTCCGGCCGGCAGCATCGTCGCCGGCGGCAACACCCTGATCGCCACCGACCCCACCAGCGGTGACGTCTTCCGCTACGGCGGGGCGCCCAACAGCTGGTCGCGGATCGGCGGCCCCGGCGCCCAGTTCGCCGTCGACGACGCGGGCGGTGTGTACGGGCTCACCCCGGACCGCGGTGGCGTGTTCCAGTGGCAGGGCGGCGCCACCTGGGCCCAGGTCGGCGGCCCGGCCGGCAGCATCGTGGCCGGCGGCGGCCGCACCCTGCTGGCCACCGACCCGACCAGTGGCGACGTCTTCCGCTACGGCGGGGCGCCCAACAGCTGGTCGCGGATCGGCGGCCCCGGTGCGGAGTTCAGCATCGACGGCGCCGGCACCGTGTACGGGCTCAGCCCGGACCGCGGCGGCGTCTTCAAGTGGCTGGGCGGCACCAACTGGGCCCAGGTCGGCGGCCCGGCCGCCTGGCTCGCCGCGTCCTGAGCCTGCGGTGCCGTGAGCTCGCCGCGTCCTGAGCTCGAGCACTGCGCCGCCCCGGGCCCGTCGCGCGTACCGCGCGGCGGGCCCTTCGTCCGTTCAGGCGGCCCTGGGGCGGGCGGCCGAGGGGCGCTGGTCCATGCAGGGCGGGTGGTGACGGAGGGTCGTCGCGGCGGGCCGGTCCGGTGTGACGGGCGGTCGGGCGGCGGGTTGGGCCGTTGGTGACGGCGGGTCGCCGTCGTGGCTGGGCTGTCCGTGCGACGGGTGCCCGCCCCGGCGCGCGGGCCACTGGCGGGGCGGTTAGCGTCGGCCGCAACACGGTTTCAGTTATGGGAGGTTGGCAGTGCAGCGGTGGATCATTGTGACGGCCCTCACCACGGCCCTCGGCGGGCTCACGGCACCCGCCCTGGCCGCCGATCCGGCGCCGGCCGCAGCTTCGGTGGCCGCCCCGGCCCGGGTGCGGGACGGGGACTCGGCCCCCACGGGCGTCACTCTCGGTGAGGCCCGGATCGACCCGAAGGTCCCCGGCCGGGTCCGGGTCGACGTCGAGTACGTCTGCGGGGTCGCGGAGGAGGCCCGGTCGCTCACCGTCTCGGTCGAGCAGCGGGACCCGGAGGACACCTCCTCGATGGCCTTCGGCTCCAGCCGGACGGCCGAGGCGGACGTGATCTGCGACGGGACGGCGCGGCAGCGGCAGCTCGTCGTCCAGTCCAAGACGGTCAACTGGATCCCGGGCGCGGACGCCGTCCTGATCGCCACGGTCTCCGACCTCGGCGCCACCCCGCCCGCGTCCTCCGACGCCCGGCGGGTCTCGCTCTTCAGCTCCTGATGCGTCCGCGGGCCCGGGCCGTGGCCGCCGTGCTCCTCGGCGCCGCCCTCGCCGCCTGCTCCGTCAGCGTGGGCGGCCCGGATTCAGGCCCGGATTCAGGCCAGGACGCAGGCCCGGATTCGGGCTCGGCTTCAGGCCCGGGGCCGACCGGGTCCGTTTCGGCGACCCCGGCGACTCCGGCTGCCCCGGCCGCCTCGCCGTCCTCGGCCACCGCTCCCGCCCCGGGGGCGGTGGCCATCAGGGACTTCGTGTTCGAGCCGGCGAACTTCACCGTCCGCCCGGGCGCCGTCGTCACGGTCCGCAACGCCGACACCGTCGACCACACCCTCACCGCCCAGGACCGCAGTTTCGACACCGGCACCATCGCCCCGGGCGCGTCCGCGACCTTCACCGCGCCGGCCCGGCCGGGCGCCTCCTCGTACCTGTGCACCCTCCACCACTTCATGCGGGGGATCCTGACGGTGTCCTGAGTCGACCGGTCCGTCGGCCGCGTGGGCGCCGGGTGCCGGCCGCTCCTGAATCGCAAGCCCACAGGTGAACGGGGCTGCTGCTATCCGCTGCCATGTTCTACAGTTCTGTAGAACATGGAGAACAGTGAACGGGGGCACGGCATGGACAGGCCGCTTCGACTGCCGCAGCAGGATCGGGCCGATTTCGAGACGGAGCTGGGGAGGGCGCTGGCCGGGTCGCAGGTGCGGGCGGCCCTGCGGGCGGTGGGGGACGAGGGGCCGGGGGTGGAGCGGTTGCGGCGGTGCGCCCGGGAGAACGCGGAGTTCGTGCTGGCGGCGGCGGCGCCCGAGTACGAGCGGTACGCGGCGCTGCGGGCGGACCAGGACGCGGTGGCGCGGCTGCCGGTGGACGAGCCGGGGCGGCAGCGGGTGTCCGGGTGGTGGGGGGTGCTGGGGGTGATCGTGCCGATCATCGCCGGGGTGGCGGCCGCGATCCTCCTGCTGCTCGGGTACGCGCTGGGGCTGGCGGACGACGCCGAGGTGCTGGGGCACGCGCTGGTGGGCGCCGGGTGGGTGGCGGCCGGGGTGGCCGCGGTGAGCCTGCTGGTGGGCGGACTGGGGCTGGTGGGCGCGGCCTCGCGGTCGAGGTCGGCGGAGTCCGGCGGGGAGGCCGGCGTCCTGGGGGAGCTGGGGCTGGCGCGGGACGCCTGGCGGTCGGCGCTGGCGGAGCGCGGCCTGGTGCCGTTCCTGCTGGCGCAGGCGGGCGCGGGGGCGCCCGGCCGGCGCCGCTGACGCCGCCGGCTCAGTCGTGGCGGGTGCGGGCGGCGTCGACGAGGAGGTGGGCGGCGTCGAGCGGGATGCCGAGTCGGCGGGCGATCCACGGGGCCGGGCGGCCGGCCCGGGCGAGCATCCAGGCGGAGTACAACTGGCCCAGCTGCGGGGCCTGGTGGGCGAGCAGGAGCGGGCGCACGGCGTCCATCGGGAAGTCTTCGAGGGCGCGGGCGCTGTACTCGCGGCCGTTGGGGCCGGGCGGGGGTAACGGGAGCGGGCGGCGGGTGTCGAGCCAGCGCCCGAGCAGCACCGCGCCGACCGCCAGGAGGCCGGAGCCGGAGGCGCCGATCAGGATGGCGTTGATGACCGGGCGGTCCTCCTCCTCGGCCAGGCCGAGGGCGAGTTCCTCGGCGACGAGGAGGGCGAGGACGGTGAGCAGCACCGCGGCTTCGGCGGGGCGCGGGTAGGGCCGGGACGTCGTCATGGGATACCTCTCCTCGGCGGGGAAGACCGGGGCGGGTGAAGGGGCCGTGGACGGCGGTGGCGGCAGGGCCGACGTGTGGGACGTGGCGTCAGGAGAACTTGACGTTGCGTCAGAAAGCGTGCGCGACGGGTGTGTTCACCGTCTCGACCGTGCTCACCGTCTGCCGGAGGCGGACCGGGGCATGCGGGGGTGGGGGCGGGTGGTGCGGCCCGGACTGCTGCTGTCCATGCGTCTCGCCTCCTTCCGGTCGGGCGCGCCATGCTGGTGCGTTCGTCGACGGGGCAAGGGGGGTCATCCTCGGACTTCGGGACAGCATAGCCCGGCCCTCACGCCAACTTCGACACCCTTGTCGAAGTTGATGCGGGTGGGAGGGCCCACCGTTGGACGATCGACCAGGTGGGGCCGGGTGCGGCTGGTGTGCGGGCCCACTCGTGCCCGACCGGTCGCCGCGGCTTCAATCGCCGTACCGAAGGAACGGGACCGGCCAGGGGCGATGGAGCGACATGGATCTGAACACGGTGGCCGAGCTGTGCGACGCCCGCCGGGGCGGCACCTGGCGGCCCGGGGACGCCTGGCTCGGCGGCGGGACGTACCTGTTCTCCGAGCCGCAGCCGCACATCCGCCGGCTGATCGACCTCGGCCGGATGGGCTGGGAGCCGCTCACCCCGACCCCGGACGGCGGCCTGGAGATCGCCGCGACCTGCACGCTCGCCCAGCTCTCCCGCCACCCCAAGCCCGCCGCCTGGACGGCGGCGCCGCTGTTCGAGCAGTGCTGCCGGGCGTTCCTGGCCTCCTGGAAGATCTGGAACATGGCCACCGTCGGCGGCAACCTGTGCAACGGCCTGCCCGCCGGTCCGATGATCTCGCTGACCGCCGCCCTGGACGGGCTCTGCCTGCTGCGGGCCCCGTCGGGGGAGCAACGCCGCGTCCCGGTGGCGGAGTTCGTCACCGGCGCCGGCGTCAAGGACCTGCGGCAGGGTGAGCTGCTGCGCTCGATCACCCTGCCGGGCCGGGCGCTGGCGGCCCGGACGGCGTTCCGCCAGGCCTCGCTGTACGGGCTGGGCCGCTCCGGCGCGCTGCTGATCGGCACCCTCGACCCGGTGGACGGTTCGCTGACCATCACCGTCACCGCCGCCACCGTCCGCCCGATCCGGCTCTGGTTCCCGCCGGGGCCGAACGCGGCCGCCGTCGAGGAGGCGGTCCGGGACGGCATCCGGCCCGAGGAGTACGTCGACGACATCCACGGACTGCCCGCCTGGCGGCGGCACCTGACCTTCCGGTTCGCCGAGCAGATCCGCCGCGAACTGGACCCCGCCCGGCCGGCCTCGCCGAGTACGGCCGGGCCGGGCCTGGCTGGACCGGACCTGGTTGGACCGGACCTGGCCGAGGAGGCCGCCGGATGAGCTTCTCGATCCGCGTCAACGAACGGGACTTCGACGCCGAGCCCCGCCCGGGCCAGTGCCTGCGCACCTACCTGCGCGAGCGCGGCTGGTTCGGGGTGAAGAAGGGCTGCGACGCCGGCGACTGCGGCGCCTGCACCGTGCAGGTGGACGGCACCCCGGTGCACAGCTGCCTCTACCCGGCGGCGCGCGCCGAGGGGCGGTGCGTCACCACGGTGGAGGGCCTGGCCAAGGACGGCGAACTGCACCCGATGCAGCAGCGGTTCCTGGACGCCCAGGGCTTCCAGTGCGGCTTCTGCACGGCCGGTTTCCTGATGACCGCCAGTGCGCTGGACGAGGAGCAACTCGCCGACCTCCCAAGGTCGTTGAAGGGCAATCTGTGCCGCTGCACCGGCTACCGGGCGATCGAGGACGCGATCCGCGGTGTCCGGCACACCGAGGAGCCCGAGGCCGGCCGCGCCGTCGGCCGCAGCCTGGGCGCGCCCGCCGGGCCGCAGGTCGTCACCGGCGCCGCCCGGTACACCTTCGACGTGGAGGTGCCGGGGCTGCTGCACCTGAAGCTGCTGCGCTCCCCGCACCCGCACGCCCGGATCGTCGCCATCGACACCGCGGCCGCGCTGCGCGTGCCCGGCGTGCACGCGGTGTTCACCCACCACGACGCGCCCGAGCGGCTGTACTCCTCGGCCCGGCACGAGCACCCGACCGAGGACCCGGACGACACCCGGCTGCTGGACGACGTCGTCCGCTTCGTCGGCCAGCGGGTCGCCGCGGTGGTCGCCGACAGCGAGGCCGCCGCCGAGGAGGGCTGCCGCCGGATCGCCGTCGAGTACGAGCAACTCCCGTACGTGCTGGACCCGGAGGAGGCGATGGCGCCCGGCGCGCCGGTCCTGCACGCCAAGGGGCCGCAGGCCCGGATCGCCCGGCCGGAGAACAACGTGTGCGGCGAGGTGCACGGCGAGATCGGCAGCGTGGAGCAGGGCTTCGCCGAGGCCGACGCGGTCTACCAGGAGACCTTCCGCACCCAGCGGGTGCAGCACGCCAGCCTGGAGACGCACGGCTGCGTGGTCTCCTTCGAGGAGCGGGAGGACGGCGCCGGCGAGCGGCTGGTGGTGCGCTCCAGCACCCAGGTGCCGTTCCTCACCCGGCGCGCGATCTGCGCCCTGTTCGACCTGCCGGAGGAGGAGGTCCGGGTGGTGGCGGGCCGGGTCGGCGGCGGCTTCGGCGGCAAGCAGGAGATGCTGACCGAGGACATCGCGGTGCTGGCGGCGCTGCGGCTGCGCCGGCCGGTGAAGCTGGAGTTCACCCGGGCCGAGCAGTTCTACGGCGCCACCACCCGGCACCCGTTCACGATCACCGTCAAGGCGGGCGCCAAGGCGGACGGCACGCTCACGGCGCTCAGCTTCCGGGTGGTGTCCAACACCGGCGCGTACGGCAACCACGGCCCGGCGGTGATGTTCCACAGCGTCGGCGAGTCGATGGGCGTCTACCGGGTGCCGCACAAGAAGGTCGAGGCGTACTCGGTGTACACCAACTGCGTGCCGGCCGGCGCCTTCCGGGGCTACGGGCTCGGGCAGGTGACCTTCGCGGTGGAGTCGGCGATGGACGAACTGGCCCGCCGGCTGGGCATCGACCCGCTGGAGTTCCGCGAGCGCAACGTCATCGGCCCCGGCGAGCACCTGCTCAGCCCCGGCGGCGAGGAGGAGGACCTGCACATCGCCAGCTACGGCCTCGACCAGTGCCTGCAAGTCGTCCGCGACGCGCTCGCGAACGACCGCAGCGCGGTGGACGCCCCCGAGGGCTGGCTGGTCGGGCAGGGCTTCGCCATGGCGATGATCGCCACCGGCCCGCCCGGCGGGCACTTCGCCGACGCCGCCGTCGCCCTGCTGGAGGACGGCGGTTACGACGTCGCCGTGGGGACCGCCGAGTTCGGAAACGGCACGACCACCGTGCACCAGCAGATCACCGCGGGCGCGCTCGGCACCACCGTCGACCGGATCGCGATCCGGCAGTCCGACACCGACGTCGTCCGGCACGACACCGGCGCCTTCGGCTCGGCGGGGACGGTGGTCGCGGGCAAGGCGGTGATGCGGGCCGCGAACGCGCTCGCCGAACGGCTGACCGACTTCGCCGCCGAGTACGCGCGGACCCCGCGCAGCCTGGTCCGGCTCGGCGCCGAGGCCGTCGACTGCGACGGGCGCGGCATCCCGTTGAAGGAACTGCACGCGGCGGCGCGCGAACGCGGCGTCGACCTCGTCGGCACCGGGCACTGGGGCGGCTCGCCGCGCTCGGTGGCGTTCAACTCGCAGTGGTTCCGCCTCGCCGTCGACCCGGACACCGGGGAGATCCGGATCCTGCGCAGCGTGCACGGCGCCGACGCCGGGCGGGTGATGAACCCGATGCAGTGCCGCGGGCAGGTCGAGGGCGGGGTCGCCCAGGCGCTCGGCGCGACGCTGTTCGAACGGGTGCTGCTGGACGACCGGGGCGAGGTCACCACGGCCGCGTTCCGCCGCTACCGCCTGCCCGCGTACGCCGACGTGCCGCGCACCGAGGTGCACTTCTCGACCACCTCGGACGCGATCGGCCCGCTCGGCGCCAAGTCGATGAGTGAGAGCCCGTTCAACCCGGTCGCCCCCGCCTTCGCCAACGCCCTGCGCGACGCCACCGGCATCCGCTTCACCGACCCGCCGTTCCTGCGCGACCAGGTCTGGCAGGCGCTCGCCGACCGGCGGGAGTGACGTTCGGTCCCGACCTGGTTACCCTGGGTCGCGCTGTCGGACGCGCCCCAGGGAGGCCGGATGGGACTCACCAGTCACAAGCTGCTGGCGCTGGCGGCGCTGCTCGCGGTGTTCACGGTGCTCGGCACGCTCTGGGTCTGGCCCCGGCTGGCCGTCCGCAGCTGGCCCGCGGTGTTCCTGCGGCTCGGGACGATCGCCGTCACCCAGTTCGCCCTGCTGGCCACCCTCGGGCTCGCCGTCAACGACGACTTCGTGTTCTACAGCAGCTGGTCCGACCTGTTCGGGCGCGACCGTGCGACGGGCGTCATCCAGGCGACCAGCCCGACCGGCGGCCCGTCCGTCAGCCCGTCCGTCAGCCCGCCTGTCGTTCCGTCCGGAAGCCCGACCGGCACCCCCAGCAGCACCCCGGCCGAAGTGCCCGCCGGGGTGCAGGTGCTCGGCACCGCCGAGATCACCGGCGCGGACGGGGCCGACCGCGACCCGGCCACCATCGGGCGGCTCGACCGGGTCCGGCTGCCCGGCACCACCACCGGGCTCAGCACCGACGGGTACGTCTACCTGCCGCCGCAGTACTTCCGGCCCGGCGCCGAGGCCCGGCACTTCCCGGCCGCCCTGGTGATGACCGGCTTCCCGGGGGACGCCGCCAACCTGGTCACCAAGCTGCGCTACCCGGCGTACGAACTCGACCTGCTGCGCCGGGGGGCGATGAAGCCGACCGTCCTGGTGCTGGTGCGCCCCTCGCCGTCGATGCCGCGCGACAGCGAGTGCGAGGACGTCCCGAACGGCCCGCAGGCCCAGCGCTACTTCACCACCGACGTGCCGGCCGGCCTGCGCGCCTCCTACCGGGTGCTCGACGGCACCGGCAGCCTCGGCGTGATCGGCGACTCCACCGGGGGCTACTGCGCCGTCAAGCTCGGCATGGTCCACCCGGAGACCTTCCCGGTGGCGGTCTCGCTGTCCGGCTACTTCAAGGCCGCCGAGGACGCGACCACCGGCGACCTCTTCGGCGGCAGCCAGCAGCGGCGCGACGAGGCCGACCTGAACTGGCGCCTCGCCCACCTGCCGATGCCCGCCCTCGCCGTCCTCCTCGCCGACAGCAAGGAGGAAGGCCACGGCTACGCCGACTCCGTGGCCTTCGCCGCGGCCGCCCGCCCGCCGCTGGTGGTCGCCCAGGCCACCGTGGAGACCGGCGGGCACAACTTCACCACCTGGACCAGGCTGCTCCCGCCGTCGCTGACCTGGTTGAGCGACCACCTGCGCGACCCGCAGTGACGCCGGCCGTGCGCCGGGCACGTCTTGGCGCCGACGGCCGGACGGCGGCCGAGAACGTCGGCGGGGTGGTCACTCCTGAGCCATTGTGTGGCAGGAGGGTTGTCTGGGGGCTCAACTTCAGGGTAGGCAAACCTAAGTGATTTCGGTTCGGGGGGAGGACGCGCGGAATGACTGTGACCGAGAACCCGACCGCCCGGGTCGACCGGCTCGCCATCGCCCTCGCGGACGGCACCCCGCTGCTCGCCCCGGTCAGCCTCGACCTGCACCCCGGGCGCGTGCACGCCGTCACCGGCCCCTCCGGCGCGGGCAAGACCACCCTGCTGCACGCCCTCGCCGGCGCCCTGCCACCGGGCGCCCGCGCCACCGGGCTGGTCACCGTCCTCGGTCAGGACGTCCTCGCCCTCGCCCCCGAACCACTGCGCCGGTTGCGCCGCCACCGGCTCGCCTTCCCCGGCGCCCTGTCCGGCGGCCGGCAGCGTCGCGTCGCCCTCGCACGGGCCCTCGCCCGCCGCCCTGACCTGCTGCTCCTCGACGAACCCGGCGCCGGCCTCGACCCCGCGCTGCGGGACGAGATCGCCGACCTGCTGCGCGAACTCGCCCGCCGGCACGGCATCGCCGTCGCGCTCGCCAGCCACGACGCCGCCTTCGTCGCCCGCTGCGCCGACGAGGTGCTCGTCCTCGCCCCGGCCCGGCCCGGGGTGGGCGGCGGCGCCATCCGGGCCGGGGCCATCCGGGCCGGGGCGAGCCGCACGTCCGGACCGGTCGCGGCGCGCACCGCCGTCGGGCTGGCCGCGCTCGGCGTCGAAGCCCACGTCGGGTACGGGCGCGGGCGGCGCCGGATCCTCACCGGGGTCGACCTGCACCTCGCGCCCGGCAGCTGCACCGGCATCATCGGCCCCTCCGGCGCGGGCAAGACCACCCTCGCCCGGGTCCTCGCCGGGCTCCACCCGCCCACCGGCGGTACCCTCACCCTGGACGGCGCCCCGCTGGCCGGCTCGCACCACGCCCGCACCCGCGAGCAGCGCCGCCGCGTCCAACTCGTCCCGCAGAACCCGCTCGGCGCGCTCAACCCGGCCCGGACCGTCGGCGCCACCCTCACCCGGCCGCTGCGGCTGCACCACACCACCCCGCACGAGCAGTGCCCCGGCCGGGTCGCCGAACTGCTGGCCGCCGTCGGCCTCCCCGCCGACCTGGCCGCCCGGCACCCGCACGAGCTGTCCGACGGCCAGCGTCAACGCGTCGCCATCGCCCGGGCGTTGGCGGCCGAACCGGACGTCCTGCTGTGCGACGAGGTGACCTCCGGGCTGGACACCGACACGGCCGCGGGCATCATGACCCTGCTGGGCCGGCTGCGCGCCGAGCGCGGGGTGGCGCTGGCACTCATCGGCCACGACCTGTCGCTGGTGCGTGAACACGCGGACGCGGTGGTGCAGTTGGGGGCGCCGACGGGTCGGGCCTGGGCCAGGGGCCCCGGACCGGCGCGCCCGGGCGCGATGGCGCCCGCCGGCTCGGCGTGGGTGAGGTGACGCGTCGAGCCGGCGGGCGGGTTCGGGGGAGTTGCTGTCAGGCGCGCCCGAGCAGCGGGAGCGGTGCCCCGGTGCGGGCGGGGAGTTCGAGCCGGGTCAGCAGCGCGGAGGGCGACACCTCGACCACCCGGCAGCCCGCGCGGTGGCGGCAGTGCCGGGCCACCGAGCCGTGCCGCAGCCGGTCGAACCGGCGGCGGGTGGCGGCGCCGAGGACCAGCAGGTCCTCCGGCCCGGTGACGGCGCCGACCAGGGCGGGCCCGGGCTCGGCCTTGACCACCAGCGGGTGGATGACCAGGCCGGCCGGGTAGCCGCCGTAGGCCTGCTCGAAGGCGATGTCCAGCCGCCGCCGGGCGGCGTGCTCCAGTTCGGACAGCGGGCGCAGGCCGTCGCGTTCGCCCGCGTTCCACGCGGCCACCGGCACCAGCACGGCCTCGCTGCGGGCCGCCTCGCCGACGGCGTGGTAGAGGGCGGCCAGACTGCTCAGTGATCCGCTCAGGCCGACGATCACTCGGGTGGTCCCGGTCATGGCCGTTCGCCTCCGTTTCTCCGGTCGGGTGTTCCCGGTTCCGTACTCCTTGGTTCGGATGATTCCAGTGAACCCCGGAACCGGTCCGTCCGTACCGCCGCTGATGGCTCCATGACGCCGGTCGCACACTTCTTGACGTCCTTCTGACAGCTCCGGCGCGCGGCGCGCGGTGCTCCGTGCGTCTCAGCCGAGGCCCGGCACGAACTGGATCAGCAGGTCGATCGCCTTGATGCCGAGGAACGGCAGGATCAGCCCGCCCAGCCCGTACACCCGCAGGTTGCGGCGGAGCAGGTCGGTGGCGGAGGCGGGCTGGTAGCGGACGCCGCGCAGGGCCAGCGGGATCAGCGCGACGATGATCAGCGCGTTGAAGATGATCGCGGAGGCGATCGCCGAGGTCGGGCTGTGCAGTTCCATGATGTTGAGGTGGTGCAGCCCGGGGTAGGCGTTCGCGAACATCGCGGGGATGATCGCGAAGAACTTGGCCACGTCGTTGGTGATCGAGAAGGTGGTCAACGCGCCACGGGTGATGAGGAGTTGCTTGCCGACCCGGATGATGTCGATCAGCTTCGCCGGGTTGGAGTCGAGGTCGACCATGTTGCCGGCCTCCTTGGCGGCCGGGGTGCCGGAGTTCATCGCGACCCCGACGTCGGCCTGGGCGAGGGCGGGGGCGTCGTTGGTGCCGTCGCCGGTCATCGCGACCATGTTCCCGGCGGCCTGCTCGCGGCGCAGGTGGGCGAGCTTGTCCTCGGGGGTGGCCTCGGCGAGGAAGTCGTCCACCCCGGCCTCGGCGGCGATGGCGCGGGCGGTGAGCGGGTTGTCGCCGGTGACCATGACGGTGCGGATGCCCATCCTGCGCAGCTCGGCGAAGCGCTCGGCGATGCCCTCCTTCACCACGTCCTTGAGTTCGACCACGCCCAGCGCGCGGGCGCCGTGCCGGTCGTGGACGGCGACCAGCAGTGGGGTGCCGCCGGCCTCGGCGATCCGGTCCACCAGCGGCTTGGCCTCCATCGGCATCCGCCCGCCGGACTCCACCACCCAGCGGGCGACGGCGCCGGCAGCGCCCTTGCGGATCAGGCAGTTCGTCCCGTCGGGCCAGGTCAGGTCGACGCCGCTCATCCGGCTGTGCGCGGTGAACGGGACGGGCCGCTGCTCGCCGAGTTCGCCGGGGGCGCGGGGCGGCACCCAGTACTGACGGTTCGTCAGTTCGACGAGTGAGCGGCCCTCCGGGGTCTCGTCCGCGAGGGAGGCCAACTGGGCGGCCTCGGCGAGCTGTTCGGTGCTCGCGCCGGGCAGCGGGTGCAATGCGACGGCCCGGCGGTTGCCGTGGGTGATGGTGCCGGTCTTGTCGAGCAGCAGCACGTCGACGTCCCCGGCGGCCTCGACGGCCCGGCCGGACAGGGCGACGACGTTGCGCTGGACCAGCCGGTCCATCCCGGCGATGCCGATCGCGGACAGCAGCGCGCCGATGGTGGTCGGGATGAGCGCGACCATCAGGGCGACCAGCACCACGGTGGTCTGCGGCGCGTGCGCGTAGATCGCCATCGGCTGGAGCGAGACCACCGAGAGCAGGAAGACGATGGTGAGCGAGGCGAGCAGGATGTTGAGCGCGATCTCGTTCGGGGTCTTCTGCCGGTTGGCGCCCTCCACCAGGGCGATCATGCGGTCGACGAAGCTCTGCCCGGGCCGGGAGGTGACCCGGACGACCAGGTGGTCGGAGAGCACCCTGGTGCCGCCGGTGACGCCGGTGCGGTCGCCGCCGGACTCGCGGATCACCGGCGCGGACTCCCCGGTGATCGCCGACTCGTCGACGGAGGCCACCCCCTCGACCACCTCGCCGTCCTGCGGCACGACCTCGCCGGCCGGCACCAGCACCACGTCGTGCAGCATCAACTGCTCGGCGGGGATCACCTCGTGGCGGTGGTCGCGGGTGCCGACCCGCCAGTGCAGCAGCCGCCGGGCGGTGGTCCCGGCCTGGGTGCGGCGCAACGACTCGGCCTGCGCCTTGCCCCGGCTCTCGGCGACGGCCTCGGCGAGGTTGGCGAACAGCACGGTCAGCCAGAGCCAGAAGCCGATCACCCAGGCGAACACGCTCGGGTGGATCACCGCGCTGAGCGTGGTGAGCGCGGAGCCGGTCTCCACCACGAGCATCACCGGGTTGCGCATCATGGTGCGCGGGTGGAGCTTGCGGACGGCGGCCGGCAGGGCCTCGGTGAGCTGGCGGCGGGTGATGAGCCGGCGGCGGCCGCCGTCCGGGCCGGTCGGCCGGTGGCTCGGGTGGTGCTGCGGTTGGTGCGGCCGGTCGTTCGGCCGGTCGTGCGGGGGTTGCTCGCGGACGCCCTCCGGGCGGCGGAACCAGTCGGTTCGGGGCGTGGTGGTGTCCGGGGGAGTGAGGGCCGAACGGCGCATCGTCTCGGAAGACCTTCCGGGCCGCCCCGGGCTGCGGGGCAACGGGGCGGCGGGCTCGGTGGCGGCGGGGACGGCGGCCAGCCCACCATCGGATCCGCGCCCGCCACACGCCTCTTGACGCGGGTTTGGCGTGTGGGCGGCCGTCCTTGACGGCTCCCTGACATCCGGACCGGGTGGGCGTTCGGTGGCTCGTACGGACGTTCGGGGGCGCGTGCGGCCGTACGGGTGACGGTCGTGGCGGCGGATGTCAGGAAGGCGTCAAGGACGCCCGGCGGAGCGTAGGCCACGCGTCAAGGCCCGGTGCGATCGGCCTCCGGTGGGCATCCACTGGAACCGAGGGCCGCACACAGCGGCCCGCCCGCCCGAGCCCGAGGAGCCTCCCGTGAGCAGCACGATCGCCACCGCCGTCGACCAGTCGCCGCGCCGCCTGGTCCGCCTGGTGCCCGCCGGTGTCCGGCAGGACCGACAGGAGCGGCATGAGCTTCAGGACAGCCCCGAGCCGCCCGAACCGGCGCCCGCGCCCACGGTCGGCCACGACCGCGGCCGCCCGGCGCACTGCCGGATCGCGATGCAGTTCGAGGACTGACCCCGCCCACCGCGTGCCGCAACCCCGCCCCGCCCCGTAGGAGTACCGCCATGACGCAGCTGACCGCCCCGTCCGTCCCCTCCACCGTCCCCGCCCCCTCCACCGGCACCTCCACCGCCCGCCCCGACGCCCCGGCCGTCGACGCGCTCGGCGGCCCCTGGCCGGCCTCGGCGCGGCCCGGCCCCGGCGGCGACGTGCTGGTCGGCGGGGTGGGGCTGGCGGAGGCGGCCGAGCGCTTCGGCACCCCGCTGTACGTCCTGGACGAGGCCGAGGTGCGCAACCGCGCCCGGGCCTACCGGCGGGCGCTGCCGCACGCCGAGGTGCTGTACGCCGCCAAGGCGTTCCTGTGCAGCGCGATGGCCGACTGGGTGGCCGAGGAGGGCCTGGGTCTGGACGTCTGCTCCTCCGGCGAGCTGTGGCTGGCCGCCTCGGCCGGCTTCCCGGCGCAGCGGATCCTGCTGCACGGCAACGCCAAGTCCCCGGAGGAACTGCGGCTGGCCCGGCGGCTGCGGGTCGGGCGGATCGTGATCGACGGCCCGGCGGAGATCGCCCGGCTCGCCGCCCTGGTGGCCGCCGACACCCCGCAGCGGGTACTCGTCCGGGTCGTCCCGGGGATCGCCGCCGGGCACCACACGGCGGTCCGGACGGGGGTGGGCGGGCAGAAGTTCGGCTTCCCGATCGAGGGCGGCGACGCGGCCGACGCGATCGCCCGGGTGCTCGACCAGCCCGGGCTCGAACTGGCCGGCCTGCACTGCCACCTGGGCTCGCAGATCACCGAGGTCGAGCCCTACCTCCAGGCGGTGGACGCGCTGGTGCGGCTGCTCGCGGAGATCCGGGAGCAGCACGGTGTGGAACTGCCCGAACTGGACCTCGGCGGCGGCCACGGCATCCGCTACCTGCCGGGGGACGCCGAGTTCGACGTCGCCGACTTCGCCGTCCGGGTGACCAACCGGCTGGCGGTGCGCTGCGCCGAGGCGGGCCTGGAGGTGCCGCGGCTGATCGTCGAGCCCGGCCGTGCGCTGGCCGGCCCGGCCGCCGTCGCCGTGTACCGGGTGCTGTCGGTGAAGCACACCGCGGACGGCCACTGCTTCGCCGCCGTGGACGGCGGGATGAGCGACAACCCGCGCCCGGCGCTGTACGGATCGCCGTACAGCGTCCGCCTGGTGGGCCGCCGCTCCGAGGCGGGCGCGGCCCGGGTGGACGTGGTGGGCCGGCACTGCGAGGCCGGCGACGTCCTGGTCCGCGACGCCGTCCTGCCCGCCGACCTGCGCGCGGGGGACCTGCTGGCCGTCCCGGCGGCCGGGGCGTACCAGCTGTCGATGGCCTCCGGCTACAACCTGGTCGGCCGCCCGGCGGTGGCCGCCGTCAAGGACGGCCGGGCCCGCCTGCTGATCCGCCGGGAGACGGTCGAGGACTTCCGCCTCCGCGAGGTCGGCCGGTAGCCGAACGCCGTCGCGCGAGAAGTCGGGCCGGCCGACTTCTCGCGCAACTCTGGCGGTTAGTACTGCAACCGCATCTGGGCGTGACTGTGGGTGTAGGTGTTCGTTGTCTTGACTGTGTGCCTATGGGTTGACGGTTGAGCAGGTTGAG
>NZ_JBHXMU010000074.1:0-43150 GCF_042720685.1 Kitasatospora sp. NPDC058492
CCGCAGGCCCGCCGGGGCGGCCGGCTGCCGGTGCTGCTCACCGCCGTCGGCCTGCCCGTCCTCGGCGGTGTCGCGGACGAGCTCGGCGGCCCCGGGGTCGGCGTGCTCTTCGCGGTCGGTGCGGTCGGCGGGACGGGTGCCGCGGCGGCGCTGTGCAGCCGGGCCGGCCGCTGGTGGGTCGTCACCGCGGCCCCGCTCGTGGTGCTGCTCGGCGCCGCCGGCATCGAGTACCTGGCGAACCGGGACGCGTACCAGGGCAAGCAGCTCGGCACCGGCGCGCTGCGGTGGGTGGTGGGGGCGTTCCCGGTGATGGCGGCGGCGGTGGGGGTCGCGCTGCTGGTCGTCGCGGTCCGCATCGCGCTCGACCGCCGACGGCTCCGCAGGGCGGGCACCCCGGCCGGAAGGAGCCGTCGTGGCTGAACGCGCCGCCCGCCTCCGCCCGCGCGGCCGCGCCCCGCGCCGCGGCCCCGCCCCGCTGACCGTCGCCGGGCGCACGCTCGCCTGCACCGTCTCCGTCGCCGTCCTCGGCGCCAGCGGCTTCACCTGGTACGAGTACCGCAGCCTCGACGACGGCATGACCAAGTCCACCGCGCTGAGCGAGGCCAAGAAGAACGCCCCGCCCCACCTCGACAAGTCCGTCAACCTGCTGCTGATCGGCCTCGACAGCCGCAAGGACATGGACGGCAACGACCTGCCCAAGCAGTTCGTCGAGGACGAACTGCACGCCGGGTCGAGCGAGATCGGCGGCTACAACACCAACGCCCTGATCGTCCTGCACATCCCGGCCAACGGCGGCAAGGTCACCGCGCTGTCCGTCCCGCGCGACGACTACGTGCAGACCCTCGGCGCCGACGGCAAGATGCACAAGATCAAGGAGGCCTACGGCATCGCCAAGGTGGCCGCCGAGCAGAAACTCGCCGGCAAGGGGCTCTCCAAGGCCGACCTGGAACGGCAGAGCCGCGAAGCCGGACGCTCCGCCACCATCCAGACCGTGCAGGGCTTCCTCGACGTCCCGATCGACCACTTCGCCGAGGTCAACCTGATCGGCTTCTACGACATCGCCAAGGCCGTCGAGCCGATCCAGGTCTGCCTCAACCACCCCGTCGACGATCCGATCACCGCCCGCACCGCCGCCCACGAGGGCGGCGGCACCGGCCTCAAGCTCCCCGCCGGCATCAGCTCCCTCAACGCCGCCCAGGCCCTCTCCTTCGTCCGCCAGCGCCACCACCTCGCCAACGGCGACCTCGACCGCACCCACCGGCAGCAGGCGTTCATCTCCTCCGTCGAGTACCGGCTCAAGCAGCAGGGCATCCTCAACGACTTCGGGCAGATGCAGAAGCTGTTCGGAGTGGTGAAGAAGGACGTCGTCATCGACAACGAGTGGAACATCCTCGACTTCGCCCAGCAGGCGCCCAACCTCACCGGCGGGAACGTCGAGTTCAACACCCTGCCGATCACCGGGTTCAAGACCGTCGGCGGCCAGGAGGTCAACACCGTCAACCCGGAGCTGATCAAGAAGATCGTCCGGCAGCTGTTCAACCGCGAGCCGGCCCCCGTCCAGGCCGTCCCCGCACCCACCGAGACGGCCGCCGAGACCGCCACCCCCTCGCCGTCCGCCGCCTCCCCGACCGCGACCAGGGCCGTCGTGGACGTCAACGCCGTCGCGGGCGCCGGCACGGCCGCCACCGAGTCCAAGGCCCTCACCGAACTCGGCTACCAGCCGGGGAGGATCGGCGACGCCGCCGCCAGGACCAGGGCCACCACCGTCGCCTACGGCAGCGGCGCCAAGGCCGACGCCCAGCAGCTCGCCACCCGCTACGGCGTCACCGCCACCGCGGCCGCCGTCGTCGCCCCCGGCCACATCGTCGTCACCCTCGCCGTCACCCGCACCCCCAGCCCCTCCGCCGCCGCCACCACCGGGCCGGGCGACGCGGCCACCGACCCCGCCGCCGGCCTCCCCATGCAGGGCCCCGCCGTCAAGGCCGGCGGCATCCCCTGCGTGGACTGACGGGGGCGGCGGGCGCCGCGCGGCCGCACCCACGAGGCGGTGGGCGAACCGGCCCGGCGGCCGAACCGGCCGTCACGGGAGGGGAGTCCGGCCCCGGGCGCGCTGGACGAGCAGGCCGACCAGCCACAGCAGGACCGCCGTGGCGCCCACCGCGGCCAGCACGTAGGTCGCGGGCATGTCGTCGTTGGGGTAGTGGTCGCCGGCCACGCGCACGGTGGCCGGGTCGTCCGCCGCCGCCTCCAGGGGGACGGTCATCCCGACGTGCGGCTTCTCGACCCGTTTGAGGCCGAGCGCCGACGTGCGGTAGTCGCGATCCCCCACCCGGTAGGTGACGGTGTAGAGCCAGCCGCCCTTGCGCAGGGCCACGGCGCTGACCGTCCCGTCGACCCGCAGCGGCGCGGCGTCTATCCGGCTCGCGGCCCGCCACTGCGCGGACGCGGCGAACAGGCTCCAGCAGAGCACCAGCAGCGAGACCACCGCGCCCGCCAACGGAAGGGACCACACCCGGCGTAACACTGCCTTCATGGCCCGGACGATACCCGCCCCGTGACGGGCCGTCGGTGGCCGGGGCGCCGCCCCCTTCGAGAACGACACGGCGGTGGACTTCGCCGACGGCCTGGCGCCGACGCCGCCGGATCAGGGGGAGGAGCCGTTCCGAGGCTTCGTCAATCCTGCTTCCTGGCAAGCCAGTAGAGCAGTGCGGCTAGACTGGTGGCCGCGCCGAGGAGGCAGACGGCCGTCCAGCCCCAGTGCTCGTAGACGACGGTGGAGCCGATCGCGCCCGCCGCACAGCCGGCGGAGTAGAGGAGCATGTACCCGGCGGTGAGCCGGCTCTGCGCCTCGGGGCGGACCTGGTACAGCAGGTGCTGGTTGACCACGTGCACGGACTGCAGGCCGTAGTCGATCACCACCATGGCGAGCACCAGCCACCACACCGAGTGCGGCAGCAGGGCCGCCGGGATCCAGGCGGCGAACATGGCCAACAGGCCGATGCCGGCGGTGCGTTCGGCCCGGCCGCGGTCGGCCTGGCGGCCCGCGCGGCCGGCACCCAGGGCTCCGGCGGCGCCGGCCAGGCCGAACAGCCCGATCTGGGTGTGGCTGAGACTGAACGGCGGGGCGGCGAGCGGGAGCACCATCGGGGTGAGCAGGACGGTGATGGAGGTGAAGGTGAGCAGCGCGAGGACCGCCCGGGCGCGGAGCACGGGCTCCTCGGCGAAGAGGGTGAACACCGAGCCGATCAGCCGGGGGTAGCTGATCCGTGCGGTCTGCCTGGTCTGCGAGGTCTGCGAGGTCTGCGAGGTCGGTGCCGACGGGCGGTGACGTTCGGCCGGGAGGACGACCGCGACGGCGATTGCCATCGCGCCGGTGGCGACGGCGGACACCACGTAGACGGCGCGCCAGCCGGCCAGGTCGCCGATGGTGCCGGCGACGGTGCGGGCGAGCAGGATGCCGACCACGATGCCGCTGGTGACGGTACCGACCACCCGGCCCCGGTCGGCTGGCGCGGCGAGCGAGGCCGCGTACGCGACGACGACCTGGGCGACCACCGCGAGGACTCCGACGGCGGCCATCGCGGCGAGCATCAGCGGCGCGGAGGGGGCGAGCGCGACGGCGGCGAGGGCGAGCACGGAGAGCCCGAGCTGGGCGGTGGTGAGGGTGCGGCGGTTGACGTGGTCGCCGAGCGGGACGAGCAGCAGCAGGCCGAGCGCGTAGCCCGTCTGGGTGAGGGTGCCGACAAGCCCGATGGTGGCCGGGTCGATGCCGTAGTCCGCGGCGATGAGGTCGAGCAGGGGCTGTGAGTAGTAGACGTTGGCGACGGCGAGGCCGCAGGCGACGGAGAGGAGCCAGGCGGCGGCGGGTGGCAGGCCGCGTGGGGGCGCTTCGGCGGCGGTGGCGCGGGTGGGCGAGGTCATGGGCGGGACTTCCTGGTGGCGGGCGCGGCCGGACTGGTTTCAAAGTGCTACCGAGCCACCCTGGCATACTGTGGTTTCAATAAGCAACTACGCGACTCGCCGCTAGGCTGGGCGCCGACCGGTGGAAGGTGGGAGAAGTGCCGAAGCGCACCACGCACGAGGAGTCGACCTGCCCGGTCGCCCGCCCGCTCGACGTCGTCGGCGACGGCTGGACGCTGCTGATCGTCCGCGACGCCTTCGACGGGCTGCGCCGCTTCGGGCATTTCCAGAAGAACCTGGGCCTCGCCAGGAACATCCTCTCGGCCCGCCTCACCAACCTGGTCGCCAACGGGGTGTTCGAGCTCGCGCCGGCCGCCGACGGCAGCCCGTACCAGGAGTACGTGCTGACCGAGAAGGGGCGCGCCCTCTTCCCCGTGATCACCGCGCTGCGGCAGTGGGGCGACCAGTGGTTCTTCGCGGAGGGCGAGCCGCGCGCCCGGCTGGTGGAACGCGGGACGGGCGCGCCGATCGAGGCGATGGAGGTCCGCGCGGCCGGCGGCCGGGTGCTGGGGCCCGAGGACGCCGAGGTGCTGCTGCCCTGAGACGCGCCGCCGCCGCCACCGGCGGACGGGCGGCCGGTGGCGGCGGGTGGTGCGGGTGGTGTGGGGGAGTCGGGCGGATCAGCTGGGGGTGGCGCTCCCGGCCGTCGCGGTCTTCGGGGGTTCGGTGGCCGTCGCGGTGGTGCCGGGGGCCGTGCCGTTGGTGGTGCCGTTGGTGGTGTTCGTCGCGGTGGAACCGGTCGTGGTTGCCGGGGCCTTGGTGCTCGGCGTCTGGGTCGGGGTCTGGGTCGGCGTCTTGGTGGTGGACGAACCCGTGGACGACCCCGTCGAGGAGCCTGCGGACGACCCCGTGGACGAGCCGGTCGAGGACCCGGTCGAGGAGCCGGTGGACGCGGACGAGGTGCCGGTCGTCCTGGTCGTCCCGGTCGGGGTGCCCGAGGAGGTGGACGACGTTGCCGAGGCGGAGCCCGTCCCGGTCGAGGCGCCCGAGGACGTCGCCCCGGACGAGGTCGAACCCGAGGTCGTCGCCGAGCCGGACCCGGAGGTGGCCCCGGAGGACGAGGCGGAGGTCGAGTGCGACGTCGAGGCCGTGCCCGCCGGCGTGGTGGGCGTCATCTTCCCCGGCGGCGGGACGCCCGGCGCCAGCGGCCCCTTGGGCGGTCCGACGTTCCGGTCGACCACGTCGATCCGCCCGGTCAGCCGGGAGAACCAGCCGCCCGTCTCGATGTTCACCAGGATGATCTCGGTCACCGGCTGCGGCGCGGGCACCACGACGACCAGCGTGGTCGGGTGGAAGCCGGCCCATGCCTTCCCGGTGTACTTGGCGTCGCTCACCAGCACCGGCGGCTTCAGCGGGTTGCCGCAGGAGCAGCGCACCCGGAGCACGCCCTGGGAGTCCACCAGGACGGCGGTGCCGGCCTGGAGCGCGGACTGGTACTCGGCGACGGCGCCGCTCTTGTAGTTGTGGTTGGTGACCCGGGTGTCCACCCGCAGGTAGGCCGAGGTCAGCGAGCGCAGGTAGGACGGGATGTCGGACTGCTGGACGCCCGCGGCGGAGGCCCAGGCGCGGCCGGAGTCCCCGCTGGAGACCATCCCGATCAGGCGCTCGGTGTCGCAGCTGGGCCTGGTCATCGTCCCGCCGTACAGCCCGGCGGAGCTGCCCTCGACGCTGTGGATCACCGCCGGGGAGGCGGCCGTGGACCGGCCGCCCGGCCCGGACTGCGGAGCCTGGGCGGACTGCGGCGCCGGCCCGGACTGCGGTGCCTGCCCGGACTGCGGCTCCTGGGCGGGGGCGGGGGCGCTCACCCCCTGGGTTTCCACCGATGGGGTGAACGGGTCCGGCCCCGGGTCGGCCGGGGCCTGGAGGGCCACCTCGTTGGCGGCCGGCAGGGTGTCGTGGTGACCGCCGCCCTGGCTGTTCACGATCAGTACGGTGGCCACCACGGCCACCGCCAGCGTGCCGGCGGCCAATGCGAGCCCCCGCCCGGAGCGCCACCACGGCGTGTGCGGCCCCCGACCGCCGCCGGAGGACGGCCCTGACGGACCGGACGGCCCTGACGGACCAGACGGCCCGGAAGGCCCGGAAGGCCCGGAAGCGCCGGATGACCCGGGCGGCGGCCCGAACTGGCCGCCGCCCGACGGGGGACCGGCCAGCGGGCCGGACGGGGGGCCGTGGGGCGGCTCGCTCGGCGGGCCGGACGGGGGCGGTTGGGAACTCATCGAGGCTCCGTTTCGCAGGCGGCCGGCGGATGCGCCGACCCGGGAAGCTCCTGCCACTGGCCTCCATTTCCCCCCCGGCTCCCCACCCGCCGCAACAGCAGGTGCGGAGACCGTCGCCGAGCGTGCCCGCCGGGTGTCGGCCACCCTGGAACGCGAAGCCCGACGCACCGAGGAGGCGCCATGCAGCAGCCCACCACCCGGGTCGCGGGCCCGCCCGGCGCCCTGCGCGGCTGGCTGGACGCGCTCGCCGTGGTGCTGGCCGGGTTCGCCGCCATGGCGGCGGTGGCCGCGCTCGGCCTCTGGCTGGCCGGCGCCGACGACCTCCCGGGGGGCGGCTTCCCGGCCGTGCTGGCCGGGGCGGTGGTACTGGCCGTCGGCGGCGCCGTCCAACTCGACGGCGGAGCAGGGCAGTTCGCCGCAGTGGATGCCGGTATCAGTGCCATGCCGCTGTCCGTCTCGCTGGCCGGTGCGGTGGTGATGGCCGAGGTGTTCCTGCGTCAGCTGCGTTTTCGCGCGGTGGCCGGCGGCGGCGAACTGCTCGGCCGGATCGCCCGCACGGTGGTGCTCTGGCTGGTCGCCCTCGCGCTGCTCACCCTCGGCGCCCGGCACACCTTCGTCGTCCCGCTCGGCGGCGACCTGGCGCAGACCATCGGCGGCGCGCTCGGGCTCACCCCGGAGGTCGGCTTCCACGCGGACGCCCCGAGCACGGTCGGCATCGGGCTGGCCTGGCTGCTCGTCGTCCTCGCGGGCACCTTCGCGGTGTCCCGGCGGGCGCCGCTGCCGCGCGCCCTGCTGCCCTACCAACTGGCCGTCCGCCCAGCCGCGTTCGCGCTCTGGCTGGTCCTGCTGGCGTACCTGGTGATCGGGCTGGCGGCCGGGGTGCTGACCGCGATCGTGCACGGCAACGCCCGGCAGACCCTGGCCGTGCTGCTGCTCGCCCTGCCCGACCTGGCCTGGCTGGCCTTCGGCGTCGGGCTCGGCGCGCAGTGGCACGGGCGGCTCAGCGGCGCGCTCGGCCTGCCGGTGCCCAGGCCGCTCGCCGAGGTGCTGCGGGCGCCGGACGGGCAGCAGGCCACCATCAGCCTGGGCACCCTCGCCGACCAGGACGCGCGCAGTTGGTGGCTGCTGCCGCTGGCCGCCGTGCTGCTGCTCGCGGCCGGTTTCCTCGCCGCGTACCGCTCGCCGCGCACCGTCCGGCTCTGGCAGCACGCCGTCCGGTTCGCCCTGGCCAGCGCGGTGACGGTGCTGCTGGTCGGGCTCTGGACCAGGGCGGACGCCGACTACGGGCTGTCGGTGCTCGGCGTCGGCGTCGGCCAGGGCGGCCTCGGCGACCTGATCGGCTCGCTCCTCGGCGGCGCCAACCCGCTGGCCGGCCTCGGCAGCGGCAGCCTCACCCTGCGCCCGGTGCTGTGGACGGCCGTCCCGCTGGCGGCGGGCTGGGGCCTGCTGGCCGGCGCGCTGGGCGCCCTGCTGGCCGCCCGCACCGGCCGCCGGGGCGAGGTCACCAGCGGCGACGTCCCCGGTGGCGAGGTCTCGGGTGGCAAGGTGCCCGGGGCGGGGTGACGGCTGCCGGGCGGCGCGCGCTCAGAACGCCTCGGCGATGAGGATCGCCGCCGCCGGCAGCGCCTGGGCGAGGGCGCCGCGCCAGACCTTCGGCTCCGAGGCGAAGAGGGTGATCCCGCCGGCGGCCATGAACGCGGCGACGTAGCTGATCACGGCGCGGCCGGAGGCGGCGTGCCCGGTGTGCAGCAGGACCAGTCCGGCGACCAGGCCGAGCGCCAGGAACAGGTTGTAGAAGCCGACGTTGAAGCGCCACAGCCGGACCTCCGGCGCGTCCGCCGTGCTGCCGGTGAGCAGGAAGCGCACCCGCGGGTGGCCGTACAGGAAGCTCTCCAGCGGCCACGCGAGGAGGTGGACCGCGGCGGCGATCACGGCGAAGACCTGGCTCACGGCGTTCATGGCGGTCGGCTTCCTGAGGGGTCGGTTTCCTGGCGGGTCGGTTTCCTGGGGGGCGGTGGACGGTACGGCGCTCACCACGGCGGCGGGTGGACGACCGGGGCGGCCCACGCGGGCGGCTCGGGCACGACGGCCGCCGCGGCGAGCCCGGGGACGACCGCCTGGACGACCCGGGTCGGCGGCCCGTTCCCGCTCCCGCTCCACGCCCTCGGCGCGGCGCCGAGGCCGGGCACGACGGCGGTGGCCGCGCGCAGCTCGGCGACGAACTGCAGGCAGCTGGCGTAGCGGTCCTGGGGGGCCTTGGCGAGCGCCCGGGCCACCGCCGCCCCGACGGCGGCGGGCAGGTCGGGGCGGTGGTCGCGCAACGCGGGCGGCGGGTCGTTGAGGTGCGCCCAGAGCAGCGCCACGTCGCTCTCCCGGCGGAACGGCGGGGCGCCCGCGAGCATCTCGAAGACCACGCAGCCGAGGCCGTACTGGTCGCAGCGCCCGTCCAGCGGCTTGCCGGAGATCTGCTCGGGCGCGGCGTAGTCCAGCGTTCCGACGATCTGGCCGACGCTGGTCAGGCCGCTCAGCGAGAGGGACTTCTTGGTGAGGCCGAAGTCCGCCAGGTACAGGTGCTCGGGGTGCTCGCTGTCCGTCCCGGCGGCGACCAGCACGTTGCCGGGCTTGACGTCCCGGTGGACCAGGTCGTGGTCGTGCGCGGCGTCGAGCGCGGAGGCGATCTGCAGGGCCAGCTGGGCGGTCCGCTCGGCCGAGAAGGGGCCGCCCCGGTTCATCAGCCCGCGCAGGTCGCCGCCCTCGACGTAGCGCATCGCGATGAACAGGATGCCGTCGTGCTCGCCGGCCTCGAACACCGGGATGATGTGCGGGTGGTCGATCGCGGCGGCGGCCTCGGACTCGTGCATGAAGCGCTGCCGGAACACCTCGTTGCGGGCCAGTTCGGGGGCGAGCAGTTTGACCGCGACGGTCCGGCCGAGCCTCAGGTCCTTGGCCCGGTACACCACGGCCATGCCGCCGCGGCCGATCTCGCGCTCCAGCCGGTAGCCGGCGATCCGGCGCCCGACCATGCCGGCCGGCAGGCCGGGTGCGGACGGCCGGTCGGGGTGGTCGAGCTGGTCGGGATCGTCGGCACGGCCGGGGTGGTCGGACTTATCGGCATGGCCAGGGTGGTCTTCGGGCACCCGTTCGGCCGGGGTCACGGCGCGCCCGGCCGGGTGGGGGCGTACGGAGCGGGCGCGGGCCCCGGCGGGACGGCGGGGGCGGGCGACGGCGTGGGCGACGGTGTGGGCGACGACCTGGGCACCGGCCGGTCGGTGGCCGCGTACGTCTGGAGCTGGAGCCCGTCGCAGTAGCACCAGCGGTCGCGCACCGGGTCGAACACCCAGAGCGCCTCGGCGTCCACGACCAGGCCGATCCGCAGGCCACGGGTCCGCTCCCGGAAGGCCTCCAGGTCCAGGGCGCCCGCCGCGAGGTCCTCCAGCAGGGCCCGGTAGCGGGCCACCGCGGCCTCGGCCTCCACGAGCGCCGGGCGCGGGTCCGCCGTCCGGGCGGGCGGGCCCCCGGCGGTGGGCGGCGGCTCCGGGAGGGCGACCAGCAGCCGGCCGTCGACCCAGGCCGTCCAACCGTTGGAGCAGAGGATCTGCGCCCAGTCGCCCTGCCGGGCGACCACCCGCACCGGCAGCAGCGCGTCCAGCCGGGTGGCGGGCCGGGCCGGGTCCGGGGCCGCCCAGGTGGCCATCCCGGCCGGCGGGGCGACGTGGGTGGGGCGGAACGCGAACTCGTCCATGGGCGGCTACATTTCCTCCGCCGCGCGAGCCCGCGGCTGCGCGCGGTCATAGCGATGGGACTCGCACCACAGGTCGCTTCCCACTGTACCGGCGGTGGTCGGTCGGGGCCCGGGGTCGCCCTTCGAGGCTCAGCGCCGCATGATCGCGGGCTCGTGCCGCCGCAGCAGGGCCAGCACCAGCAGCCCGTACGCGACCGCGAGGCCGGGCAGCACCGCGATGTCGAACAGCCAGCCGGCGCGCTCGTGGCGGAACATCGGGTCGGCGGTGATCGCGGTCGGGAAGATGCCGTGCAGCTCGACGGTGCGGGCCATCGCGGCCATGCCCCAACGGGACGGGATCAGCCAGGCGAACTGCTCCAGCCCGGGCACGCCGTGCAGCTTGAGCATCAGGCCGCTGAAGACGATCTGCACCACCGAGAGGAGCACCAGCAGCGGCATGGTGGCCTCCTCCTTGTCCACGATCGCCGAGACCACCAGGCCGAGCATCATCGCCGAGAACGCCAGCAGCGCGACCGCGATGATCAGTTCGGGCAGCTGCGGCATCACCACCCCGGTCGGCACCGCCCAGGAGAGGTCCACCCCGGCCAGGCCGACCACGGTCAGCACGGCGGCCTGGGCGACCGTGACCGTGCCGAGCACCACCACCTTGGAGACCAGGTACGCCGATCTGGACAGTCCGACCACGCGCTCGCGGCGGTAGATCGCCCGCTCCTTGACCACCTCGCGCACCGAGTTGGCGGCGCCGGTCAGCAGGCCGCCGATGCACAGCGTGAGCAGGCAGTTCACGGCGTTGTCGGGGGTGAGCCGGGAGCCGGCCATCACCCGGCACATCAGGCCGATCACGAAGGGCAGCACCACCATGATGGTCAGGAACAGCCGGTCGGCGGCGAGCACCGCGGTGTACCGGCGTACCAGGGTGCCCAGCTGGGAGAACCAGCCCTGCGGCTTCTCCCAGCCGATCGGGTCCCGCCCGGCCGCCGGTGCCTGCGCCGGCCCCGCCGCCTCCGGCGCTCCCGATGCCGCGGCCGGCGCTCCCGGCACGGCGGCCGGCGTCAGGGACACCGCCTCGGCGGCGACGTACCGCTCGTACTGCGGGGAGCTGCGGAAACGGCGCTGCCAGGCCTCGTGGTCCTCGCTCTCGAAGGCCTCGAAGGCCTCCGGCCACTCCGCGAAGCCGAAGAACGCCAGCGCCTCGCCCGGCGGGCCGTAGTAGGCCGTCCGGCCGCCGGGGGCGAGCACCAGCAGGCGGTCGCACACGTTCAGGCTCAGCACGCTGTGCGTCACCACGATCACCGTCCGGCCGTCGTCGGCCAGCCCGCGCAGCATGTGCATCACCGAGCGCTCCATGCCCGGGTCCAGACCGGAGGTCGGCTCGTCGAGGAACAGCAGCGAGGGCTTGGTGAGCAGCTCCAGCGCGACGCTGACCCGCTTGCGCTGGCCGCCGGAGAGGCTGCCGATCACCTGGTCGGCCCGGCCGGCCAGGCCCAGCTCGTGGACCACCTCGACGACCCGGGCCTCCCGCTCGTGCTTCGCGGTGTCGCCGGGGAAGCGCAGTTCGGCGGCGTAGCCGAGCGCGCGGCGGACGGTGAGCTGGGTGTGCAGGATGTCGTCCTGCGGCACCAGGCCGATCCGGCGGCGCAGTTCGGCGTAGTCGCGGTAGAGGTCGCGCCCGTCGTACAGCACGGTGCCCTCGTCGGCGGGGCGCAGCCCGGTCAGGGCGTTGAGCAGGGTGGACTTGCCGGCGCCGCTCGGGCCGGCCACCGCCAGCAGGGCCTTCTCGGCGAGCGGGAAGCTCACGTCGTCCAGCAGCACCCGGTGGTCGGAGCCGACCCGGACCACCAGGTGCCGTACGTCCAGGGAGATCTCGCCGGTGTCGGTGTACTCGACCAGGTGGTCGTCGGAGAGGCAGAGCGCGGAGTGGCCGATGCCGACGATGTCGGCCGGGCCGACCGGCGCCCGCTGCACCGGGCGGCCGTTGTGGTAGGTGCCGTTGTGGCTGTCCAGGTCGACGATCTCGTAGCCGCCGCCGGGCAGTTCGCGCAGCTCGGCGTGGTGGCGGGAGACCACCAGGTCGTCCAGGACCAGGTCGTTGTCGTGCGAGCGGCCGATCCGGACCGTGCGGCCGGGCAGCTGGAGCACCGAGCTGGGGCTGCGGAAGGTGCCGGAGGCCTGCGGGGCGAGCAGGGAGGGCCGCTCGCCGGGGTCGGGGCGGGGCAGGCCGGCGAAGGTCGCGGACGGGCCGTCGGCCGGGTCGCCGAAGCGCAGCCGGGTGCCGGGGCCGATGTCCTCGCGGTCGACCCGGTGGCCCTGGTCGTAGGTGCCGTTGGTGCTGCCGACGTCCTCCAGCAGCCAGTGCCCGTCGGTGGCCCGCAGCACGGCGTGGTGCCAGGAGACCCGGGGGTCGTCCAGGACGATCTCGCTGGTCGGGTCGCGGCCGAGGTGGTAGGCCAGGGCCGGGTCGATCAGCAGCGACCCGGTGTCGGTGACCAGGACGAGGGGCGGCGCGGTGGGTGCGCCCGGGCGCTCTCCCATGCTGGGCATTCTATCGCCGCAGCAGTCCAGCGGCCTTTCCGGATCCCGGGATTGGACTGGACCACTGTGACGGCGCGGCACTATCGTTCGGCGTGCCCGCACGCCACCCGCAGAACAACCGGGGACGGAACGCATGAACAGTTGGCCGGTGTTGCGAAGATCCCGGACTGTCAGGGCCGGCCGCGCCCCCGGAACGGTGCTGCACTGCGGCCTGATGGACACCATGCTGGCGGACCTCGCCGTCTCGGTCGTGCTCTACTTCGACCAGGCGCTGGACGAGGACCGGCTGGCCGCCGGACTGGCCCGCGCACTGGACCGGGTGCCGGTGTTCGCGGGGCGGCTGCGCACCGGCGGGGGAGGCGCCCTCGAAGCGGTCTGCGACGACTCCGGCGTCCCGCTGGACGTCTACACCGTGGCCGGCACGCTCGCCGAGGCGATGGGCCGGGTGACGGCCGCCGGCTCTGAACTGGTCGATCCGGTGGACGCCCCGGCCGCGCGCGGCGGCGGCGTCCCGCTGCTCACCGTCCGGGTCACCCGCACCGGCGACGGCGGGACGGTGCTGGGATGCTCCTGGCACCACGCGATCGGCGATCTGCACAGCTTCATGCTGCTGCTGCGGATCTGGTCGGCGGCGGTCGAGGACGAGGAGCCTCCGGAGGCCGAACTGGTCGAGGACCAGGACGAGTTGCTGGACCGGGTGCTCCCGGCCGAGGACTGCGGACGGCCCGGCTTCCGGGTGCCCTCGACGGTGCAGGCGCAGCTGCTGGCCCGCGAGGTGGCGGTCGGTCCGCGGGCCAATCGGACCGTCCAGATCTACTTCGGGGACGCCGAAGTCGAGCGGATGCGCGCGGAGTTCAGTGCGACGGCCGGCCGGCGGCTCTCCTCCGGTGACGTGCTCTGCGCCCATGTCGTCAGCACCATAAGGGAGTTGGACGGCGACGGGGCGGAGCGCTGGCTGACCGTACCGGTCAACGCCCGGCGCTGGCTCGGACTCTCACCCGCCCTGGTGGGCAACCTGCTGGGCGACGTCCACGTGTCGCACCGGCCCGAGGACGGCCCGGCGGTGCTCGCGGGCGCGCTGCGGGCGGCGGTCGAGGAGTTCCCGGCCGCCCACCTCAACCTGCGTTCCAACCTGGGCTTCCTGGCCTCGCTCGGCCGCTCCCGGCTGCGGGACTGCGTGCCGCTGGGCTTCGACCCGCAGGAGCGCCGGTTCAGCTTCTCGAACTGGAGCCGGTTCGGGGCCTATCGGGTGAGCTTCCAGGGGCACCGGCCGGTGTTCTTCAGCCCTGCCGCCAACTACCCTCTTCCCTGGGTGAGTTGGACGGTCGAGGGGTTCGGCGGCGCCGGCTACCTGACCACCGTGGTGCTGCCGGCCCGGCTCGCCGCCCGGGTGCGGGGGGCGGAGGGCCGGGCCGCGCTGCACCGCTTCCGGACGGCGGCGGACGAACTGCCCGCGTCGGCCGCCGCCGTCCCGAAGGTGGTCTGAGCCGCACCGCGTAGTGCGAGGCACGACGCGCGGGGTGAGCCGCGCCCCGGCCGCGCTACGCGAAGGCGGCCTCGATCGCCGTCCACAGCTGCACCCGGGCGCGCAGCGCGGTGCGGACGGTCTCGGCGCACTCGTCCCACTTGGCCTGGTCGTCGCCGCACAGGTCGATCAGCATCTGCATCGCCATCGGGGTGTGCTGCTCGCCGTCCACCTCGATGTGCCGGGCCAGGTAGTCCTTGAAGACGGTGAGCACGCCGTCCGGGTCGTCGATGCCGACCACCTGGGCGAACATGTCCGGGATCAGGTCCTCGCGGCCGAAGGCGAAGGCGGCGGCCCGGCAGTGCACCGGCGCGTTCTCGATGATCGACCAGGTGGTGCCGGTGAAGTCGACGGCGGCCTGCGGCACCGCGGCGGCCTTCAGCGCCTCCGGGACGGCGGTGCCGGTGCCCAGCAGCCCCAGGAACTCCTCCACCGGGCCCGGGTCGGCGCCGGCCTGCCGCATGCCCTCGACGTACAGCTCGAAGTGGCTGGTGTAGCCCTCCCCGAGTTCGTCGCTCTCCTCGACCAGCACGATCTCGTTGATCAGCCGGCGGCTGGCGGTCGGCCCGCTCGGGACCCACGGGACCTCGACGCTGGTGAGGTCGCGCTGCAGGCTCTTCAGCAGCGACATGAAGTCCCAGACCGCGAAGACGTGGCTGTCCAGGAAGGTGCGGACGCGCCCGATGCTGGTCAGCCCGCCGTACACGCCGTGGCCGACCACCTCGCGGCGCAGCGGGTCGATGGCCTGCTGGAGGCTGGTCAGGCCGGGGTGCGAACGGTCCCAGTGGTAGCGGTTGGTGGACAAGGCGGCTCCTTCTGCTCGGGGGTCTCGGGGGTCTCAGGGGTGCTTGAGGACGGCGTGCAGGGCGTGGCGCAGTTGCTCGCGGCCGGGCTGCAGGGCGCGGTCGAGGGCGGGGGCGAACGGCAGGACGGTGCCGTCGGGGCGGGTGACCCGGCGGGGCGGGGCGATCAGGCGCATCTCCTCGGAGGCGGTGGCCAGCACCTCCGCGGCGAAGCCGCAGCTGCGGTTGGAGTCGTCGAAGACGACCAGCCGGCCGGTGCGTTCCAGCGAGGCGGCGAGCGCGGCCCAATCTAGGGGGTACAGCGTGCGGGGGTCGAGGACTTCGACCGAGATGTCCTCGGCGACCTCGTCTGCCACGGCGAGCGCGTCGTGCACCAGGTGTCCGACGGCGACCACGGTGACGTCGGTGCCGGGGCGGTGGATCCGGGCCCGGCCGAGCGGGATCGGCGCGAGGTCCCAGGTGACGGTCTCGCGCACCGGGAGGGCGGCGGCGGGCGCGAACACCACGACCGGGTCCGGGTCGCGGATCGCCGAGCGCAGCAGCCCGTAGGCGTCGGTCGGGGTGGCGGGCACCACGGTCTTCACCCCGGCGTGCGCGAACAGGCTGTACGGGTGGTCGGAGTGCTGCCCGGCCCAGCCGTCCCGGGAGCCCGAGCCGGGCACCAGGCAGGTCAGCGGGACGCTCGCCTGCCCGCCGGTCATCAGCGAGAACTTGTGTGCCTGGTTGACGAGTTGCTCGAAGACCAGGAACAGCAGCGAGGGGATCTGGAACTCCAGCACCGGGCGCCGCCCGGCGAGCGCCGCGCCGATCGCCATGGCGGTGAAGGCCTGCTCGGACAGCGGGGTGTCGACGATCCGCTCGGGCCCGAAGCGGTCCAGCAGACCGAGCGTCGGGCCGGCCATCCCGGCGCCGATGTCCTCGCCGAAGACGCAGACCGCCGGGTCGGCGGCGAGTTCGTCGGCGATCGCCCGGTTGAGGGCCTTGGTGTACGAGAGCCTGGTCATGCCACCGCCCCGGCTCGGGGCCGCAGGCCGTCGGCGTACAGGTGGTCCAACGCGCCGGCCGGGTCGGGGTGTTCGGAGGCGAGGGCGAACTCCTCGGCGGCGGCGAGCTGGCGGGCCACCGCGTCGTCGAGTTCGGCGACGGCCGGCTGCTCCAGCTGGGCGGCGGCCCGGGGGAGCGGGTCGCGGGCGCGCCAGGCCTCGACCTCCTCGGGGGTGCGGTAGTGCAGCTTCATCCGGCGTTCCATGGTGTGGTGGCCTTCGTAGCGGTAGGTGCGGCATTCCAGGAAGCCGGGGCCGCCGCCGGACCGGGCCCGTTCCACCGCGCGCAGGGCGGCGGCGCGGACGGCCTCGGTGTCCATGCCGTCCACCTCCTCGGCGGGGATGCCGAAGGCGGCCGCCCGCCCGGTCGCGCTGCCCGCGACCGCGGTGGCGGCGGGCAGGGTGGTGGCGTAGCCGTTGTTCTCGCAGACGAACACCACCGGAAGCTGCCACATCGCGGCGAGGTTGAACGACTCCAGCAGCACGCCCTGGTTGAGCGCGCCGTCGCCGAAGAAGGCCACTGCCACCCGGCCGTCCCCGGCCTGCCGGGCGGCCCAGGCGGCGCCGACCGCGATCGGGGCGCCGGCGCCGACGATGCCGTTGGCGCCGAGGATGCCCAGCGAGAGGTCGGCGGCGTGCATCGAGCCGCCCCGGCCGCCGTTCAACCCGTCGACGCGGCCGGCGAGTTCGGCGAGCAGCCGGTGCGGTGCGGCGCCCCGGGCGAGTACGTGGCCGTGGCCGCGGTGGGTGCTGGTGAGCCGGTCGGCGGGGCCGAGCGCCGAGCAGACGCCGACCGCGACGGCCTCCTGCCCGATGTACGGGTGGATGCCGCCGGGGATCGCGCCGGCCTTCACCAGGCCGAGCGCCAGCTCCTCGAAGCCGCGGATCAGCCGCAGCATCCGGTAGCGCTCGGCCGGCGTGTCCAGCGGCGCGGTGCCGGGAGCAGCGGCACCGGGAACCGCGGCGTCGGGAGCCGCGGTGCCGGGGGGCACGGTCGCCGGGGGAGCCGTCACCGGGCCCCCCGCCAGATGGTCGGGCAGAACTGCGGGTCGGCGTAGTCGGGCCGGCCGTCGGCGGTACGGCGCACCAGCACGTCGTGGTTGTACACCACCGGGCCGCCGTCCGCCCGGGTGTGGTGGCGGTACTCGTTCGCGCCGTCCTGAAGGTGCAGCGAGACGGCCCGGCGCGGGAAGGAGGCCAGGTTGGGGCCGCTGCCGTGGTAGGTGCGGCAGTGGTGGAAGGACATGTGGCCGCGCGGGATGTGCATCGGGACGATGCGCACCTGCTGCCCGTTGTGGGCGGCGTTGGCGGCCAGGATGTCGTCGAGTTCGGTGCGGTTGCGGTCGGCGAAGTGGCGGGTGGAGTCCTCGCCGGAGTCCAGCTCCCGCCAGCGGTGGCTGCCGTCCACCATGGTGATGGTGCCGTTCTCCTCGCGGCAGTCGTGGAACGGGATGAACGCGGTGAGCATCTCCTCCGAGGTGGAGGTCTGCCAGTAGTGCTTGTCGAAGTGCCAGGGCACCTGGTTGCTCGGCTCCCCGGGCACCGGCGGCTTGTAGATCAGGGTCGCCTGGAACACCCGGATCTCCTCGGCGCCGGCCAGCAGGGCGGCGACCGCGCCGATCAGCGGCTTGCGCAGGATCGCGCCGATGGCGTCGCTCTCGTAGTGCACGTAGTCGTTGTGCCGCTGGATCGGGCCCTGCGAGGGCTCCCAGGCGGCCAGGCGCGGCGGGCGGGCGGGCAGTTCGCGGTCGCGGTGGCCGCCGTAGTAGAGCTCGGTGGCGGCCTGGAGGGTGTCCAGTTCCTCGTCGCTGAACAGCTTCCGGGACAGGTACCAGCCGTGCTCGCGGTAGTGGGCCACCTCCTCGGGCGTGGGCAGCAGGGCGTGTTCGGCCTCGCTGAGGCGGAACTCGACGGCGGTGGTCATGGGGTGTGCCCCTTCTTGAGGTGTGGGCGGCGGTCAGACGGCGGCGTCGGAGCTCTGCCGCTCGACGGCCTCGTACAGGGCCTTGATGTTCGCGGTGCCGAAGGTGCCGGCGCCCTGGCGCTCGATCAGCTCCAGGAAGTACGTCCGCCGCGGGTGGGTGGAGCGGACGAAGATCTGGAACAGCTGGCCGCCGTGGTCCTGGTCGACGAGCACGTGCAGGTCGCGCAGGGTCTCCACCGGGATGGCCGTCTCGCCGAACCGCTCGGCCAGGGCGTCGAAGTAGGCGCCCGGGGTGCTCAGGAACTCCACGCCGTTGGCCCGGGCGGTCCGGACGGCGGTGGCGATGTCGCCGGTGCGGAAGGCCAGGTGCTGCACTCCGGCGCCGTCGTGGGAGGCCAGGAACTCGTCGATCTGGCCGGGCCGCCGGGTGGTGTCCGGCTCGATCAGGGTGAAGGTGACCTCGCCGGAGGCGCTCTGCACCACGCTGGAGTCCATGGCCTGCTGGCCGACCTCGATGTACTCGCCGAAGATCCGGTGGAAGCCGAGCGCGGCCTCGCAGAACCGTACGGCGTCGGCGAGTTCGCCGGCCGGGACGCAGATCGCGACGTGGTCCAGGGCGTCCAGCAGGCCCGGCTCGTCGGCGGGTTCGGCCGTGGGCAGCGGCACGAACCGCAGGGCGGTGTCGCCGAAGCCGGCGATCAGCCCGCCGGCCCGGTCCAGCACGCGGGCGCCGTGCCGCTCGGCGCGCTCCAGCGCGGCCTGCGGGTCGGTGCAGGCGAGGGCGAGGGCGGCGACGCCGTCCCCGTGCCGGGCGACGAAGCCGGCCACCGGGTGGTCGGGGTCGGCGGCGGAGGCCAGGTGCATCCGGATCGAGCCCTGGCGCAGCCGGATGGTGCGGGCGCCGTCCGGTGCGGTCGCCGGGGCGTCGGCGGTGAAGTCGAAGTCGGCGCAGAGCCCGGCCGCGGTCTTGTCGGCGTCCGCGCAGTGGAACTCGACGTGGGTGATGGACTGGATGGACAACGGGATCTCCCCCGGAGGGATGGAAGGGCGTGGATCGGCGCGCTACTTGGCGGCCCGGGTGGACGCCGGGCCGAGGATCAGGCTGAGGTTGTGGCCGCCGAAGGCGAAGGCGTTGCTCAGCGCTGCGCGCACCGGTGCGGACCGGGCCCCGCCCCGGACGTGGTCCAGGTCGCAGGCCGGGTCGGGGTCGGTCAGGTTGAGTGTCGGCGGCAGCGTCCCCCTCGCCACCGCCAGGGCGGTCACCACCGCCTCCAACGCGCCTGCGGCGCCGAGGAGATGGCCGGTGGCGCCCTTGGTGGAGCTGACCGCGGGCGGGTGCGCGCCGAAGACGGCGTGCAGGGCGGCGGTCTCGGCCACGTCGCCGAGCTTGGTGCCGGTGCCGTGGGCGTTCACGTAGTCGATGTCGCCCGGTGCCAGCCCCGCGTTGGCGAGTGCGGAGCGCATCGCGTCGGCGGCGCCGGAGCCGTCGGGGCGGGGCATGGTCGGGTGGTGGGCGTCGGTGGAGGCGCCCCAGCCGATGACGTCCGCGTACCCGGCGGCGCCGCGGGCGTCGGCGTGGTCGGCACGTTCCAGGACGAGGACGGCGCTGCCCTCGCCGAGCACGAAGCCGTTGCGGCGGGTGTCGAAGGGCCTGCTGGCCTGCTCCGGATCGTCCCAACCCTGGGCGAGCGCACGGGCGTTGGTGAAGGCGGCGGCGATGGTCGGGTGCAGCGAGGACTCGGTGCCGCCGCACACCACCACGTCCGCGTCGCCGGAGCGGATCAGCCGCAGCCCCTCGGCGACGGCCTGGGCGCCGGCCGCGCAGGCCGTCACCACGGCCGAACTGTAGCCGCGGATCCCGTGTTTGATGGCGATCCGGGCGGTGGCCATGTTGGAGAGCATGCCCGGCAGCAGGTACGGGCTGACGCCGGGGCGGCCGCGTTCCAGCCGGCGGTGCGACTGCTGCTCGAAGGTCTCCAGTCCACCGCCGCCGGTGGCCAGCACCACGGCGGTGCGGTGCGGGTCGGCGTCCCGGCCGACGACCAGGCCGGCGTCGGCGAGCGCGTCGTCGGCGGCGGCCAGGGCGAGCAGCACGAATCGGTCCACGCAGCGGGTCTCGGTGGGCGGCAGCACCTCGCGGCCGTCCACGGCGGGGGCGATCCCGGCGGCGGGCAGCCAGCCGTGCGCGGCGTGGCCCTCGGGGACGGCGGTCAGTCCGGAGCGCCCGGCGTTGAGCGCGTCGAACACCTCGGCGGGCTTGCGGCCGAGCGGCGAGACCAGGCCGAGGCCGGTGACGACGGCGCCCTCGCGGCGGGTCATCGGGCACCGGCCGCGGCGTCGAGGTAGCGCTGGCGCAGCAGCACCTTGCGGACCTTGCCGGTGGGGCCGAGCGGGATGTCGTCCCCGGAGACGACCAGCACCTGGCGCACGGTCGCGGCGGCGGCCTCGTCCAGGGCGGCGATGACGTCCTTGGTCCGGTCGGCGGTCGGGTCGGCGTCGGCGGCGAGGATCAGCAGCACGTCGGTGACCACGCGCTCGCCGTCCCGCACGGCGACCACCGTGCAGTCCGCCACGTCCGGGCGGGCGGCCAGCACCCGCTCCTCCGACATGGCGGTGAACAGCCGCTTGCCGTCGCCGAGTTCGACCGAGTCGACGGCCCGGTCGACGTGGTAGTAGTAGCCCTCCTCGTCCCGGTACATCAGGTCGCCGGTGAGGAAGCGGCCGCGGATCCGGGTGCGGAAGGTGGTGGCCGAGTCGTTCCAGTAGCCGAGTGCCAGGGTCGGTGAGGAGGTGGCGAGTTCGCCGACCTCGCCGGGGCCGAGCGGCTCGCCGTCCGGGCCGACCACCTCGCAGTCGACGAAGGCGTGCGGGCGTCCGACGCAGCGCCCGTAGCGCTCGGTGCCGGGGCCGTGGGTGATGAAGAAGTGCGAGTGGCCCATCTCGGTGGAGCCCAGGCCGTCGACGAACAGCGAGCCCGGCGTCCGGGTGCGGCCCGCGCGGGTGACGGACTCCCGGCTGCCGACGGCGATCAGGCGGCGGATGTGCACCTCGTGCGCGCAGTCGCCGGTGTTCCACCACAGGGCGACGGTGGCGAGGTCCCGGGCGGCGAGGTCGTGGTGGGCGAGTTCGGCCCAGGTGGCGGCGAAGCCGATCACCCCGGTGGGCCGCCACTGCTCGATCGCGTCCAGCACCCCGGCGCCGGACTGCCGTGACAGCACGGCGAGTTCGGTGTGCGAGCTGAGCGCCAGGTTGAGCGCGATCAGGGTGGCGGCGTGCGGCGCGGGCAGTGCGCTGAGCATCCGGTCCTGGCCCTGCGGGCGGGGCAGCCGCAGCCGGTGGCGGATCGCCGCGTACAGGCTCGCGTGCGAGTGGACGACGGCCTTGGGCATTCCGGTGGTGCCGGAGGAGTGGGTGATCGCCACCGGGTCGCCGGACCAGTGCCGGTACGGCTCGGGGGCGGCATCCGGGTCGCCCGTGCCGAGGGTGGAGATCTCGGGCAGCAGCGGCGCGCCGGGGTCGTGGCCGGCCAGCGCGGCCAGGTGGGCCGGGTCGGCGAGGACGCCGACGGCGCCGAGGCGGGCGATGTAGCGGGCGGCCCGCTCGCCGTCCACGTTGGGGTTGAGCAGCGCGGGGATGGCGCCGAGCCGGGTCAGGGCGAGGAAGGCGAGCACGTGGTCGGCGGCGTCGCTGGCGAAGACCACCACCGGGTCGCGCCGGGTGATGCCGAGGGCGTGCAGGGCGGCGGCGCGGGCCCGGACGGCGCGGTCGAGCTCGCGCAGGGTGAGCGGCTGCCAGGCGGGGTGGTCGTCCACCGGGGTGTCGAAGGTCAGCAGCGGTTCGTCGAGGCCGAGGCCGAGTGCGAGCCGGGCGGTCAGGACGTTGCCGGCGCCCACGTCGGGGTCGTCCGCGATCAGGCTGCGGACACTGCGGATGGTCACGGGGTGGATCCCTCCCTCGGGGCCGGAGACGGCCCGGGCGGCTGATCGGTTGGCGTGGGTCGGACGGCCGCGCGGGCGGCGACGGGTGTCGGCGAGTGCTCGGTGGGCTGTCGGCGGGTGCGACGGGGCCTGGGTGGGTGACGGGGCCGGGTGCTGGTCTGCCGGGTGCGGCTGCTTCAGTCGTCGGGCCTCGTCCGTGGGTACGGGCGGCGGTGGCCGGACGGTTCAGCCGGTGACTGAGGAGGTGACTGAGACGGTGACTCAGCCGGTGACCGGGACGTCAGCCGGTGACCAGGACGGCCACCGCGTGTCCGGCGGCCTCGCCCGGTTCGTCGTCGCCCGGTTCGGCGGCGATGACCAGCACCTGGTCGGCGTCGCCGTCCGCGAGGAGCAGCGCCGCGAGGTCGAGCGCGTCCGCGGGCACCTGCCCGGGGACGGCGTGGGCCGGGCTGATCGCCACGACGGGGCCGGTCAGGCCCCAGCGGGCGGCGATGTGCCCGAGGACGGCGTTGGGGTTGGACTGGAAGAACAGCAGGGGTGCGGGGCGCCGTCCGGGTTCGGCGCTCCGGTCGATGGCCCGCGCGGTGGCGCGGTCGCCGCCGGCGCTGGCCAGCAGCAGTGCGGTCCGCCCGGGGGCGGGCGGGGCGCCGTGGTGGGCGCGCAGGCAGCGGTCGGCGGTGTCGGCGACCAGCGGGTTGAAGCCGGAGGCGGCGAAGCCGGGCAGCGGTGGCGGCGGGCCGGCCAGGTCGGGGTCGGCCGAGCCGGGGTCGGGTCGGCGGGCCTCGGCGAGGACCCGCAGCCGGGCGGCGGCCGGGGCGGGTGCGGCGCCGAAGTTCGTGGCGTCGGGGTCTGTGGCGTCGGTGGTCATGGTGTGGGTGCCGGGGTACGGGGTCGGCGCCGTCGGACGGCGGGCGGGGTCCGGTGGCCGGTCATGCGGGGGCCACCAGCAGGGCGGTGTTGGCGCCGCCGAAGGCGGAGTTGAGGCTGAGCGCGTAGCGGGGGCGGGCGGCGCGGGGGCCGTCCAGGACGAGGTCCAGGCCGACGTCCGGGTCCGGGCCGAGCCAGCCGGCGTTGACCGGGAGCAGGCCGGTGCCCAACGCGCCGATGGTGACGGCGAGTTCGAGCAGGGCGGAGGCTTCCAGGGCGTGCCCGTGGACGGATTTGCTGGAGCTGACCGGGAGTTCGGCGGTGTGCGCGCCGAAGACCCGGCGCAGCGCGCTCGCCTCGGCCTGGTCGGCGAGGGTGGAGCCGGTGCCGTTGGCGTTGACGTAGCCGACCTCGGCCGGGGCGACGCCGGCGCGGGTGAGCGCGGCCTCGACGGCCCGGGCGACTCCGGCGCCGTCCGGTTCGGGGCGGCACACGTGGTGGGCGTCCCCGGCGCGGCCCCAGCCGGCCAGCCGGGCGAGGGCGGCGGCGCCGCGCCGTTCGGCGGCCGGGGCGGCCTCGACCAGCACGGCCGCGGCCGCGTCGCCGAGCAGGGTGCCCGTGCGGCCGGTGCTGAACGGGCGCAGCTCGCCGTCCCGGGCCAGCGCGCGGCCGGCGTCGAAGACGGCGAACACGCCCGGCTCGACCAGGTGCCCGGCCGCGACCAGGACCCGCTCGTGCCGCCCGGTGGCGACCAGCGCCGCGGCGTCCGCGACGGCGGTCGCGGCTGCCACGCAGGCGCCGGTGTACACCCGGGTGACGCCCGCGGTGCCCCAGGCGGCGCGGACGCCGGCGGCCACCGCGTCGGCGGTGCCCCTGGTCCGTTCGTCGCTGTGCAGGGCGAGCAGGACGGGCGTGTCCGCGCCGTCGGCGGCGGTCAGTCCGGCCTGGCGGCAGGCCTGGCCGACGGCGTCGAGCACCGCGCGGGCCAGCGGGAAGGTGTGCGCGAGCGGCACGTCGTCGGGCAGCAGGGCGGCCCGGGTGGTGCGGCGGGCGCTCACGTCGAAGCGGGTGACCGGGCCGAAGGCGGTCTTGCCGTGGGCGGCGGCCTCGGTCAGCGGGCCGAGTCCGCGCCCGGCGGCGCTGAGCACGCCGAGCCCGGTGACCACCGGCCGGCCGCGCGGCCGGTGCGCGGAGGGCGCGCCGGTGGTCATGGCCGGGCGCCCACACGTTCGGCCAGGACGGCCGCGCGCAGCAGTTCGGTGGCGTCGTCGACCGTCCGGACGGCGCCGAAGCGGTCGTCGTCGAGGTCCACCTGGATGCCGTAGCGCTGCTCGAACTCGGCTATGAGCCAGGTGAGTTCGAGCGATCCGAGGTCGTCGGGCACGGTGTCGGCGGCGCGCTGCCCGAACGCCGCCAGCATCGCGCGGACCTCGGCCCGGTCGGGGAGGGCGGAGCCGCTCACGCCGGGCTGCCGGCGGTGGCGGTGGCGGTGGCGGCGCTGGCGTCGATCCGCTTGACGACGTCGGCGGTGAACTCGTCGAGCGTCATCAGCGCGGTGGTCTCCATCTCGTCGAGGTCGAACTTGATCCCGAACTCGTCCTCGACCTGCACCGACAGCTCGGCCAGCGCGAGCGATTCGAGGTCCAGCCCGGCCGGGCCGAGGTCGGTGTCCCCGGTGACCTCGGAGACGTCGTACTGCATCTCGGTGAGCGAGGCGAGGACGAACTCGCGGACGCGGTCCTGCATGGTGTGGCTCCTTGTCGGGGTGCGTGCGGTGGATCAGAGCGCGGCGGCCGTGGCGGTGCTGCGCAGGGCGGCCGGGTCGCGCAGGAGTTTTCCGGTGGCGGTACGGGGGAGTCGGGGCAGCAGGGCGAGCCGTCGCGGCCGCTTGTAGGCGGCGAGCCGGCGGGCCAGCCCGTCCTGGACGAGGGCGAGGTCGGCGTCGGGTTCGGTGGCGAGGTAGGCCTCGATCGCGCCGTCCTCGAAGACCACGACGGCCTCGCGGACCTCGGGCAGCGCGGTGAGGGTCTGCTCGATCTCGGTGAGGTCGACCTTGAGGCCGCCGATCGAGACCTGTGAGTCCAGCCGGCCGAGGACGGTGACCAGGCCGGTGGCCGGGTCGAGTTCGGCCGCGTCGCGGGTGTGCAGCCAGCCGTCCGACCAGCGGGTCGGGTCGTCCAGCCCCGGGTAGGGCGAGGCCTCCGTGCCGATCCGCAGCTCGCCCGCGACCAGCCGCAGCCGCATCCCGTGGACGGGCTGCTTGGCCGGGTGGAGCGCGCCGGACAGGTCGGTGGCGATGACCCCGGTCTCGGTCATCCCGTACATGGTGCCGAGCGGGGCGCCGTAGCGGTCGGCGAACAGCGCGGGCAGGCCCGGGCGGACCAGTTCGCCGGCCACGATCATCCGTCGCAGCCCCGGCAGCGCCGGGGGGTTGACGGTGCCGGCCAGCAGTTCGGCGTGGAAGGGTACCCCGATGACGGTGGTCGGCCGGTCGCCGGCGGCGACCGCGGCGAGGATGCCCGCCGCCGTCATCCGCTCGGGCACGGTGAGCGCGACCCGCGCGTGCAGACTGTTGAGCAGTCCGCCGACCAGGCCGAGCACGTGCACTACGGAGGACAGCAGGACGACCCGCTCGCCCTCGCCGGGGAACTCCACCAGCCTGTGGTAGCAGTCGAGTTCGCGGAGCAGGTCGGAGGCCGTGCGGGCGATGACCTTGGCCGGGCCGGTGGATCCGGAGCTGAGCTGGATCAGCGCGTGCCCGGTGCGGGCCGGGCGCCCGTCCGGCAGCCGGACGGCCACCGGCTCGACCTCGGAGAAGCCGCGCAGAGCGGCCGCGGGCCGGTGGGCGGAGCCTACCAGGACCTGCGGAGCCAGCCGCGCGACCGCCGCGTCGACCTCGTGGTCCGTCAAGCGGTGGTCGAGCAGCGCCACTTGGGCGCCGAGCCGCCAGCACGCCAGCAGCACCGTGACGAACGCCACCGAGGGCGGCAGTCGTAGCGCGGCGGTGCCGCCGGGGCCGAGTCCGGCCGCGGCGAGGTGCGCGGCCTGTTCGTCGACCAGGGCGCGCAGGGCGTCCCGGTCGAGTGGTCCGCCGAGATGCAGGCACTCCTCGCCTCCGGGACCGGCCAGCAACAGCCGGTCGACCCAGGCGTCCGGGGCGTCGGCGTGCGGCGGTGAGGAAGGCGGAAGTGAAGAGGGGGAAATGCCGGTCAACACCGCTCCACACAAGTGAGGGGATTTGACATGAACGCCGTTCACAACCAAAACGGTCAATTCCGTTGCCAGACGATTGCACAGACGTTTGGTCAAATCAAGGTCTATACCAATGTGGTTGTTGCTCCTACGCTGCCGAACCGGGGCTGGTCCACGCGTGGCCGCCCGGAATCGAGGACGCCCGTGGGAGAACTCACGCTGGCCGGGATGGAGCACGCCGCGCGCGCGCAACTTTCCCCGGAAATATGGGACTTCATCGAGGGTGGCAGCGGCACGGAACGCACCGTGGCGGCGAACCGGGAAATGTTCGCGCGCTATGCACTGCGCCCGCGCACGATGGTCGACGTCTCCGACTGCTCGCCCGGGCGCACGCTGCTCGGCGCGCCGCTCGGCCTGCCGGTCGGCATCGCCCCGATGGCCTACCACCGGCTGGTCGACCCGGAGGGCGAGACCGCCACCGCGCGCGCCGCCGGCCGCGCCGGGGCCCTGCTGGTCGCCGGCATGTTCGCCAGCCGCACCCTGGAGGAGATCGCGGCCGCCGCCACCGGCCCGCTCTGGCTCCAGCTGTACTGGCTGCGCGAACGCGCCGCGCTCGCCGCCCTGGTCGAACGCGCCGAGGCGGCCGGCTACTCCGCGCTCGTCCTGACCGTGGACGCCCCCAGGATCGGCCGCCGCCTGCGCGACCTGCGCAACGGCTTCGCGATCCCGCCCGCCGTCCGCGCCGTCAACCTGGACCAGGACCTGATGTCCGCCAGCCACCGCGTGACGGACGGCGGTTCGGGCATCGCCGAGCACGCCCGCGAACAGTTCGACCCCACCCTGACCTGGGCCGACCTCGACTGGCTGCGCGCCCGCACCCGGCTGCCGCTGGTCCTCAAGGGCATCCTGACCGCCGAGGACGCCCGGCTCGCCGCCGAGCACGGCGCCGACGCCGTCGTGGTCTCCAACCACGGCGGGCGGCAACTCGACGGCGCACTGCCCTCCCTGGCCGCACTGCCCGAGGTCGTCGACGCCGTACCCGCCGACCTGCCGGTGCTGCTCGACGGCGGGGTGCGCACCGGCGCCGACATCGCCGTCGCGCTCGCCCTCGGCGCCCGCGCCGTCCTGGTCGGCCGTCCGGTGCTCTGGGGCCTCGCCACCGAGGGGGAGGCCGGCGTGCACCGCGTCCTCGACCTGCTGCGCGAGGAACTGGAGCACACCATGGCCCTGTTGGGCCGCCCCCGGCTCGCCGACCTGGACCGCACGGCCCTCGCCCCCTGGCCCTGCCCGGCCCGCTGAACCGCGCACCGCCTGCACCACGTTGTCCTTACTGGATGGAGAACAGCAGATGACCGAACCGACCCCCGAGACCGAACGCAACGACCCCTTCCCCGGCTGGGACTGGGACGACCCCGACGGCCTCGCCACCCGCCTGGACGCCTTCAGCGAGCTGGTCGCCACCTGCGACACGCTCGAAGCGCACCCCGGCGGGCTGCCCCGCGACCACGCCGGATTCCGCGAACTCGGCCTCACCGGAATCGAGTTCGCCGCCTTCCGGACCGCCCACCCGGAAGGACTCGGCAGCGACCTCACCGCCCTGCGCAGCCCCGGCGCCGCCACCGAGCCCGGCACCCTCTACCGGATCGACGGCGACCGCTGGTTCACCCAGCTCGACATCGGCCGGCCGCTGCCCTTCGCCGACGCCAGCGTCGACTGGGTCTACGCCGAGCACCTGATCGAGCACGTCACCATGCCGGTCGCGGTCGGCTGGCTGCGCGAGGTCCGCCGCGTCCTGCGCCCCGGCGGCGTGCTGCGCCTCACCACCCCGGACCTCGCCCGCTACCTGGCCGGCTACGCCAACGGGGACGGCTTCCTCGCCAAGCACCGCCGCCGCCTCACCACCCTCGGCTTCGGCCCGCCGATGCCCGCCCGCCCGGCCTTCCTGGTCAACCAGATCTTCCGTTACTACGGGCACCAGTGGATCTACGACCTGGACGAGCTGCGCCACGTCCTCGCCCTCGCCGGCTTCGAACCGGAGCGGATCCGCCACTGCGCCTACCGCCAGGGTGCCCGCCCCGACGTCGCCGACCTCGACACCGCCTTCCGCACCGACGAGACCGTCTACGTCGAAGCCGACCGTTAGGCCCGTAGACCCATAGGCTCGCCAGGCCCTCGGGTCCTTGGGCTCATAGCCCCCTGGACCCTGGGCCCCCGCCGACGCCTCCGCACCGGATCTGTACCGAACGGGACCACCCATGCCCCTGCACCCCCAGGCCGAGGCGCTGCGCGCCCGGCGCGCGAGCAGCGGTGCGCCGCCGCTCTACACCCTCACCCTGGCCGAGGCCCGCGCCGCCGACCTCGCCGACATCCGCGCCGCGGCCGGGAGCCCCGAGCCGGTCGCCGCCGTCGAGGAGCACCGAATCCCCGGCCCGGGCGGCGAACTCGCCCTACGGCTCTACCGCCCCGAGCCGCCCGGCCGTCAACTTCCTGCCCTGCTCTATCTGTTCGGCGGTGGGTGGGCCCTCGGCTCGCCCGACACCAGCGACGCGATCTGCCGCCGGCTGACCAACGCGGCCGGCTGCGTCACCGTCTCCGTCGGCTACCGGCTCGCCCCCGAACACCCCTTCCCCGCGGCCGTCCAGGACTGCCGCGCCGCGCTGTACTGGCTCGCCGCACACGCCGGCGAACTCGGCGTCGACCTGGGCCGGCTCGCCGTCGGCGGCGACAGCGCCGGCGGCAACCTCACCGCCGCCCTCACCCTGATCGCCCGCGACGAGAACGGCCCGGCCCTGCGCCACCAGCTGCTCGTCTACCCCAACACCGACCACGCCGCCGACACCCCCTCGCTGCGCGAGCACGACGACCCGATGCTCTTCAACCGCCGCTCGGTGGACTGGTACTGGGGCCACTACCTGGCCGACCCCGCCGACGGCGCCCACCCGCACGCCTCCCCGCTGCGCGCCCCCGGCCTGGCCGGACTGCCGCCCGCGACCGTCATCACCGCCGAGTACGACCCGCTGCGCGACGAGGGCGAGCAGTACGCCGAGGCGCTGCGCGCGGCCGGGGTGCCGGTGGAGAGCCGCCGCTACGACGGCATGCCGCACGGTTTCTTCGCCATGACCGGCACCCTGGACGCGGCCGCCGACGCCCAGCGCTACGCCGCCGAGCGGCTGCGCGAGGCCCTGCGGTGAGCGCGCCCGAGCCCCTGCCCCTGGCCGACCTGCACGCCAGCCTGGCCGACCCGCTGCTGGACGCGATGACCTTCCTCAACGAGGTCACCACCCGCTACCCCGACGCCGTCTCCTTCGCCCCCGGCCGCCCCTACGAGGGCTTCTTCGAACCCGAGGACGTCCCCGCCTACCTGGACACCTACCTCGCCCACCTGGCGGCCCGCGGCCTCGACCGGGACGCCGTGCGCACCGCGCTGTTCCAGTACGGCCCCACCAAGGGGATCATCGCCGACCTGGTCGCCCGCACCCTCGCCAACGACGAGGGCCTGGCGGTGGCCCCCGAGGCCCTGGTGCTGACGGTCGGCGCCCAGGAGGGCATGCTGCTCACCCTGCGCGCCCTGTGCGCCGGCCCGGACGACGTCCTGCTGGTCAGCTCGCCCTGCTACGTCGGCGTCACCGGCGCCGCCCGGCTGCTCGACCTGACCACGCTCCCCGTCCCCGAGGGCCCGGCCGGCGGCCCCGACCCGGAGGCCGTGCGCGCCGCCGCCCGGGCCGTGCGGGCCGAGGGCCGCCGCCCGCGCGCCCTCTACGTCGTCCCGGACTTCGCCAACCCCTCGGGCACCAGCATGCCCGTCGCGGCCCGCACCCGGCTGCTGGAGACGGCCGCCGAGGAGGGCCTGCTCGTCATCGAGGACAACCCGTACGGCTTCTTCGCCCGCGACCCGGGGGAGCGGCCGACGCTCAAGGCGCTCGACCGCCGCCGCCAGGTGGTCTACCTGGGCTCCTTCGCCAAGACCTGCTTCCCCGGCGCCCGCCTCGGCTACGTCGTGGCCGACCAGGAGGTGGCCGGCCCCGGCGGGCGGCGCACCCTGCTGGCGGACGAACTGGCCAAGCTGAAGAGCATGACGACGGTCAACACGCCCGCGCTCAGCCAGGCCGTCATCGGCGGCATGCTGCTGCGCCACGACTGCCGGCTGCGCGCCGCCAACGTCGCCGCCACGGCCCACTACGCGGCCGGCATGGACACCCTGCTGCGGGAGCTGGACCGGCACTTCCCGGCCTCCGAGCGGCGCCGTCTGGGCGTGTCCTGGAACCGGCCCGAGGGCGGCTTCTTCGCCGTGCTGACCGTCCCGTTCGCCGCCGACGACGCGGCGATGGAACGCTGCGCCCGCGGCTACGGGGTGCTGTGGACGCCGATGGCGCCGTTCTACCCGGCGGGCGGCGGGGAGCACCGCCTGCGGCTCTCGATCAGTTCACTGACGCAGGCTCAGATCATCGACGGTGTGGCCAAGTTGGCGGCGTTCATCGCCTCCTGAGCGACCGCCTCCTGGGCGATCGCTTCCTGAGCGGCGCTGGCGGCAACAGCAGGAGGGGCCCGGCTCGTGAGCCGGGCCCCTCCTCTCATGTCGTGTCTCAGCGCACCCGGGTGGAGAACAACCGGGCCGACCAGTACACCGACAGCACGGTCATCACCACGACGACCAGCAGGCCCTGCCACACCGCACTGTCCCCGAGGTGGCCGGAGAACAGCGCGCGCATGCCCTCCACCGCCCAGTAGAAGGGGTTCCACTTGGCGGTCTGCTGCAGCCAGTGCGGCGCCAGGGTGAGCGGCAGCAGCACCCCCGAGAGCAGCGCGATCGGCTGCGCGAGGGTGTTCACCACCGGTGCCATCGCCGCGTCCGTCGGCACCATCAGCGCGATGCCGTAGGAGATCGCCGAGGTCATCAGCGCCAGCAGCCCGAGCAGCAGGTAGGCGAGCAGCAGGTTCAGGGGGCTCACCCGCAGCCCGAACGGCAGCGCGATCAGGGTGATCAGGACGGCCTGCACCAGCAGCGCCACCATCTCCCGCAGCGCCCGCCCGAGCAGCAGCGCCAGCCGGCTCACCGGCGTCACCCGGGCGCGCTCGATGATGCCGGCCTTCAGCTCGCCGAGCAGGCTGAAGCCGGTGAACAGTCCGCCGAAGATGCACAGCACCGCCAACAGGCCCGGCACGTACACCTGGTAGGTGTCGGCGTAGCTGCTGGTACCGCCGGGGACGAGCACCTTCTTCAGCAGCGGGGCGAACAGCAGCAGGTAGAGCACGGGCTGGATGATCCCGACGGCGATCCAGATCGGGGTGCGGATCATCAGCAGCACCTGGCGCTGGAAGACCAGCCAGGTGTCGCGGGCGAGCTTCATGGTCTCCCCAGGAGTGGGCGGATCAGGACTGCTGGAGCGAACGGCCGGTGCGGGCCAGGAACACGTCGTCCAGGCTGGGGCGTTGGAGCTGGACGGTGCCGGGCGTCACGCCCGCCCCGTCCAGCGCGCGCAGCAGCTGCGGGATGGCCGCCGCGCCGTCCTCCAGGTAGAGCCGCAGTCCGTCCTCCCCGCTGAACTCCAGCCGGTGCAGGTAGGGCTGCGGGCGCAGCACCTCGGCGGCCCGCTCGGCGACGCCCTCTCCGGGCTCCAGTCCGAGCAGCACGACGTCGCCGGAGATCTCGCGCTTGAGCACCTCGGGCGTGCCCTCGGCCACCACCTGGCCGTGGTCGACGATCGCGACCCGGTCGCACAGGGCGTCGGCCTCGTCGAGGTAGTGCGTGGTGACGACGACGGTCATGCCCTCGGTGCGCAGCCGGCGGATCTCCTCCCACACGTACGCCCGGCTGGCCGGGTCCAGCCCGACCGTGGGCTCGTCCAGGAACAGCACCCGGGGCTCGTGGATGACGCCGAGCGCGATGTCCACCCGGCGGCGCTGGCCGCCGGAGTAGGTGGCGCACGGGCGGTCGCCGAATTCGGCCAGGTCGAAGGCCTTGAGCGCGCCCTCGGCGGCCTGGACGGCCTGCGCCTTGGCGGCGCCGTACATCCGGGCCTGGAGCACCAGCTCCTCGCGGGCGCTGACGGTGTCGGTGGTGCCGCCGCCCTGGGCGACGTAGCCGATCCGGCGGCGTACACCGGCCGGGTCGGTGAAGAGGTCGGCCCCGGCGATGCTGGCCTGACCGCCGTCCGGGCGGATCAGGGTGGCCAGCATGCGCAGGGTGGTGGTCTTCCCGGCACCGTTGGGCCCGAGGAAACCGTAGATCTCGCCCGCGTCGACGGACAGGTCGATGCCGCGCACAGCGTCGACGGTGGGGTTCTCGCCGCTCTTGCGGGAGGTCTTCTTGCGATAGGACTTGCGCAGTCCCGTGGTCTCGATCAACCGGAACTCCCGTGCGGGGATGGGCTGCCACGGCACCTGGGAAGGCGGTGCTCGGCACCTGCGAAGGCGGTGCTGGGCGCCACCCTAGGACGAACCCCGGCCCGGTGACAATGGCCTAGACCAATGGACGTTGATCTTCCGGTCTGCTACAGGGCCCCCGGTAGCGGCTGCCGGAAGTCCCGCCCGGCTCGGGCCGACAGGGCCTCCAGCCGGTCCGCGGCCGCGGCTGCCCCGCCGCCCGCGCGCAGCGCCTCGCCGACCCGGACCGCGCCGCGCCGGTAGTCGGCCGTGTCCAGGACGGCCCGCAAGGCCTGCGCCAGCTGCTCCGGCGTCACCCGGGCGAACGGCACCCGCAGCCCCGCCCCGGCCGCCGCCACCTGCGCCGCGACGAACGGCTGGTCGTGCCGGATCGGTGCGGTGACCAGCGGCAGGCCGTGCGTCAGTGCCTCGCCGACGGTGTTCATCCCGCCGTGGCACAGCACCGCGTCCAGCGCGCCGCGCGCCATCAGCTCCAGCACCGGCGCCCGGTCCACCGCGACGGCCTGCGGCGGCAGTTCGGGCAGCAGCTCGCGCGGGGCGGCGAACACCGGCTGCACGTCGTCGCCGGACAGCTCCAGCGCCCGGGCGGCCCGCGCGTGGAAGTCCGCGCCCAGCTCGCCGGCCAGCGTGCCCATGGTGACCAGCACCCGTCGGCGCCCGGGCAGCAGCCGCTCCCACGGGAAGTCCGGGTCGGCCGGGCGGGCGGACTGGACCGGCCCGACCAGCGCGTGGTGCGGGGGCGGCGCGTCGTCACCGGTCAGCGCGGGGCCGGTGGTCGCCAGCACCAGGGCGGGCGAGAAGCGCGGGTCCACGTACTCCTGCGCGGGCAGCCGGGCGCGCTCCCACAACCCGCGCAGCAGGCCGGTCATCCAGGTCTCCACCTGCGGCAATGCCCGGTACGGGCGGCCCAGTTCCATCGCCCCCGGCGCGAAGCTCGCCCACGGCAGGCCGTGCCGGTGGGCGGCCAGCGCGCCCGCCGGGGTGTGCTGGTCGACGAGCAGGACGTCCGGCCGGAACTCCCGCACGATCGCGTCCAGCGGCTTCGCGGTGAACCGCGCGTACGGGACGATGAAGCCCTCCCAGAGCGAACGCAGCGCGGCGAGCCCGTGCCCGCCCTGCGCCCGGAAGGCCCGGGTGCCGGTGCCGAGCACCTGGGCCTGGGGGCCGAGCAGCGGGCGCAGCACCGACTCGGTGCCGGTCCAGGCGACGTCGTGTCCGCGCGCGGTCAACTCGGCGGCGATGCCCGCCGCGGGATTGACGTGCCCGGTCAACGGGGGCATCACCAGCAGGAACCGGGTCATCGTGCACCCTCCTCGGGGATCAGTTTCTGCAGGTCGGCGACGGTCAGCGCTTCCAGGGCGGCCAGGTCCAGCCCGGCGCGCAGCCGGGCCAGGTCGGCGGCCGGGCCGAAGCGTTCGCGCAGGCGCCCGGCGAGCGCGGCCAGCTCGCCCTCGTCGAGCAGCAGGTCGCCGTCCAGCCGGGCGTCCGGGGTCAGCCGGTCGGCCCAGCCGGGGGGCGCCCCGGCGGCCTCGACCAGCAGCGCGACCAGCTCGGGGTGCAACGGCGCGGCGGGGTGGTGCGGTTCACGGTCGGACGACGTGTGAGAAATGGCATCGGACATCGAAGGGGGTCTCCCGCCTGCTCGACGGCACGGGGGTGAACGCGCCCGCCCCGGAGGCGGATTCGGCGGCCTCGGAGACGAACGCGACGGTGAAGGGGCCCGAGATCACTTGTGCGACCCGGCGGGCGTCGGAATACTAGCCCGCGTGACAGCACTGGAGGCAGTGGCCGTTCACCTCCCCCCGCACGCCGTGCCCATCGAGGCGGTTGGTGAGCGGATCGGCCTGACCCCACGTCAACTTCGACTCTTCCGCCGCTTCCACGGACTGGACCAGCTCCGTCTGGACCCGTCCGGGACGCTGCCCGACCTGCTTGACTCCGCCCTCGACAACCTGCCTGAGCTGCGCGGACGCGAACGGGACGTCCGCTTCGTGATCCACGCGCGCAGCATGCCGGTGGCGGTGCCCTACCCGCTCAACCCACTGCACGACCTGCTCGCCCCGCGCGGCCTCGCGCACGCCAACGCCTTCACGGTGACCCACCACGCGTGCGCGGTGGGCCTGCTGGCCATCGACCTGGCCGGCCGGCTGCTCGCCGCCGAGCCCGACCCGCGGGCGCTGGCGGTCATCCTGGCGGGCGAGAAGACCTTCACCAAGGACGCCCAGGTGGTGCCCGAGACCGGTATCTTCGCCGAGGGCGCGGCCGCCTGTCTGGTGAGTGCCGACGGCGAGCGCCACCGGGTGCTCTCCTTCGCGGTGCGCCAGCGCCCGGAGTTCGACGGCCGACTGGCCGAGGACGCGGACCTCCTGGCCCGCTACCAGCGCGAGTACCCGAACGTGATGGTGGAGGCGATCGAGGCCGCCCTGGACGAGGCAGGTCTGGACCTCTCCGACCTGGCCGCGGTGCTTCCGCACAACGTCAACCAGGCGTCGTGGCGGATGATAGCGCGCCGGATCGGCTATCCGCTCGACAAGGTGGTGCTGGACAACGTGCTGTCGGTGGGGCACAGTTTCGCTGCGGACAGCCTCATCAATCTTCACACCGCCACCACACGGGGGCTGCTGCGCCGCGGCGACCACTACCTGATCGCCGCCGCCGGTGTCGGAGCCACGTTCTCCGCAATGGCGGTCCGCTGCTGACGAAGCGTCGGCTTCGTCCATCCTTCCCATGCCAGACCACTCTCCCACGTACGACGGGACGGGACACCCATGTCAGAACCTGTGGTCCAGACCACTGACCCCGAGCTGCGCGAGCGGATCCGCACCGGCATCGGCGAACTGCTGCCCCGCGTCCTCAAGCGCGAACTGCCCGAGATCCCCGAGAACGCCTGCCTCTTCGACGATCTCGGCCTCACCTCGGCCGGCACCATCGAGCTCATCCTGGAGCTGGAGGAGTCGCTCGACATCCAGGTGGACGTCGAGCAGATCACCGAGGACGACCTGCGCTCGGTCACCAAGCTGGCCGACTACGTCGCCGGACACGTCATCCCCGAGGACTGACCAGGTGGCCGACCGCGGCCTGCGGATCACCCGGGTGCTCGCGCGGCGCTTCGACGGGCGCTCGGAGGCCTCGCTCCACCCGGACCTGCGGGTGTTCGTCTCCGACCTCGTCCGCCCCTACGGCCTGCCGCTGCGCGAGGACCTGCTGCGCGAGGGCGTCGGCCACTCCTACGAGGAGCTGGCCGCCGACCTGCTGCGCGAGGCGCTCGCCGAGGACGAGCCCGTCGACCTGCTGATCCTGGCCTTCGACACTCCGGACGTCCGACCGGGCGCGCCGTCCTCGCTGGCGCTCAGCCGGTCCTGTCCGGGCACGCCGCTCGCCTTCGCGGTCTGCGACCAGGGCGTCGCCGCGGCCTTCACCGCGCTGCGCCTCGCGGTCGACTACCACCGCACCGGATCCTGCCGTCGGGCGGTCGTGGTGCTCGCCGAGCAGACCGCGCTGCACCACGAGCCGGCCGCGCCGGTGTCGCTTCCGGAGCGGCACGGTGTGGTGGTGCTGGTCTGCGAGGAGGCCCCCGGGCCTGATATGACGATCCATCAGATACCTGGTGCCGGCCTGTCGGACACGGTGGTGCGGGATCGGGCTGCCGAGCTGGGGCCCGACCCGGCGCTCGTGCTCGGCCCCGGGCTGGCCGGTGCCGACGGTGCGGCCGCCCAGCCGTTCACCGGGGCCTGGGCGGAGCTCGCCGAGCAGCTGCCCGCCTGGCGGGCGCAGGGGCGCCCCGTCCTGGTCGCCGACCTGGACCGCCGGCTCGGCGTGCTGAGCACGTTGACCCTTCCGTAGCCATGGTTCGGTTCATGCCAACTCGCCTGTCTCGCACAGGAATTGATGAACCATCGGTTTGGTAGACGATTGGTCTGGACCAGCATGTGAGGTCGCTGGTAGCGTCCCGATCGCACCCCCGCTGAACCCTTCCCGGCGAGCCGAAAGGCGCGTACGACGTGACCCCGTACGGCGAGACACAGAGCAGTAGGCGGATCGAGGTCCGGTACGCGGCCCCGGTCGACGACTCGGCCGGCGGTGCGGCCGGCTGTTCGGTCGGCGGTTCGGGGCCGCTCACGCTCGGCCAGGACAACATGATCCGGTGCATCGGGCGCGACGCCCCCGAGCAGATCAACAAGGATTCGCTCTGGCCCGTCCCGGACGGCACCTCGGTGTCGGCCGGGCTGACCGCCCTACGCCGGCTCGTCGAACGGCACGAGTCGCTGCGCACCTCCTTCCCCGCCGGCCCCGGCGCGGACGGCTTCCCGGAGCGCCAAGTGGTGCACCCGGAAGGCCGGTTCACCGTCACCGTGATCGAGGCGGGCGATCGCGACGGCGCCCAACTGGACGCGTTCGCAGTGGAGTTGGGCCGAGCCGACGTCGCCGTTCCGTTCGACCTGGCCGCCGCCCCGCGGCTGCGCATCACCCTCGTCGCCGACGGGGAGCGACTGCTGCGGCTGGTCGCGGTGATCTGCCACGCGGGCGCCGACGGCGCCGCCACCGTGCTGCTGATCCAGGACTGGCTGGACCTCGCCGCCGGCAAGGACCTCCCGCCGGTCACCGCCCCGACCCCGCTGCGGATCGCGGACGCGGAACGGAGCGCGCAGGGCCGCCGCAAGTCGGCCGCCGCCCTGCGGTACTGGGCCCGCAGCCTCGCCACCGGCCCGCAGGTGGTGTTCGCCGACGCGCGGATCACCGGCCCCCCGCGCGACCACTCGGCCGTCCTGGTCCGCTCCCGCACCGCCGCCGAGGACCTCGCCGCCGTCTGCCGCCGCACCGGCGCGAGCCCGTCCGTGGTCCTGCTCGCCGCCTTCGCCGCGCTCGTCACGCACCGGTCCGGCCGTACCGAGCTGGCGCTCTCGGCGCTCTCCGCGAACCGCCAGCGCGCCGCCCTGGTCGACCACGTCGGCACCCTGGCGCAGGACGCCCTGATCCGGCTCGACACCGGGGCGGCCGACCTCGACCAGCTGATCGGCCGGGCCAAGGCGGCCTCGCTGAGCGCCTACTGGCACAGCACCCTGGACGCCGAACAGGTCTGGCGGCTCATCGAGGACTGCGCCCACCTGCGCGGCAGCCGCTTCCCCCGGCATGTCGTGGTCAACGACCTGAGCCTGACCATCCCCGCGGCCGTCGCCGACGCCCAACCCGCCGCGGCCGCCGACCCCGAACTGACCCGGGTGCCCGCCCCGCCGCTGCCGGTCCGGCTGATGTTCACCATCCTGCGGATCAGCGGCAGCCTCGACTTCGCCCTGATCAGCTGCCCGCAGGTGCTGGACCCGGACGAGACCGACCGGTTCGCGCGGGCGCTGCTCGCCGTCCTCGCCGCCGCCGCCCGCGGGCCCGTGCCGCTCGACGCCCTGCCCGGCGTCGGCGGCGTGCCGACCCCCGGTCGGAGCGGGGAGTGGCACCTGGTCGACGGTTCCTGGGTCGACCTGGCCGCCGTCCGCGCCCTGCTGGAGGCCGCCCTCGGCGCGCGGGCGGACATCGAACTGGCGCTGGACGAGGGAAGGCTGACCGCCAGGCTGACCAGCGCGGACCACGCACTCACCCCGGCCGTCGCCCACCACGCGGTGGTCGCCGCCCTGCCCGGCCGCGACACGGCGATGGCGCCGCACCACTACGTCGTCCGGCACACCGGCTCCGGGGCGGAGGCCGTCACCGCCGGCGGCGGCCGCGACCCGGACATCGCCGCCCGGCAGGCGGCGCTCACCTGAACGGGGGGAGGACGGGCAGACGCGGTCGGCTCACTCCAACGGGTCCTCGCCGTCCCACCGGACGTCCCACGAACACACCGAGGTCGCCCCCGAGGTGAGCCCCCACGGGCTCGGCACCTCCTCCTCGTCCTCGTCGCCCTGCACCGGCAGCCGGTCGATCACCGCGACCAGCCGCGGCGGCAGTTGCGGCGCCAGCCCGTGGTGGACCCGGGACAGGATGTCGCGCCGCACGTCGTCCGGCAGCAGCGGCCTGGTCATCCGCAACGGCATCGGCCCGGAGGGGCGTCCGGCCGCCGCCAGCTGGTCCGACCAGGCCCGCCAGTAGTCGGCGTCGTCGTTCTCGCCGAGCTTCAGATGGTGCAGGTGCAGGCAGTACGCCGCCGTGCCGCAGCCCGATCCGGCGGCGAAGCGCCACCAGAACTCGGCGCCCTCCTCCCGTCCGGTCGCGTACAGCAGCGCGGCGAACACCTCCGCCCCCTCGGGCTGGATCCGGCGGGCGTTCACCAGGAGGTCGAGCCCCCGGGAGGCGTCCGGCGCGCCCAGCACCAGGGCCACCACCAGGCCCAGTTCGAAGGCGGCCTGCTCGAACTCCGACGGCAGGTGTGTCGGCGCGGCCGTGAGCCGGGCCTGGCGCAGTGCTGCGATGCGCTCGGCGTGCGCGCGTTCCGGCCGGGGCACGTGAACCACCGCACGCCCCCCACCGCTGGCAACCGCCTCGCCGCTCGCGCCCGCCCCGTCGGGCGGGTCGGCTTCCGGCCCGGGCGTCACAGCTGACCCGCGCGGTCCGGCAGTTCACCCGCGCGGTCGGCCGGTTCGCCCGAGCTGTCCGGCAGTTCGCCCACCCCGAGCCGGCGCGCCAGCCGCTCCCGCGCGTGCCGGAGGTTGGAGTGCACCGTCGCCACCGGCCGCCCCAGGTAGGCCGCGATCACCTTGACGTGCAGGCCCAGCAGGTACCGCAGGATGATCACATCCCGCTGCCGGTCCGGGAGTTCGAGGATCGCCGCGTACAGCCGCACCTCGTCCGCCTCGCTGTGCAGCAGCCCGTTCGCGACCTGCTTGAACGCGCCGATCACCGCGGCGAAGGTGACGGCCTCCACCGCCACCGGTTCCTCGGCGGACATCCAGTCCGAGACGTGCCGGTTCGCCAACCGCCAGGCGTACGCGGCCGGCTCCTCGAACCGCAGCACCTGCGGCCAGCAGCGGGCCAGGTCCGCCTTCACGGCCTCGACCACCAGCGCGGCGTCCGCCTGGCCGCCTATCCTGGTCAACGCGAGGGCGTGCCAAGCAGGTTCATGGGTCTCGCAGAACGACGCGTAGGTGAGGTCCAGCCGCAGGCCGAGGTCGCCACCGGCCTCCCGGTCCGACTCCGGGCCGTCGGCGCGCTCCAGCGTGGGCCCTCCCCGGTACCCGCGCACGGGGGCGCCCCTGTCGATCGTCATCGAGCCTGCTTTCCGTGGCCGCCGGCAGCTCGGCGGTCCACTCGAGGGTCGGGCTGTCTGCGCCCATCCTCAGTCCATCCGGCTCGTCACTCCAGGCCGCATCCCGAATACGGATTGTCATCCCATGGGATCAGCTGACCGGTTGGAATGCGGCGGACCGCGCTTGACCTCCGGATACGGTGGGCACCAATCGACAGGTGTCCGCGACGCCAAGGGGAACGCGATGAGCCTCTACGACGGAGTCGACCTGCGGCTCAACATGCCGCACTCGGCCCGGATGTACGACTACTACCTCGGCGGCTTCACCAACTTCGCCGCCGACCGCGAGGCCGCCGGGCACGCCCTCGCCCTCGGACCCTGGCTGCGCGTCGCCGCCCGCGCCAACCGGTCCTTCGTCCACCGCTCCACCCGTGCCCTCGCCCGGGCCGGCATCGACCAGTTCCTCGACATCGGCACCGGCATCCCCACCCCGCCCAACCTCCACGAGGTCGCCCAGAGCGTGGAACCGTGCGCCCGCGTCGTCTACGCCGACAACGACCCGATCGTGCTCTCACACGCCCAGGCCCTGCTCACCGGCACCCCCGAAGGCCGCACCGCCTACGTCGAGGCCGACGTCACCGACCCCGCCCGGCTCCTCGCCTCGCCCGGCCTGCGCGACACCATCGACCTCACCCGGCCCGTTGCGCTCTCCCTCAACGCCCTCCTGCACTTCGTCCCCGACACCCACGGCGCCCACGAGCTCGTCGAGCACCTCAAAGCGGCCCTCGCCCCCGGCAGCGCCCTGGTGATGACCCACGTCACCCCCGACTTCGCCCCGGCCGAGATCGCCGGCCTGGTCCGGATCTACGAATCCGCCGGCACCGCCGCCCAGGCCCGCACGCTCCCCGAGTTCACCCGCTTCTTCGACGGCTGGAGCCTCATCGCCCCCGGCATCGTCCCCACCCCCCACTGGCGTCCCACCCCCACCGACCCGCCGGCCACCGCCCCCGAAGCCGCCGCCTACGCGGCCGTGGCCCTCAAACCCTGACCCCGCCGACCGCGCCGCCCCCCACCCGCCCCACCCGTGCGGCCTCGCCGCCCCGGGGACAGACTGGTGGTGGATCGATGCTGCCCGTGAGGCTGGGAGAGGCATGCTGCTGGGACTCACCACCGCCTTGGTCGCGACCGTGTGCTTCGGGTTCGGGGCGGTGTTCCAGGCGCGTGGGGCGCGGTCGGCGCCGCAGGCGGACCGGGTGCGGGCGGGGCTGCTGGCCGCGCTGGCGCGCTCGTGGGAGTTCCTGCTCGGCACCGTGCTGGACATCGTCGGTTTCGCGCTGAGCATCGTGGCGCTGCGCAGCCTGCCCCTGTTCCTCGTGCAGGCCGTCACCAATGCGAGCCTGGCCGTGACGGCGCTCGCCGCCGTCCGGCTGCTCGGGGCACGGCTGCGCCGGGGGGACGCGGTCGGAATCGTCGCCGTGGTGGTCGGCCTGACGCTGCTGGCGCTGGGGTCGGGCCGGGAGGGCCGGGAGCACGCCCCGCCGCTGTTCCACTGGGCGCTGCTCGCGACGACGGCCGTGATGCTGCTGCTGACCCTCGTCCTGGTGCGCCGGGCCGGCACCGTGGCGGCGGCCGGGCTGGGGCTGCTGGCGGGGGTGGGGTTCGGGGTGACGAGCCTGGCGGTGCGGGTGATGGACGCGTCGAGCCTGGTCACCGTCCTCACCGACCCGGCGGCGTACGCGCTCGTGGTGGGCGGCCTCGGCGGCTACCTGGCGTACGCGCTGGCCCTGCAGCGCGGCACGGTCACGGCCGCGACCGCCGCCGGGACGGTTGCCGAGACCTTCGGTCCGGCGCTGGTGGGCGTGGCGGCGCTGGGCGACGCGGCGCGTCCGGGGTTCGAGTGGTGCGCGCTGGCGGGCTTCGCGGTGGCGGTGGGCGGCACCTTCCTGCTGTCCAGGTTCGGGGAGTTGGAGGGGCAGTCCGCGGAGGTGGCCGGTGCGCGGCCGGGCGCGGCGGACCGGGACCCTGAACCCGGCCCGGGCCCGGAGGCGGAGTCCGAGTCGGCCGTCCCGCCCCGGTAGCCCGGGCGGCGCCGCCGTGCGAAGGTGACTTGCCGGACAAATCGGACGGTTGAACGCCCACGGAGCGGCAGGTGCGCGATGGCGGACGAAGCCCAGCCGGGCCCCCGACGGCCGGGGCCCGCCGACCCTCCGGTCGTGCTCGTCACCGGCGCCTCCTCCGGCATCGGCCTGGCCACGGCCGTCCGCCTGGCCGACGCCGGCTGGCGGACCCTGCTGTCCGGTACGGACGGCGCCCGCTTGGACGAGGTCGCCGCCCGGACCGGTGGCCGCGTCCTGCCCGAGGACCTGAGCAAACCGGACGGCCCGAGCCGGCTCGCGGAGGCGGCCCTCGCGGAGGCCGGCCGGGTGGACGCGCTGGTCGCCAGTGCGGGCCTGGGGTGGCGCGGACCGTTCGCGGACACCCCCTCGGACGTCCTGGACCGGATGATCGAGGTCAACTTCGCCGCCCCGCTGCGGCTGGTCCGCCTGCTCCTGCCGGGCATGCTGGAGCGCCGCCGGGGCCGGATCGTGCTGCTCGGCTCGATGGCCGGCCAGGTCGGCGTGCGCGACGAGTCGGGGTACGCGGCGACCAAGGGCGGGCTGGCGATGTTCGCGGAGAGCCTCTGGTACGAGCTGCGCGGCACCGGGGTGGGGGTGCGCCTGGTGCTGCCGGGTCCGGTGGACACCCCGTTCTTCGACCGGCGCGGCACGCCCTACCAGCGGGAGCGGCCACGGCCCGTGCCGGCGGAGCGGGTCGCCGACACCGTGGTCGCGACCATCACCACCGGGCGTGACCGGCTCTTCGTGCCGCACTGGCTCGGCTTCCCGGCCCGGATCCACGGCGTGGCGCCGGGCGTGTTCCGGCGCATGGCCTCCCGCTTCGGGTGAGCCCGGTGAACACCGCGACCCGGGTGCTCGCGACGGCGGCCGCGGCGGCGGCCGCGGCGGAGTTCGCGCACCTGGCCCCGGCGGCGGTGCGCCTCCCGGCGCTGCGCCGCACGCTGGCCCGTCGAACCGCCGGCCTCGGCGCCGACCCGCACCACGTCGCCCTGACCTTCGACGACGGCCCCGACCCGCGCAGCACCCCGGAGATCCTGGACGCGCTGGACGCGCTGGGCGGTGTCCGGGCCACCTTCTTCCTGCTGGGCTCGATGCTGGAGCGCGCCCCCGCCCTCGGCCGGGAGCTGGTGCTGCGCGGCCACGAGGTGGCCGTCCACGGCTGGCACCACCGGCCGCAGTGGTACCCGGCCCCGGCCCGTGACCTGCGCGAACTGCGCCGCGCGACCGAGGCGGTGACCGCGCTGTGCGGGGTGCGCCCGCACTGGTACCGCCCGCCGTACGGGGTGCTGACGGCGGGCCCGGCCCTGGCCGCCCGGCGGCTGGGCCTGCGCCCGGTGCTGTGGACGGCCTGGGGCCGGGACTGGACGGCGGAGGCGACCGGGGCCTCCGTCTACGCGGCCGCCCGCCCCGGCCTCACCGGCGGCGCGACCCTCCTCCTGCACGACTCCGACTGCACCTCCGCCCCCGACTCCTGGCGGGCCACCCTCGCCGCCCTTCCGCTGATCGCCGCCCACTGCCGCGCCCACTCCCTCACCCTCGGCCCGCTCCGCGACCACGCCGTCCCGGGGGCCGCCCGCGGCTGACGGCATCGCGCCCGCCGCCGAGCGCCGGGCGGACGGCGAAGCCCCGCCTCGACCTTAGGTTCTAGTGGTTGTCGCAACACCCCAGTTCAGGGGATGCGATGGACTTCAAGATCCGCAAGGACCGGACGGCTCAGGGGCCGCGGAAGC
>NZ_JBHXMU010000075.1:0-42439 GCF_042720685.1 Kitasatospora sp. NPDC058492
TGCGGGCCGGCGGGGCGGGGCGCACGCTGTCGCGGGGCCGCGCCCCGTGGGGGGGGGGGCCGGGTCGACCTGTGCCGTGGTCCCCGGGGCCCGCACCACGTTCGGCCGCGCAGGAGAGCCCTTAGACGCTCAGGCGGCGCAGGGTCTCCTCGTGGAGGATGCCGTTGCTGGCGACGGCGTCGGCGCCGCCGGGGCCGGGCACGCCGTCCAGGCCGGTGAAGCGGCCGCCGGCCTCCTCGACGATGACGCAGTTGGCGGCCATGTCCCAGAGCGACAGCTCGGGCTCGGCGGCGATGTCGACCGCGCCCTCGGCCACCATCATGTAGGACCAGAAGTCGCCGTAGGCGCGGGTGCGCCAGCAGGCGCGGGTGAGGTCCAGGAAGGGGTCGAGGCGGCCGCGCTCCTCCCAGCCGGAGAGCGAGGAGTAGGAGAAGGAGGCGTCCTCGATCCGGGAGACGCCGGAGACGTGGATCCGGGAGGCCTTGGTGAGGCTGCGTCCGGCGTAGGCGCCGAGGTCCTTGGCCGCCCACCAGCGGCGCTGCAGCGCGGGGGCGGAGACGATGCCGACCACCGGGCGCTCGACGCCGTCCGGGCCGTCCTCCAGCAGGGCGATCAGGGTGGCCCAGACCGGGACGCCGCGGATGTAGTTCTTGGTGCCGTCGATCGGGTCGATCACCCAGCGGCGCGGGCCGGAGCCCTGGAGGCCGAACTCCTCGCCGAGCACCGCGTCGCGCGGGCGGGCGCGCTGCAGCACGCTGCGGACGAGCTCCTCGGCGGCCTTGTCGGCGTCGCTCACGGGGGTGAGGTCGGGCTTGGTCTCGACCTTCAGGTCGAGGGCGCGGAAGCGCTCCAGGGTGACCGAGTCGGCCGAGTCGGCGAGGACGTGGGCGAGTCGGAGATCGTCGTGGTAATCGGCCATGTCCGAAACCCTAGCGATCCCGCCCGGATCGGGACAGCCGGGCTCGCGGACCGGGACGGGCCTGCCGGCGGCGAGCGGGCGAGCAGCGGGGGTGGGCCGGTAGCAGGGGTGGGCCGGTGACGGTCAGTGCGCCGAGCCGCTGAGCTGGAGGCCGATCACGCCGGCGATCACCAGGGAGATCGAGACCAGCTTCAGCACCGAGGTGGTCTCGTCCAGGAAGACCATGCCGTAGATGGCGGTGCCGGCCGCGCCGATGCCCGTCCACACCGCGTAGGCGGGGCCGACCGGCAGGCTCTTCAGGGACAGCGTGAGCAGGCCGAAGCTGCCCAGGGCGAACACACAGAAGCTGATGGTGGGCCAGAGCTTGGTGAAGCCCTCGCTGAGCTTGAGGTTGATCGCGAAGCCGGTCTCCAGCAGGCCGGCCAGGACCACCAAGGCCCATGCCATCGCGTGCCCTCCCTGTCGATCGACGGGTCGGACCGCGCTGTGGCCCGACCTTCCTATGATCGCCAGGCCGGCGCGGTCCGACACCTCGAACGGTCGGGAAACCCATGGGACGGTAAAACCGCCGCCCGGGTCAGTCGCCCTCGCGGGCCTCCTTGCTGGCCAGCAGCCGGCGCAGCGAGTAGAGCCGGGCGCCCTCGGCGTGGCCGTCGGCGACCCAGGCGTCCAGCGCGCAGTCCGGTTCGTCGTGGCTGCAGGCGCGCGGGCAGTCGGCGGTGCCGGGCTCCAGGTCGGGGAAGGCGTGGATGACCCGGGACGGGTCGATGTGCGAGAGGCCGAAGGAGCGGAAGCCCGGGGTGTCGATCACCCAGCCCGGGTCCAGCGCCTTCTTGGAGCCCGGCTTGGCGCCCGGCGGCGGGGGCAGCCGCAGCGCCAGCGCGGACACGGTGGTGTGCCGGCCGCGCCCGGTGACCGCGTTGACCCGGCCGGTCTGCCGCTGGTGGTCCGGGACGAGGGCGTTGACCAGGGTGGTCTTGCCGACGCCGGAGTGGCCGATGAACACCGTGGAGAGGCCGCGCAGGTGCGCGCGGACGGCCTCGGCGCCCTCCGTCTCCAGTTCGTCCCGACGGGTGACCACGTAGTCGATGCCGAGCGGCGCGTACGACTCCAGCAGCGGCCCGGCCGGGGCGAGGTCGGCCTTGGTGAGCACCAGCAGCGGCTCCATGCCCGCGTCGTAGGCGGCCACCAGGCAGCGGTCGATCAGCCGGGGCCGGGGCTCCGGGTCGGCCAGCGCGGTGACGATGGCCAGCTGCTGGGCGTTGGCGACGACGATCCGCTCGTACGGGTCGTCGTCGTCCGCGGTGCGCCGCAGCACCGAGCTGCGCTCCTCGACCCGGACGATCCGGGCGAGCGTGTCGGTGTCCCCGGAGAGGTCGCCGACGATGTTGACCACGTCGCCCACGACGACGCCCTTGCGGCCCAGCTCGCGGGCCTTCATGGCGACGATCTCGCGTTCCTGCTTGGTGCCCGGGTCGATCAGGCAGGTCAGCCGGCCGCGGTCGACGGTCAGCACCATCGCCTCGGCGGCGTCATCGTGTTTGGGCCGGATCCGGGTCCGCGGCCGGGATCCCCGGCGGGCGGGGCGGTTGCGGATGTCGTCCTCGTCGGCGTCCTTGCCGTAGCGGCGCATGTGCTCAGTCTCCGCTCAGGCGTCCGCCACCGCTTCGCCGAGCAGTTCCGCCCACATCTTCGGGAAGTCCGGCAGGGTCTTGGCGGTGGTGGCCACGTTCTCCACCTCGACGCCGGGCACGGCCAGGCCGACCACGGCGGCGGCGGTGGCCAGGCGGTGGTCCTCGTAGGTGTGGAAGACGCCGCCGTGCAGCGGGCGCGGGCGGATGCGCAGGCCGTCCTCGGTCTCGGTGACGTCGCCGCCGAGGTCGTTGATCTCCTTGGCGAGCGCGGCGAGCCGGTCGGTCTCGTGCAGCCGCAGGTGGGCGATGCCGTACAGGTGGGACTCGGAGTCGGCCAGTGCGGCGACGGCGGCGATCACCGGGGTGAGCTCGCCGACATCGTGCAGGTCCGCCTCGATGCCGTGGATCCGGCCGGTGCCGGTGAACTGCAGGCCCTCGTCGGTGAACTCGCAGGCGCCGCCCATCCGGGTGTAGATCTCGCGCAGCTGGTCGCCGGGCTGGCTGGTGTGCTTGGGCCAGTCGCGGACCGTCACCCGGCCGCCGGTGACCAGGGCGGCGGCGAAGAACGGCGCGGCGTTGGAGAGGTCCGGCTCGACCACCAGGTCGCGGCCGATCAGGGCGCCGGGGGTGACCCGCCAGACGTCCTTCTCGCCGCCGTCCTCGGGGGCGTCGACCTGGACGCCGGCCAGGCGCAGCATCTCGACGGTCATCCGGATGTGCGGCAGCGACGGCACCGGGCCGCCGACGTGCCGGACCTCGACGCCCTGGTTGTAGCGGGCGCCGGAGAGCAGCAGGGCGGAGACGAACTGGGACGAGGAGGAGGCGTCCAGCTCGACCGGGCCGCCGTCGAGCGCGCCGGTGCCGTGCACGGTCAGCGGGAAGGCGCCGCGGCCGCCGTCGTCGATCCGGGCGCCGAGCGCGCGCAGGGCGTTGATCACGCCGTGCTGGGGGCGCTCGTAGCTGCGGGGGTCGCCGTCGAAGTGCACCGGGCCGTCGGCGAGGACGGCGAGCGGGGGCAGGAAGCGCATCACGGTGCCGGCGTTGCCGACGTCGATCGAGGCGGGGCCGCGCAGCGCGGGGGTCGGGATGACCCGCCAGGCCTCGCCGCCGCCGGTGCCGCCGGAGTCGTTGTTGACCTTCTCCTCGATGCCGACGCCGAGGGCGCGCAGGCCGTCGGCCATCAGCTGGGAGTCGCGGCTGCGCAGCGGCCGGCGCACCCAGCCGGGCTCGTCGGCGAGCGCCGCCAGCACCAGGGCTCGGTTGGTGACCGACTTGGAGCCGGGGATGGTGACGGTGGCGTCAACGGGGGTGGTCGCGACGGGGGCGGGCCACAGGGTCTCGGTCATGGGGGCAAGTTTAGGGGCCGTACCGGAACGGCCCCTGCGCCAACCGCATGGCGGGACGGGGGAGGCCCGGTGCAGGGGTTGTGGCAGCAGGCCCGTGCCGCGGGGGCGGCCCGGCGCAGGGTCCGGAGCAGCAGGTTCGCGCCGAGGGTGGGGTTCAGTGCAGGGGCTGGAGCAGCCAGGTCGCGCTCAGGGCGAGGCAGGCGAGGGCGGTGAGCAGGAAGACGGTGATCCAGGCGAGGCCGGGGATGTGGGTGAGGCGGGCCAGTTGGTCGGCGTCGGAGTCGCGGGCCCAGCCGATGCGGCGCTGGTGCTGGAGTTCGAGGACCGGGCGGACGGCGCCGAACAGCAGGAACCAGCAGCCGAGGTAGGCGAAGCCGGCCTGGACCTCGGCGCTGCCGAACCAGGAGACCAGGAAGAAGGCGCCGCCGGCGACCAGCACGGTGAACAGGCCGAAGGCGTTGCGGATGCGCACCAGGAGGGCGAGCAGCAGGACGATGGCCAGCCAGAGCAGCAGGGTGATCCGGCCGGTGGAGAGCAGGGCGGCGCAGCCGAGGCCGAGCAGGGCGGGGGCGGTGTAGCCGGCGGCGGCGGTGAGGATCATGCCGGGGCCGGTGGGGCGGCCGTAGGAGAGGGTGAGGCCGGAGGTGTCGGAGTGCAGTCGGATGCCGGCGAGCCGGCGGCCGGTGACGAGGGCGATCAGGCCGTGGCCGCCTTCGTGGGCGATGGTCACGGCGTTGCGGGTGACGTGCCAGAGCGGGCGGGCGAGGACGGCGAGCAGGGCGGCGCCGGCGGTGGCCAGCACCAGCCAGCCGGGCGGCGCGGGCTGGGTGCCGGTGACCTGGTTCCACAGTTCGCCGAGGTTCTGGTCGGTGGGTTGTGCGCTCATCGTCTCGTCTCCGCCTCCGTCCGCTGCGTTGGGCCGTTCGGGGCAGCCTCCCATGCGGGGACGGGCGGGCGGGAGCGGACGGTTCTCCTGGCGGGATGAAGAAGTGGTGAGCGGGGCGGGCATGGCAAGCTGGCCCGCATGTGCGGTCGCTTCGCAGCCAGTGGCAAGCCCGAGGACATCGTCGAGCTGTTCGGCGTCGAGCAGTGGGATCCGGCTGAGACGCTGGCCCCCAACTGGAACGTCGCCCCGACCACCAGCGCCTTCGTGGTGCTGGAGCGGGTGCCGAAGGGCCGGACGCGGCCGGTGCGCCAGCTGAGGGTGCTGCGCTGGGGCCTGGTGCCGCAGTGGTCGCGGTCGGCCGAGACGGCGGTGAAGATGATCAACGCCCGTTCGGACACGGTGCACGAGAAGCCCTCGTACCGGCAGGCGTTCGCCTCGCGGCGGTGCATCCTGCCGGTGGACGGCTACTACGAGTGGCAGACGGTGCCGGGCGAGCGCGGCAAGGCGCGCAAGAAGCCGTTCTTCGTGTCCCGGGCGGACGGCACCCCGCTGGCGCTGGCCGGGCTGTACGAGTTCTGGCGCGACCGGACGGTGCCGGCCGACCATCCGGCGGCCTGGTTGGTGACCTTCACCATCGTCACCACCGACGCCGAGGAGTCGCTGGCGTCGATCCACGAGCGGATGCCGCTGTTCCTCGACCCGGCCTCCTACGGCGAGTGGCTGGACCCGGGGCTGGACGACCCGGACGAGCTGCGCCGGCTGCTGATACCGCCGCCGCCCGGTGCGCTGCTGGCCACTCCGGTCTCGCCGGCGGTCGGCAGCATCCGCAACAACGGCCCGGAGCTGAAGGAGCCGTGGGCCGAGGCGGAGTACGAGACCACCCTGTTCTGATGTCTGAATGTTTGAAGTTCGACGATTGCGTCCTGACAGCTGAGGGAGCCTGAGCCGGTTGGAGCGACCGACGATGACCACCGAACTCGTCCCCACCGAGGTGGGGGACGCCCGGATCAGCTACCACCGGGCCGGTGCGCCGAAGGCGCTGCTGGCGCTCGGTCACGGCGCGGGCGGCGGGATCGAGGCCCGGGACCTGGTGGCGCTGGCCGCGGCGCTGCCGGCGCGCGGGATCACCGTGGCGCTGGTGGAGCAGCCCTGGCGGGTGGCGGGCAAGCGGCTCGCCCCGGCGCCGCGCACGCTGGACCGCGGCTGGACCCCGGTCGCCGGGCGGCTGGCCGGTCAGGGGCTGCCGCTGGTGGTGGGCGGGCGCAGCGCCGGGGCGCGGGTGGCCTGCCGGACCGGGGCGGCGAGCGGGGCGGTGGGGGTGGTGGCGCTGGCGTTCCCGCTGCACCCGCCGGGCCGGCCGGAGAAGAGCCGGGCGCAGGAGCTGCTGGAGTCGGGGGCGGCGACGCTGGTGGTGCAGGGTACGGCGGATCCGTTCGGTGGGCCGCAGGAGTTCCCGGAGCTGCCGCCCGGGCACGAGCTGGTGGCGGTGCCGTACGGCGGGCACGGTTTCGACGTGCCCAAGCGGGCGCCGGTGGGGCAGGACGAGGTGCTGGAGGCGATCTGCCGGGCGGTCGGGGACTGGGTGCTGCGGGTCGTCTGAGGCGGCGGGGGCGGCCGTGAGCGGGGGGTTTCCGCTCGATCACCCGTACGAGCGATTTCGGGGCGGGCGCGGGAATGCGGGCGGGGTCGGGGTGGTTGGCACTCTCGTCAGTACGATTCCCGGTTGAGAGGCAGGGCAGATGGGTTCGATCGCGTGCCCCGAGCGGTCAGAGCAGCGCGAGGCCGCCGCGGCGTTCGGCCCCGCCTGGTCCGACTGGATTGTCGCGGGCGAGAAGCCCGTCAGCCCGATATCCTCCATTTCGGGGCGGCCCGCCGTGGGTCGTGCCCGCCATGCCGAGGAGGTGGGTCCGGTCGTCGGGACCGAGCACGAGGCCGAGCCGGGCCGGGGCCCGGAGGAGGGCCAGCCCACGGGCGAGGCGCTCACCGGTGAGGAGCTGGCCGAGGCGATCGGTGAGGACACCTTCCGGGTGTCGGCACAGGAGAGCGAGGAGGCCCGGCGGGAGCGCTTCGAGCGCGACGCCCTGGGCTACCTGGATCCGATGTACTCGGCGGCGCTGCGCATGACGCGCAACCCCGCGGACGCGGAGGACCTGCTCCAGGAGGCGTTCGCCAAGGCGTACGCGTCCTTCCACCAGTTCCGCGAGGGCACGAACCTCAAGGCCTGGCTGTACCGCATCCTCACCAACACGTTCATCAACTCGTACCGCAAGAAGCAGCGCGAGCCCCAGCGCACGGCGGCGGAGGAGATCGAGGACTGGCAGCTGGCCCGCGCCGAGTCGCACATGTCGACCGGTCTGCGCTCGGCCGAGACCCAGGCGCTCGACCACCTCCCCGACAGCGATGTGAAGGACGCGCTCCAGGCCATTCCGGAGGAGTTCCGGATCGCCGTGTACCTCGCGGACGTAGAAGGCTTTGCGTACAAGGAGATCGCGGACATCATGGGTACTCCCATCGGCACGGTGATGTCCCGGCTGCACCGCGGCCGCCGTCAGCTGCGCGGCATGCTGGAGGATTACGCCCGTGAGCGCGGGCTCGTCCCGGCCGGCAGCGGGGCAGGGCAGGAAGCGAAGGGCTCGGGCTCATGAGCTGCGGCGATCCGCACGACACGGAGTGTGGCGAGGTCCTCGACCACCTCTACGAATTCCTCGACAACGAGATGGCCGAGGGCGACTGCGCCAAGCTGCGGGTGCACTTCGAGGAGTGCTCGCCCTGCCTGAAGCAGTACGGGCTGGAGCAGGCGATCAAGGCACTGATCAAGCGTTCCTGCGGCTGCGACGACACCCCGGCTGACCTGCGCAGCAAGGTGCTGGCCAGGATCGACTCGATCCGGGCGGGGCAGCGTTCGGGCGAGCAGGTGGTGGTCGCCGTCGACACCACGGTCGAGTTGCACGTCGAGACGGACCGGTCGGCGCCGGCCGCCGGCGAGGCCCCGGAGGAGCCGACGGTCCGGCCCGGTGCCACCGTCGAGGCGGGCGCCCCGGCGGAGTAGCCGGGCGGCCGTTCAACGGCTGGGCGGTCGTTCAGCGGCCGGGCGGAGCAAGCGGACGGGCCCGCCGGCGAGGGCGGGCCGAGCGGTCCGGACACGGAGTCAGACGGCCCCGGGAGCGTGCGCTCCCGGGGCCGCTCCCGTTGTGCTTGCGTGCGCCCCTCACTCGTTCGGGTGAGTTGGCGGTGCGCCAGCAGCGTCGTCGCGCCATCATGCGTCCCTGCGCCCGGGTGGCGGCCTATCCTCCTGACGGACGCTCACCGCCGGTCCGCCCGGCGAGCTGAGGCAACGCGGGCCCGGACGTCGGGGAGGTCGAGATCGCTATCGACGGCGAAGACGCGGCCCTGCCGGAGGGGGCGATGCGCTACCTGGTGGCCGTCCCGGTGGCGGCGCTGTGCTGCCTGCTGCCGCTGCTGCCGACCGGCGTGCCACCCGGGATCCCGCGCTGGCTCGGTGCCCCGGTGGACTGGCCCAAGGTCGGGCTGCTGGCCTTCCTGCACGGCTGCTGGGAGTCGCTGGCCCAGGGCCTGCCGACGCCCTGCCTGCGGCTGGTCCGCCGGCTGCTGCGCCGACCGCCGCCGCCCGAGCGGGCGCTCTCCCGCCCCGGGGTCAACGCCTTCTTCCCGGTGCTGTTCGCCGGCGTGCTGATGCTGCCGCCGGCCGCCGCCGCGCTGGTCGCGGTGCCCGCCGCGGTGCTCGGCGGCCCGGCCGGGCGCGGCTGCCGGACCCGCCAGCTGTGGAACGGCTCCCAGCTCGCGCTGTGCGCCTTCGCCTCCGCAGCGGCCTTCCACCTGCTGCACGGGCCGCAACTGCTGCTCGGCTCCCGCTTCCCGGCCGCGCTGCTGCCCGGCTTCGCCGCCGTCGTCACGTTCTGCCTGGTCAACGGGGTGCTGGTGGGCGCGATGCTGATGCTCGCGGAGGACCGCCGGCCCGTCGTGCTGCTGCGCGGGGCGGTCGCGGTGTGCGGGCTGCCGGTGCTGGTGCACGCGGCCGGCGGCCTGATGGTGGCCGTGCTCTGGCAGGGCCCGTACGGGGCGTTCGCGGCGCTGCTGGCGCTGCTGCCACTGTCGATCTCGGCCTGGGTGTTCGCCCAGGGCCAGCGCGAGCGGGACGCCCACCAGGCCACCGTGCAGTCGCTGGTGCAGGCCGTGGAGATCAAGGACTCGTACACCCGCGGGCACAGCGAACGGGTCGGCCGGGCCTCGGTGCTGATCGCCGGTCAGCTCGGCATGGAGGCCGAGCGGCTGCGCACCCTGCGCTTCGCGGGGATCCTGCACGACGTCGGCAAGCTGGGCGTGGCCACCGAGTTGCTGCGCAGAAACGGTCCCCTCAGCGAGGCGGAGCGGCGGGCCGTCGAGATCCACCCGGTGTACGGGTACGAGCTGGTGCGCGGGATCGCCTTCCTCGGCGAGGCGCACGCCGGGATCCTGCACCACCACGAACGGATGGACGGCCGGGGCTACCCGAGCGGGCTGGTCGGCGAGCAGATCCCCGAGTTCGCCCGGATCATCTCGGTCGCCGACGCCTTCGACTCGATGACCTCCACCCGCTCCTACCGGCGCGGCCGCCCGGTCGCCGAGGCCGTGGCGGAGCTGGAGCGCTGCTCGGGCAGCCAGTTCGACCCGGTGATGGTCCGGGCCCTGATCGACGCGCTGGCCGGGCACGACTGGCAGCCGGTGCTGCCGCCGCCCGGGGACGGCATCCGGGCCGTCCCCGACATTCCGCTCGGGGTGCCCGAGCCGGCGCGGGCGGCGCCGGGCCGGGTGCCCGCGCAGGGCGGGAGCGTCCCCACGGCCGGGCAGCCGTGACCGCGGCCGGCCGGGAGGCCCGCGTGGTGCACGCGGCGGCGGCCGCGCTGCTGGTGTTCGCGGTGGGCGCGGTCGCGGTGCGCGGGGTGGCCGGGGCGAGGGTCGCGCTGGCGTTCACGGCGCTGATCGCGCTCGGTGAGTGCGTCCGGATCACCCTTCCGGGCGACCGCGAACAGGCGCCGATCGGCGCGGCCGGCGCGCTGGCGTACGCCCTGCTCGGGCCGCTGCGCGGGGTGCCCACCGCGCACGGGATGCTCCAGGTGGTCGCGGTGACCGGCGTCGGCCTGCTGCTGGCCTGGCTGCCCGGCCTCGCACTGCCCTGGCTCAGGGCGTGCCGCCCGGGCCGGGGCCGGCCGGGCCTGACCCAGCGGGCCCGCCCCGGCCGCCCGCACCGGCGCCCGCCCTGGGCCGACCCGGCCCGGCGGGACAGCGCCGCCCGCCGGCTGCTCGGGGTCGGCTTCGCCGCCGCCGTCTTCCAGCCGCTCTACAACGGCGGACTGGTCGACCGCTTCTCGCCCGAGGGCCCGGCGTACGGGGTGTTCCTGACCGCCGTCGCCGCGCTGGCCGCGCTCTGCGACGCGACCCTGGCGGCGCTGCTGCGCCGGTCGGCGGCCGGCCTGGAGGGCGGGCTGCGGTTCCCGGCGGCGCTGGAGGACGAACTGCGCTCGCTGTTCGGGATCGGCTCGGCGATCGTCGCCACCGGGATGCTGGTCAGCCTGGCGGCCGGCGAGGTCGGGCTGTGGGCGCTGCCGCTGTTCTGCACCCCGCTGCTGCTCGCCCAGGTGTCCTTCCGGCGGGCCGCGGCGGTGCGGGCCACCACCGGGCAGACCATCGCCAGCCTGGCCCGGGCCACCGAGGTGGCCGGCTACACCCCGCACGGGCACGCCCGCCGGGTCGCGGACACGGCGTGCGCGCTGGGGCGCGAGCTGGGGCTGGGCACCCGGGAACTCGCCCTGCTGGAGTACGCGGCGCTGATGCACGACGTGGGCCAGCTGTCGCTGGTCGAGCCGGTGCCGGACGGCGCGACCGCGCTGCTGCCCTGCGCCGAGCAGCAGCGGATCGCCCGGCTGGGCAGCGAGGTGATCCGCCGCACCGGGGTGCCCCGGCAGGTCGCCGAGCAGGTCGCCCGGCTGGCCGATCCGGTGCTCGGCACGGCCGGCGGGGACGGCGCGGTGCCGCTGGCGGCCCGGATCATCCGGGTGGCCAACGCCCACGACGACCTGCTGACGGCGGCCCGCGGCCGCGGGGTCGGCGAGGCGGTGGGCCGGCTGGAGGCGCTGGAGGTGCTGCGGCTGGGGCGCGGCCGGGTGTACGACGCCCGGGTGGTGGACGCGCTGGCCCGGGTGGGCGGCTAGGGCCTGTCCAGGCGGGCCCGAAGTCCGACGGTCGGCCCGGGTCCCGTCGAGTGCCGCGGGGCGGACCGGCGGAGCGCCGCGGACCGGCGGGCCTGCGCCGGGGTTGAGGCGGGGCGGCCGGGCGGGCAGGCTGGGTAGGGGCGGCCCCAACCTCGCCGGTGGGGAGCGCGGGCGGGGGCGGGCGTGGTTGGATGCGGTCGTAGCGTGGAACACCGACCCGGGGCACCGTGCCCCGGACCCCCGCGGAAGTGGATCCGGACGCGGCGGTACGGGACTTGAGCGGACGACGACGGCAGGGACGAACGTGAGGATCTTCCACCGGGCACGGCACCGGCCGTCCGCCACCTGGCGGCAGACGACCGACCGGGCCTTCACGCTGATCGGCGACGGCCGCTACGAGGACGCCGGCGCGCTGCTGGTGATGGCCGCCGACCTGGAGCCCTGGCTGTCCGACTCCTGGTTCAACCTCGCCCTGCTGCACAAGTTCCGCCGGGACTGGGAGCAGGCCCGCTCGGCCGGGCTGCGGGCCGTCGCCCTGCTGGACCGCGAGCACGGCGCCCCCGACTGGTGGAACCTCGGCATCACCGCGACCGCCCTACAGGACTGGCCGCTGGCCCGCCGCGCCTGGCAGGCGTACGGGCTGAAGCTGCCCGGCGGCCCGGGCGGGCAGCCGGACGGCCCGGTCGGCCTGGACCTCGGCACCACCCCGGTGCGGCTCTCCCCGGACGGCGAGTCCGAGGTGGTGTGGGGCCGCCGGCTGGACCCGGCCCGGATCGAGGTGCTGTCCATCCCGCTGCCCTCCTCCGGCCGCCGCTGGGGCGAGGTGGTGCTGCACGACGGCGCCCCGCACGGCGAGCGGGTCACCGACGGGGTCGCCTATCCGGTGTTCGACGAGATCGAGCTGTGGGCGCCGTCCCCGGTGCCGACCTACGTGGTGCTGCTCCAGGCCGCCACGGCGGGGGACCGGGACGCGCTGGAGCGGGTCGTGGCGGACGCCGGCTACGCGGCGGAGGACTGGACGTCCTCGGTGCGGCTGCTCTGCCGGGCCTGCTCGGAGAGCCGGATGGCCACGGACGACGGGCACACCGCCCACCACGACCCGCACGACGACGGCGACGCCGCGCACCCCGGACACCTCAGCCACCTCAGCCAGGGCGGGGAGGCCGGCATGTCCTGGCTGGTGGAGCGCGAGTGCGGGATCGCCGCGCCCGCTCTGCTGGTCCGCTCGCTGCTGGACCGCTGGGCCGCGGCCTCGCCCGGCACGCGGGCGTACCGCGATCTGGAGGAAGTCTGTTGAGCGCGCCGCTTACCCTTGAGCGGTGTACCCGGCGAGAGCCGAATACCTGGACCATTCTCGGAAGCGGAAGCGGATAAGCAGCGATGGCGGAGCAGCACGACCACCAGCACGACCACGACCACGACCAGGAGTCGGCGGCCGACGAGGCCCCGCTGAAGGTGGTCGGCGAGCAGCCGGACCTCTCCAAGGGCACCGCGCGTCCGATCACCGTGGTGGGCAACCCGGTCCTGCACCGCGAGGTCAAGGACGTCACCGCGTTCGACGGTGAGCTGTCCGCGTTGATCGACGACATGTTCCAGTCGATGTACGCGGCCGAGGGCGTGGGCCTGGCGGCCAATCAGATCGGCGTGGACCTGAAGGTCTTCGTCTACGACTGCCCGGACGACGAGGGCGTGCGCCACATCGGCCACGTGATCAACCCGAAGCTGGAGGAGTACCCGGCGGACCGCCGGCGGGTGCTGGACGACAGCAACGAGGGCTGCCTGTCGGTGCCGGGCGCGTACGCCGAGCTGCCCCGCCCGGAGTACGCGGCGGTGACCGGCGTGGACAAGGACGGCCGGCCGATCCGGGTCGAGGGCACCGGCTTCTTCGCCCGCTGCCTGCAGCACGAGACCGACCACCTGTTCGGCACCCTCTACATCGACAAGCTGTCGAAGCGGGACCGCAAGGACGCGCTGAAGCAGATGGCCGAGGGCACCGCGCGGTACGCGACCGTGGCGAACGACTGACGAACCGTCAAGGGCCGGGGCGCGACGGGCGTCCCGGCCCTTTGCGTTTCCGCACTTGGCGTTCCCGCTCTTGCGCCTCCAGCGCTACCTGGCCCAGGGCCTGACCGCCGGGTCGGTCAAGGGGTGATCGGTGGCGGGTGCGGCGGGGGGCGTCGGTGGGTTTGTATCCGCCGGGTATCAGGGAGCGCGCGGCCTGACGTCGATGTGGGCGAGGAGGCCGGGGCGTCCGATATCTGCCGTATCGTGCCTTTGTCCGCCGCTGCCCGTCACCCGCCGCCGTCCGCCGCCGTTTGTCGCTGTCCGAGCAGGAGCCGTCCGCCCGTGTCCTCGCCCACGCCGCCCCCGCACCCCGTCCGCGTGCTGCTGGTCGAGGACGACGAGCTGATGCGCCGCTCCTTCACCGTCGCGCTGGAACGCTACGGCTACGGGATGCGCGCCGCGGCGGACGGCCTCACGGCGCTGGAGCTGTTCCGGGACGAGCAGTTCGACCTGCTGATCCTGGACGTGATGCTGCCCGGCCTGGACGGGATCGGCCTGTGCCGCAAGGTCCGGGAGACCAGCCTGGTGCCCGTCCTGATGATGTCCGCGCGCGGCGACGGCCTCGACGTCGTCGCCGGCCTGGAGGCCGGGGCGGACGACTACGTGGTCAAGCCCGTGGACACGTACGTGCTGGTGGCGCGCATCCGCTCGCTGCTGCGGCGGGCGACGTACGCGCCACCCGTCCCGGCGCCCTCGCCCGGAGCCGCCGACGGGGACGTCCTGGTGTTCGGGGACCTCACCGTCGACACCGCCGGAATGGAGGTGTCCGTCGGCGGGGCGCCGGTGGCGCTGACCCCGACCGAGCTGAAGCTGCTGCTGGAGTTCGCCGCCCACCCCGGCGTCGTGCTGGAGCGGCACACCCTGCTGCGCAACGTCTGGGAGTACGGCTGGGACGGCGACAGCCGGGTCGTGGACCTGTGCGTGCAGCGGCTGCGCCGCAAGCTCGGCCGGGAGCGGATCGAGACGGTCCGCGGCTTCGGCTACAAGCTCAGGCGCTGAGAGCGGTGCACACGACTCCCCGGCCCGCTCGCGCGCCCCTGCGCTGGAAGATCGCCGCGCTGGCCGCCGCCACCGCCTGCCTCGTCGCGGCGGCGGTCGGGGTGCTGGTGCACCTGTGGACCGCGCACGACATCCGCAGCCGGGCCGAGGCGCAGGCTTTCAACGCCGTCTACTCGGCCATGGACGTCTACCGGCGCACCGGATCGCTGGCGGACGGCGCCGAACTCGACCCCGTCGACCTGCCCGCCGCCCTGCGCCACCCGGCCGACGGCGAACGGCACACGGCCTACGACGGGCACGCCGAAGGGAACTCGGGCCCGAGCTACTGGGCCGCCCAGCGCACCGGCGGGCCCGGCAGCCCCGTCCTCGCCATCCAGGTCAACCTGGCACCGCAGCTCTCCGACCTGCCCCGGCTGGACGCGGCGATGGCGGTGGCCTCGCTGGTCGCGCTCGCGGCGGCCACGCCGGCCGCGGTCTACGGGGCCGGACTGCTCGCCCGCCGGCTGCGGCGGGTCGCCGAGACGGCGGGCCGGATCTCCGCCGGGGACCTCGACGCCCGGACCGGGCCCACCAAGGGCGGCGACGAAGTCGCCGACATCGCGGCGACGGTGGATCTGATGGCCGACAGCCTCGGCCGACGACTGCGCTCCGAACGGCAGTTCACCGCGGACGTGGCGCACGAGCTGCGCACACCGGTCGGCGGACTGCTGGCCGCCGTCGACCTGCTGCCGGCCGGCGAGACCGAGGACCTGATCCGGGCGCGGGTGCGGGACCTGCGCGGGCTGGTCGAGGACCTGCTGGAGATCTCGCGGCTGGACGCCGGGGCGGAGGAGGTGGCGCGGGCCCGGGTGCCGCTCGCGGCCGTCGTCCGGGAGGCCGTGCTGCGCACCGGGTTCGAGGCCGAGATCGCCGTGGCGGCGGAGCGGACGGTGGAGACCGACCCGCGGCGGCTGGAACGGATCGTCGGCAACCTCGTCGTCAACGCGCACCGGCACGGGGCCGCCCCCGTCCTGGTCACCGTCCAGGACCGTACCGTCGTCGTGCGCGACCACGGCCCCGGCTTCCCGGCGGACCTGCTGCGCCACGGCCCGCGCCGCTTCCACACCGGCGCCGCCGAGCGTGGCACGGGCCACGGGTTGGGGCTCACCATCGCGCTGGGGCAGGCCCGGCTGCTCGGGGCGGAGCTGCGCTTCGACAACGCGGAGGACGGCGGCGCGGTGGCGACGCTGCGGCTGCCGGGCTGAGTGAACCGGTTGCCGGGCTGACCGCGGCAGTTGCTACGGGACTGCTGCGAAGCGGCGCGGGGACTGATACACGGCGGCGCAGGGGCCTGATACGTGCCCCGGACACCCTTCGAAGTGCACCGACTCGCACCTTGACTCGCACCTCGACTCGCGCCTTCGGACAGGAGCCACCCGTGATCGCCAACCCCCTTGCCCTGCAAGCGACCCCCGGGGTCGCGGCCGCCGTCGTCGACCTGACGAAGACCTACGGCGGCGGCGACACCCGGGTCACCGCCCTGGACCGGGTCAGCGTGGCCTTCCGGGAGGGCGAGTTCACCGCGATCATGGGCCCGTCCGGCTGCGGCAAGTCCACCCTGATGCACTGCGCGGCCGGGCTCGACACCCCCACGTCGGGGTCGGTGCGGATCGGCACGACGGAGCTGGGCGGCCTGGGCGACCGGCAGCTCACCCGGCTGCGGCGGGACCGGGTCGGCTTCATCTTCCAGGCGTTCAACCTGCTGCCCACCCTGACCGCGCTGGAGAACATCACGCTCCCGCTGTCGCTGGCCGGGCGCACGCCGGACCGGCAGTGGCTGGACCGGGTGGTGTCGATGGTCGGGCTCTCCCAGCGCCTCGACCACCGGCCGGCCGAACTGTCCGGCGGGCAGCAGCAGCGCGTCGCGGTCGCCCGGGCGCTGGTCGCGCGGCCCTCGATCGTGTTCGGCGACGAGCCGACCGGCAACCTCGACTCCCGGGCCGGGGGCGAGGTGCTCGGCTTCCTGCGCGGCTCCGTCAGGGAGTTGGGGCAGACAGTGGTCATGGTGACCCACGACCCGGTGGCCGCCGGGTACGCGGACCGGGTGGTGTTCCTGGCCGACGGGCGGCTGGTCGACGAGATGGCGCACCCGACGCCGGACCGGGTGCTGGACGTCATGAAGTCCTTCGCCGGCTGACCCCGCACCCGCCACTTCCGAAAGCTGATCATGCTGACCACAGCCCTGCGCAACGTCCTGGCGCACAAGGCCCGGCTGCTCATGACCGTCCTCGCGGTCTGCCTCGGCGTCGCCTTCGTCTCCGGCACCCTCGTCTTCGCGGACTCGACCGCCGCCGTCCAGCGGGCGGCCGCGTCCCGCACCTTCGCCGACGTCGCGGTCAGCGTCACCGCGAAGGAGCCCGCCGCCACTCCTGACCAGCCGGGCGTATTGACCGACGCGCTGGCGCGCAGGCTCGCGGACGTGCCCGGCGTCGCGGCGGTACGGCCGTCGGTCGACGGGAGCGCCACGTTGAACGCGGCCGACGGCAGGCCGCTGCGGGTCAAGCGGGGCACGAACCTCGCGGCCGCCTACGTCCCGGGGCGCGACGGCAAGGACGTCCGCTACCCCGTGGTCGAGGGGCGGGCCCCCGCCGGTGCCGACGAGATCGCCGTCGACCGGGGCACCGCGGCCGCCGGCCGGTACCGGGTGGGCGACACGATCACGCTCGCCACGGACGGCCCGGCCCTCACCGCGCGCCTGGTCGGCACCGTCACCACCGGGGACACCCGGGTCACGGCCGGCGGCACGCTCACCCTGTTCGACCGGGCCACCGCACAGCGGCTGTTCGCAACTCCCGGGAACTACACCAGCCTTGAAGTCTCCGCCGGACCGGGCACCGGCCAGTACGAGCTGGCGGAGCGGATCGCCGCCACCCTGCCGCCCGGCACGGCCGAGGTCACCACCGGACAGGCGCAGGCGGACCAACAGGCCCTCTACGTCGGCACGTTGACCCGGGGCTACCAGAAGCTGCCGATGGTCTTCGCCGGGGTGTCGCTGTTCATCGGCTCGTTCCTCGTGGTCAACACCTTCACCATGCTCGTCGCCCGGCGCACCCGGGAAATCGCCCTGCTGCGGGCGGTGGGCGCGACACGGCGCCAGGTGGTGCGCTCACTGCTGGCCGAAGCGGCGCTGGTCGGCGTCGTCGCGTCGATGGCGGGGTTCGCCCTCGGGCTCGGCATCGCGGCCGTACTGCCCGGACTGCTGAGCGGTGACGGGAACCAGGTGCCGAAGGGCCCGCTCGTCATCGGGCCCCGGCCGGTGGCGGCGGCCCTGTTCGTCGGGGTCGGCGTGACGGTGTCGGCCGCCTGGCTGCCGTCGCGCAGGGCGGCGCGGATCGCGCCGATCGAGGCGCTGCGGGCGGCGGCCGCGCCGCCCGGCGGGTGTTCATGGCTGCGTCCGATCGCCGGGGTGGGGCTGCTCGTGCTCGGCGCCGGCCTGCTGGCCGCGCTCGCGCGTTCGGCCGAGGACGCCTCCGAGGAGAACCTGCGCAACGCGATGCTCGGCTGCGGGGTCCTGGTCGTCGCCCTGATCGTGCTGGCGCCGACCCTCGCCGTCCCGGTGATCCGGCTGACGGGCCGCCTCACCCGGCGGTTCGGCGTCGCCGGCCTCCTGGCCCGGCAGAACGCGCTGCGCGACCCCCGGCGCACGGCGGCGACCGCCGCCACGCTGCTGATCAGCACGGCACTGGTCAGCGGGCTCGCCACCATCGGCCACTCCACCGGGCAGGCCCTCGACCGGCAGACGGCGGACGGGCTCGCGGCCGACTACGTGATCAGCACCGGCGACACCATGACCGGCATCGACCCGGCCGCCGTCCAGCGGGTGGCCGGCGCCCCCGGGGTGCGCGGCGCGAGCGCGGTCGCCGACTCCACGGCGGTCATCGGCGGCAAGGTACGCGAGATCTCCGGCATCGACCCGGCCGATGTGGAGCCGGCCGACGTAGAGCCGGACGGCGTCGGCCAGGTGCTGAAGCTCGACTTCGTGAGCGGCTCCGCGCAGGACCTCGGGCCCGGCCGGATCGCCCTCTCCAGCAGCGTCGCCCGGGAGACCGGAGTCAGCACGGGAGGCCAGGTCAACGCCCGCCTCGGCCGGAGCGAGGAGTTCACGCGGTACACCGTCGTCGGCATCTACCAGGACAACCCCACCGCCCACGACGCGGTCGGCGCCCGGGCCGACGTGCAGAAGCACAGCTTCAAGCCCGGCTCCGTCCAGCGGATCCTCGTCCGGGGCGACAGCGCGTCCGGAGAGGGGCTGCGGGCGGCGGTCGGCAACAACCCGCTCCTGAAGGTGCAGGACCGGGCCGAACTGGTGCGCGAAGCGGCGGGGACGATGGGCGACCTGCTGACGCTGATGTACGGGCTCCTCGGCATCGGCGTCGTGATCTCCGCCCTCGGCATCGTCAACACCCTGGCCATGTCCGTCACCGAACGGACGCGCGAGATCGGCGTCCTGCGCGCCATCGGCATGGACCGCCGGGGCATCCGTCGGATGATCCGCCTGGAAGCCGTGACGGTCGCGGCCTTCGGCACCCTGCTCGGCCTGGCCGGCGGCCTGTTCGGCGCCTGGGCCGTCGGCGCGCTGGCCGGCGGCGCGGTCAAGCAGTACACGCTGGCCGTGCCCTGGGGGACCCTGGCCCTCCTCTGCCTCGCCTCCCTCACCATCGGAGCCCTCGCCGCCACCCTCCCCGCCCGCCGGGCAGCCGCCCTCAGCCCGTTGGAGGCGGTCGCGGAGGCGTGAGCGACCGTCAGTGCTGGGTCGGACACCGGCTGTCCTGCCAGACCTGATCGGGGCACACGATCATGCGGTGGCCGGACCGGCGGCTATCGGACAAGGTTGCTCACTGGGCCCCGAGACGGCGCAGGACTGCGGACGCGGGGGTGCCCGGGGCGGTGCCGGCCTGGATGGCGGCGTGGATGCGGTCACCTTCCGGATCGCGGTAGAGCTGGGCTCGCAGCCACCAGCGCCGCAGGACGCCGCCGATCGTCGAGTCGTCAGCCTCGCCCATCTCCCGGTAGAACTCCATCCGTTGCGCCGACGGGAGCGCGGTGGCGACTGCGTTCTGGGTCCGCGGGATCGGCTGCTGGTCGTCGTGGTGGCCGTGCAGGGACGCTGCGCTCACCGTTCCTCCGGAAGTCTCGTGCGGGCGGGACCGGTGCCAGTGTCCTCCCTAGCCGGCCCGGCCGGTACCGGGGGCGTCACGAGAGTCCTGAGCTGGCGTTCCTTCCCGGCGAAGATTGACCGGTCTCGCCGAACGTGTTCCGGGGCCCGCCAGAAACTCCGGCGGGCCCCGGAGGCGGGGCGGCAGCGTCAGCCCGAGACCGGTGGTCGAGCGGTGTGCCGGGTCGGGCAAGGGATGTCCGGCCAGATCCTGTGGGGGCACGCGATCACGTAGTGGCCCGACCAGCGGCTGTCGGACACCCAGCGGGACCACACCACGTCTGCGGCACCCTCCAATTGCTCGATCGCGCAGAGTCGCCGTGCCTCGGTGGGAAGCCACGGATCGCCGCCCGGTGTGTGCTCCTCGTACCGTGCCGCAAGCCAGTCGGCTGCGTCGGCCGCCGTCTCCCAGGTGCCCCGGATCTGGGCGGTGGGCCGCAGCAGCCACCAGCCGGTCATCATCGGCGGGAGTTCCGAGAGGCCGAACCGTGCGGCCTCGATCGGGCGACGCTCCGGCTCCTTCGCCAGCAGTCGGCCGTCACCGGCCCACTCGTAGCCGTGGAAGTGCAACTGTGCTTCTCCTCGGAGCCGTTGAAGCCCCGGCCGCCCGCACGGGACTGCGGGCGGCCGGGGCTGTTCGGGGGGCTCAGACGGACAGGCCGAACCGGGCCGGGTCGATCCCGGCGTTGGTCAACTCCTCGGCGGTGAACAGCAACGGCTCGCGGTCAGGACGCTTGCTGTCGCCCAGGGCGTAGACGCCCCGCTCGACCAGGCCGAGGGTCACGCACGACTCGCCGTCATCGCCCCCGCCCTGGTTTCCGCCGCACGCGCGGTTGAACTCGACCCGGGAGAGGTCGAGTTCGTACAGGTTGTGGTCAGTCATCGCCTGCACCTTCCGGTATCGCTTCGGGGCAGCACGCAACGGCCCCGCCCCGCCCAGGACTTGGGCGGAAGACTCAAGGGGAGGGCCGGTCCGTCAACGCCACAGGTTGATGCGGGTGGTGAGCTGGTCGGCCGGCACCTGGCGCGGTGGGGTGTCCGGTTCGAACAGCGGCCGGACCAGCGCCCGGCCGTCCTGGGCGCCCACGATTTCGACCAGGCACCCGGTTGTCAGGTCCTTCCGGACTGGGTTGTTGTCGATCCGCTCCATGAGTTCCGCGTGTGTACGGCGGCGTGTGGTGCCGGGCGGCTGTGCGGAACCGTCAGTGGGCATGGAGCGCTCCTGTGGCTCTCGAATCATTTCGGCGAGTCACCAAAATACCGGGGCGTTGGGGTTATTCCTGCATGCTTTCCTGTTCCCTAGAGAACTCTTCACGGCCCATTTCAGGTGGCCGCTCCGGATGCGTGTGCAGGAAGTCGGACTGGCCGACTTCCTGCGCCGCGAAGGTCCGCTGGGGTCATTCCTGCCGGGTGGCTCGGCTATTGGCAGAGACCCTGCGGTGTCTGCCGCTCAAGTTTCTTGGCGATGACCTTCGAGTGATCACCGGGGATGTGGGCCAGACTGGCGTTGACGTACTCCGGCGTCGAGAGCAGTCCGGTGATCATGGTCGGCAGGAAGTAGCGGAGTTCCGTCGAGGTCCGCTCAAGGGTTGCCAGCTCAACCTGCTTCTTTTCTGCGCCGTTTCGGCGGAGGGTTCTGGCGTCCTGCCACTCTGGGCCCGCGATCCGCGCTGAATCCGATCTGTTGTCCATTGCGGCTTCCTTTGGGTTCTTATTCTTGAAGGAACTCGTCTCGGATCCCTTCGGCCAGTGCGCGCATGTCGTCTCCGTGTAGTGCTACGGCATCGAATTCGGAGAATTTTGACAGATAGACGCCGACATCTCGTGGATCGTGAGTGGTGATCTCTGAATGGAACGTCTCCACGATGACCAGGCGATCGTCATACATGCTGAAGCATGTCATTGGAAAGTCCGGCATTCGTCTGGCGAGAGGAATGGTCCCGATGGTTACGTTGGGAAGCCGGGACAGTGACACCAGGCGATCGAGCTGCGTAGCCATGACAGCAGGAGGGCAGATCCGCCAACGTAGTACATGTTCACAGATGAGGAAGTGGAACTGCCGCTGGCGGTCGTACAACACGGCCTGGCGCTCCAGTCGAGCTGCGATCGTCTTCGTCTTCGCCTCATCTGGCAGCTCCGGGTGCAAGGCGAAGACGGCTGAGACGTATTCGGCGCTCTGAAGCAAGCCAGGAATCAGCTGTCCCTGGAAGAGCCGGAGAAGGCACGTTCGGGCTTCGATGGCGTGCTGATGCTTCCAGTGGCCCATCCGGCGGAGTTCCCGCCGGGCGACCTCTTCGGTGGCCGCGCCACGGGCTGCTTCCAGGAACTCGGCCTTGGCCTCATCCGATATGCCGAGCGCGGTCAGGATGAGGTCCACGTCCTGCACGCTCGGCAGGGTCTTGCCGTTTTCGATCTTCGAAAGCTTGGCTGGAGACATGGAAGCCCTACGGGCGACGGTCTCGGCTGTCTTGGCCGATGCTCCCGGCTCTCTGGGCGCAGGGTCAAGAACCCGATCTTTCCAGAGCGGGAAAGTGGTTGGGCCGCCCCCGCCCGGCGTGAACGATGGCTGGGGGCGGGGGAGTTCAGAGGTGAGGTCGGTACAGACAGAGGTGCCCCGCGCGGCGGTGAGCCGGGCGGGGCACCTCTGGTGTGTCTGAGTGCTTTAGAAGTCGTCGTCGAAGGCGACGGAGCCTTCGACGGCGACCTGGTACGCGGAGACGCGGCGCTCGAAGAAGTTGGTCAGCTCCTGGACGTTCTGGAGCTCCATGAAGCCGAACGGGTTGGTGGACCCGTAGCGGATCGGCAGGCCGAGGCGGGCGAGGCGCTGGTCGGCCACGGCCTCCAGGTACTGGCGCATGGAGTCGGTGTTCATGCCGGCGAGGCCGTCGCCGCACAGGTCCTGGGCGAACTGGAGCTCGGCCTCGACGGCCTCTTCCAGCATCTCGGTGACCTGCTTGGCCATCTCGTCGTCGAAGAGGTCGGGCTCCTCCTCGCGGACCGTGTCGACGACCGACATCGCGAAGTCCATGTGCATGGACTCGTCGCGGAACACCCAGTTGGTGCCGGTGGCCAGGCCGTGCAGCAGGCCGCGCGAGCGGAACCAGTACACGTACGCGAACGCGCCGTAGAAGAACAGGCCCTCGACGCACGCCGCGAAGCAGATCAGGTTCAGGAGGAACGCGCGGCGGTCCTCCTTGGTCTGCAGCGAGTCGATGTGGTCGACGGCGTTCATGTACTTGAAGCAGAACTGCGCCTTCTGGCGGATGGAGGGGATGTTCTCCACCGCGGCGAAGGCCGCGTTGCGGTCCTCGGGGTCGGGCAGGTAGGTGTCGAGCAGCGTCAGGTAGAACTGGACGTGCACGGCCTCCTCGAACAGCTGGCGCGACAGGTACAGCCGCGCCTCCGGGGAGTTGATGTGCTTGTAGAGGCTCAGCACCACGTTGTTGGAGACGATCGAGTCCCCGGTGGCGAAGAAGGCGACCAGGCGGCCGATGAGGTGGCGCTCGCCCTCGCTGAGCTTGGCCAGGTCGGCGACGTCGGAGTGCAGGTCCACCTCCTCGACGGTCCAGGTGTTCTTGATCGCGTCCCGGTACCGGTCGTAGAACGACGGGTAGCGCATCGGGCGCAGGGTCAGCTCGAAGCCGGGGTCGAGCAGCATCTTCTCGCGGTCGGGGGTGCTCACTGGCAGGCCTCGCAGGACTCGGGGTTCTCCAGGGAGCAGGCCAGCGCGGCCTCCTCCTCCGGGGTGAGGGTCGGGGTGTTCACCGGCACGGGCGCGGGCGCGGGCGCGGCGGCGCGGGCGGCACCGGAGGCGGCCTGGGCGATCCGGGTCGCCGGGCGCGAGCGCAGGTAGTAGGTGGTCTTGAGACCGACCTTCCACGCGTAGGCGTACATCGAGCTGAGCTTGCCGATGGTCGGCGCCGCCATGAACAGGTTCAGCGACTGGCTCTGGTCGAGGTACGGCATGCGGGCCGCGGCCAGGTCGATCAGCGCGCGCTGGGGCAGCTCCCAGGCGGTGCGGTAGAGCGAGCGGACCTCGGCGGGCAGCCAGCCCAGTTCCTGGACGGAGCCGTTGGCCTCGCGCAGGGCGTCGCGGGTCTGCTGGTCCCAGACGCCGAGCTCCTTGAGCTCGCGCACCAGGTACGGGTTGACCTGGAGGAACTCGCCGGACAGCGTCTCGCGCTTGAACAGGTTGGAGACCTGCGGCTCGATGCACTCGTAGACGCCGGCGATGGACGCGATGGTCGCGGTCGGCGCGATGGCCAGCAGCAGCGAGTTGCGCAGGCCGGTCTCGGCGATGCGGGCGCGCAGCGCGGTCCAGCGGTCGGCCCACTGCGGGGCGGCCGTCGGGAAGTGGTCGATGTGCAGTTCGCCGCGGGCGGCGCGGGTCTCGCCGTAGGCCTCGTGGCGGCCCAGCTGCTCGGCCAGGTCGGCGGAGCGCTCGTACGCGGTGAGCATGATGCGCTCGGCGATGAGGGTGGACAGCCGCGCGGCCTCGGCGGAGTCGAAGTCGATCCGCAGCTTGAAGAAGACGTCCTGGAGGCCCATCACGCCGAGGCCGACCGGGCGCCAGCGGGAGTTGGAGGTGCCGGCCTCGGTGGTCGGGTAGAAGTTGATGTCCACCACGCGGTCGAGGAACGTCACGGCGGTGCGGACGGTGGCGTCGAGGCGCTCCCAGTCCATGGCGCCGAGCAGGTCGTCGACGGAGGCCCCGGGAGCGACGTGGGCGCCGAGGTTGACCGAGCCGAGGTTGCAGACGGCGGTCTCGGAGTCGTCCGTGACCTCCAGGATCTCGGTGCACAGGTTCGAGGAGTGCACCGTGCGGCCGGGCAGCGCGGTCTGGTTGGCGGCGCGGTTGGAGGCGTCCTTGAAGGTCATCCAGCCGTTGCCGGTCTGCGCCAGGGTGCGCATCATCCGGGCGTACAGGGTCTGCGCGGGGATGGTGCGCACGGCCTTGCCGGCCAGCTCGGCCTTGCGGTAGGCCTCGTCGAAGTCGGAGCCCCACAGGTCGACGAGCTCGGGCACGTCGGCGGGGGAGAAGAGCGACCAGTCCTCGTTGGCGTTGACCCGGCGCATGAACTCGTCCGGGATCCAGTGCGCCAGGTTGAGGTTGTGGGTGCGCCGCGCCTCTTCGCCGGTGTTGTCGCGGAGCTCCAGGAACTCCTCGATGTCGGCGTGCCAGGTCTCCAGGTAGACGCAGGCCGCGCCCTTGCGGCGGCCGCCCTGGTTGACGGCGGCGACCGAGGAGTCGAGGGTGCGCAGGAACGGGACGATGCCGTTGGACTTGCCGTTGGTGCCGCGGATCAGGCTGCCGCGCGAGCGGATGCGCGAGTAGGACAGGCCGATGCCGCCGGCGTGCTTGGACAGCCGGGCGATCTGCGCGTAGCGGTTGTAGATCGAGTCCAGGTTGTCCAGCGGGGAGTCGAGCAGGTAGCAGCTCGACATCTGCGGGTGCCGGGTGCCGGAGTTGAACAGGGTCGGCGAGGAGGTCAGGTACTCCAGCCGGCTCATCAGGCCGTACAGCTCGGCGACCTCGCGCACGGACTGCTCGCTGTCGCCGACCGCCAGGCCGCAGGCGACGCGGAGCAGGAAGTGCTGCGGGGTCTCGATGACCTTGCGGGTGATCGGGTGGCGCAGCAGGTAGCGGGACTGCACGGTGCGCAGGCCGAAGTACTCGAAGCGGTCGTCGCCGTGTACGTCGATCAGCGCGTCCAGGGCGGCGGCGTGCTTGGCGACGAAGGCGGCGGTGGTGTCACCGATCAGGCCCTCGTCGTGGCCGACGGCGATCGAGGCGGCGAAGGAGCGCGAGCCCTGGCTGTTCGCCTCGTCGACGATCTCCAGGGCGAGCAGCCGGGCGGCCAGCTTCGAGTACTGGGGGTCCTCGGCGATCATCGACGCGGCGGCGTCCACGGCCAGCCCGCGCAGCTCGGCGAAGTCCGAGCCGGCGTGGCGGCCGCGCAGCGCGGCGGCGGCGACATGGCCGGGGTCCACCTGGGGGAGGTCGACGCTGCGGTCGGTGAGCAGCCGAAGGAGCGCGCCGCCGGGGTCGGAGACCGTCGGGTCGGTGGGGGCGGGGCCGGTGCCCTGGGCGGGCAGGGTGGCTGAGGCAGCGGTGGTCAAGGCGCTCTCTCCTGGCGGCGATCGGCGGCGGTGATCGGGGGGTACCGGGCCGTTCGGGGCAGGGGAGCACGGCACGTACGCAGGAAGCGTCGCGCGACAGTGGCGTCCCCGGCCCGCCCGCGAGGCCCGGAAGGTAGTTCTCGTGCTGGCGCGGCCTCTGCGGGAGGGCCCGTGCGCACACCGTCGGCAGGTACTCGGACTCGCGGTGCGGCTGCTGGAGCCGCCCGCTCACCGCTGCGGGGCAGTCCCGGATTCGCACCGGGTTCCCCTGCATCGACAGCAGGATTGAGCATACATCTTGTGGTGTCTCTCTGATGCGACCCCACATGTAGTACGGCGCGGTGTGTCGGCGCGATAACCGGGGGTGCTGGGAGGGGGCGGGTCGTGGCCTTGGGGCGCCTCGGATCCGGGCTCCCGGGGCCCTGGTTCCGGGCTCCGGCGTCCTGGTTTCGATACGGAACGGTCACCGGGCGGACCGGCTGGCGGGGGCATGCCCTACGATCTGGGCGCATGAGCGAGCGAAGCGCCGAGGGGCGCGTTCCGCGAAGCGATCATCGAGCGAAGCGAGGGGGCGCGTGAGCGACGGAACTGGCGCACCCGGGCAGGGTCCGCAGGGAACGCCTCCCACCGGGCCGGGGGACGCGCACGGTCAGCAGCCGCCGGTGGTGCCCGGTCCGGTGTTGCCGCCGAGCGGGGGCTTCGGGCCGCCGCCGGCCTCGTACGGGCCTCCGGTGCCGCCCGCGCAGCCGCCCGCGCAGCCCGGCCCGCCGGGGCAGCCTCCGCTGCCGCAGCCGGGCCAACCGGGGCAGCAGCTGCCGCCGCAGTGGCAGCCGAACCCCCAGCCGCATCCCCAGGTGCATCCCCAAGGACACTCGCAGGCGCACCCGCAGCCGTACCCGCAGCCCCAGGCGCCGCAGCGCGCCGAGCCGAACTGGCAGGCGCTGGCGGACCGCAACGCGGCGGACGACAAGCGCCGCCGCCGGCTGCGGGCCCTCGGCGTGGCGGTCGCGGTCGTCCTGGTCGGCGGCCTGGTCGCGGGTGGTGCGGTGCTGCTGACGAAGGGCGACGGCGACAAGCCGACCGCCGGGCCGACCGCCTCGGCCTCCAACCGGCCGTCCTCCGCCGCACCGAGTGCCGCGCCGAATGCCGCCGGAACCCCGGGCGGGAACCCGTCCGGCACCCCGGGCGGCGCGCCGGACGACCCGTCGAAGCCGATCTGGGAGGCCGCCACCGACCCGGCGCCGCAGGACGCGGGGGCGCTGTTCTCCGCACTCCAGGTGACGGTCAACGGCGCCACCTGGAACCGGACCTTCGTCTCGCTGGACTCGCCCTGCTGGGACGGGAACTCGACGACCGGCGGGCTCGGCAAGGTCCTCGGTGACCAGGGCTGCCAGAAGGTGCTCCGGGCGACCTACGTCTCCGGCGACAGCGCGGTGACCGTCGGCGTCGCGGTCTTCGACCACAAGATCCAGGCCGAGACCTCGATGAAGAGCTACACCGGCCACCTCAAGGGCGCCGTCGCGCCGGGCGCGCCGGCCTTCTGCGCTACGCCGGGCTGCACCAACACGCACAACACCCTTGGCCGGTACGCCTACTTCACGGTCGAGGGCTCGGCGAAGGGCGGCAACACCGCCGACGCCGCCGCCACCGCGGCGGCCGCCGGCTTCGGCGAGCACGTGAAGGGCCAGCTGCTCCAGCGCGCCAAGGCCGCGTCCGCGGCCGCGCCGGGTGCGCCGGGGGCCGCCGCGGCCGGCTGATCCGCCGTGACACCCCGGCCCCGGCGGGTTCGCTCGCCGGGGCCGGGGGAGTGTGGCAGGCTCTCGGGGCAGTCATTCGCACGAGTGTTCCGGTTGTGTCCGCCTGGGCCGGTGCCGGCGAGCAACCGGAGGAGCGGTCCGTGGCCCTGCCCAGAGCCCTGCGCGGCAAGCCCGCCGTCCTGGCCGCGGCCGGGGTCGTGGTGGCCGCGGGCGCCGTGGCGCTGTTGCAGCGCGACGGCCGGGCCGACGGCGAACAGCCCGCCCGCGTCCCGGTGGCGGTCGGTTTCTCCGGCCGCACCCTGCCGCCGGAGGTCGGCCGGGACCTGCTCGCCCGGGACCCGCAGGCCTCGCCGAACGCCCGGGCCGTCCAGCAGCTGCTCGCCGACCTGGAGGGGCAGGCCCGCACCGGGCAGAGCGGCGGGACGGTGATCGGCCAGCACGTCGAGGCGCACAACGAGCGCAACAACCCCGAGTACGGCGACTACCGCGGCACCAAGCAGGTCGGCTACTACTACAAGAAGGCCGCCGACCTCACCGGCAAGCTGCCCGGCTTCGTCGAGACCGACCTCGGCCCCGGCTACGGCCAGACCGGTTGGGGTGTCGGCGACCCGCGCTCCTACTCGGCCGGCCGGTGGCCCACCTGCCGGGCCGGCTGGCAGTACACCGACGACGCCGTCGACCTGCTCTCCGCCGTCTGGTCCGGCCACCCGCGCGCCGACGACGGCAGCTACGGCACGGCCGGTGTCCAGCACAACTGCGACGGCACCACCACCGAACTGCCCGACAACGGCGGGGGGCCGGCCGGGATCGTCGGCATGTCCTTCCACCAGCCCTACCCCGGTTCGGACGTCAAGTCCTTCGAGCAGGTGCTCTGTTCGAACTCCCCGGCCGCGAAGGACAAGGGCTGGTTCGGCCGCGTCGTCGACAGCGCGCACGACACCCCCGAGTACCGCGCGCTGATGACCGACCTGTCCTACCTGGCCGACCACCTGGAGTACCTGGCCGCCCACGACGTGCCGGTGCTGCTGCGCCCGTACCACGAGATGAACGTGCAGGACTGCGCCCGCAGGTTCTGGTGGTCGGGCCAGAAGCCGGCCGACTACCAGGCGCTGTGGCGGATCACCTACCGCTACCTGGTGGAGACCAGGGGCCTGCACAACCTGCTGTTCGTCTGGACGCCGGTGTCCTGGGACGGAGCCCCCGGCGCGGACCCGTGGGACTACTACCCGGGCTCCCAGTACGTCGACGTGGTCGGGGTGGACGACTACAGCGGCAGCCCCGCGCACCCGATCGGCACCGGCGAGGTGTGGACCAAGCGGTACTACGACGGGCTCGCCGCCTACGGCAAGCCGCGGATCCTGGCCGAGTCCTTCGCCGTCCCGGTCAACTCCCGCCAGCCGGACACGCTGCGGCGCACGCCCTGGACGATCTGGACGGTCTGGGGGCAGTCGCTCACCTCGGACAACCTGACGCCGGACCAGCCGCGCAACTCCGGCGCGGACGTCAACGCCACCTACCACAGCCCGCTGGCGCTCACCGGCGGCGCCGGCCCGTTCGGCGCGAACGTCGACTGGGGCGGCCTGCACGTCCGTTGAGCCGCCCCGCGCGTTCGTCGAGCCGCCCCGTGCGTCCGCCGAGCCGGTCGCCGCGAGGTGTGCTACACCACTGAATTCCGTTGAACGGCCGGAATACCGTGTCCGTTGTGCCGTGTGGCATCCTGTGGCGGCGAAGCCGAGGGGCTGACGCCGGGACGGGCCCGGCGGGGCGGGGGTGCGGGATGGGACAGGCGCGTGCGATGCGCGCGGCCGGCGGCATCGCCGTCGGCTGGGGCGTGGTGCTGCTCGGCTGGGCGGCGTACAACTGCTTCGGCCAGGTCGGGTTCGCGACCTACGTCAAAGGCATCTTCTACTACGGCGGCACCTCGGTGGACGCCGAGACCGGCAGCCTCAACTACGGCCTGATCTACCTGGTTTCGGGAATCCTGCTGCTGCGCGGGCGCACCTGGGCGCTCGGGGTGGCGGCCGGCGTCGCACTGGTCGAGGGGTACAACCGGGTGCGCAGCCTGACCGGCGCACTCCTGGACAAGCCGCAGCGGGAGTGGTTCACCAGCACCACCGAGGGCGGCCTCAAGCTCGCGACCTTCGCGCTCGGCGTGGTCGTCACCGCGGCGCTGATCCTGCTGCTGGCCCGGCTGAAGTGGCGGGAGCGGGGGGCGTCGGAAGCCGCCGCGGCGTCGGGCGGACAGCTGCACTGGTCGCTGCTGCAGACGATCCCGGCCGAGCCGGCCCCGGGCCCGCAGCCGTTCCAGCAGCAGCAGCCGTTCCAGCACCAGCCCGCCTGGCCGCAGCAACAGCAGCAACAGCCGCCGCAGCCGCAGGCCGCCTGGCCACCGCAGCCGCCGTTCCAGCAGCAGCCGCAGCCCGCGTGGCCGCAGCAGCCCCCGGCGCCGCAGTCGCAGCCCGCCGCCTGGCCGCAGCCGGCGCCGGCCCAGCCGTCGCAGCCGGTGCCGTACGCGCAGCAGCCCACCCAGCCGGCCCCGCACCCGTCGACGCTCGCCCAGCAGCCGTGGCCCGCCGCGCCGCCGGTGACGCCCGGTCCGGTCGCCCCGGGCCCGGTCGCGCCCCCGGCCGACCGCCCGCCGACGGACCGTCCGCCGACGGACCGCCCGCCGCAGGCCTGAACCTCCGCAGCCCCGAACCGCCGCAGCCCTGAACCGCCGCGGGCCTGGACCGCCGCAACCCCGGACCGCCCACGAACGACCCGGCTCCCGCAGGGGATCGGCCCGCCAGCAGACGAGGAGCGACTTTCGCCATGCCATCGACAGCCCCCGCACGGACGGTGCTCACCACGTCCCGCGAGGCCGCCCGGCTCGCCGAGCGACAGATGTCGTGGAAGCCCCGGGTCCTCCCGTTCTACTTCTCCTTCACGGTCATCTTCGCCTTCTCGGTCTGGGCCTACGTGCCCAACCCCACCCCGCTCGGCTGGACGATCACCATTTTGTGGGGGATGCCGGTGTTCGGCGTCCTGATCGGCTTCCAGGGCGTGCTGATGGTCCGCCGCCGGCTGCGCCAGGTGAGCCGGATGACGCCGGCCGTGCCGGTCGAGGACGACTTCCTGATCGTGCTGGTGCCGACCATCGGCCGTCACGACACCTATCCGGCGCTGGAGCGCTCGGTGCTCTCGTACGTCGAGCACCTGCCGGCCTACTTCCCGTGGATGCGGGTGGACGTCCTCACCGAGGAGGGCTGCGCGGCCGCCGAGAAGATCGACGGGCTGGCCGCCCGCAACCCGCTGATCCGGGTGGTGACCGTGCCGAAGGCCTACGAGACGGCCAACGGCACCAAGTTCAAGGCCCGTGCCAACCACTACTCGCACGAGCTGCGGATCGAGGAGGGCGAGGCCGAGGACGACGTCTGGGTGCTGCACATGGACGACGACACCGGCGTCGGCCCGGACACCGCCGCCGCCGTCGCGCAGTTCGTCAACCGGCAGCGCCGGGCCGGGGACGACGCCAAGCACATGGCGCAGGGCATCCTGACGTACCCGCGGGAGAACGCCGTCTCCACCTTCACCTGGCTCGCCGACGCGATCCGCCCGGCCGACGACATCGCCCGCTTCCGCGCGATGACCGGCACCGGCACCCCGATCGCCGGCGTGCACGGCGAACTGCTCCTGATGCGCTCCTCGGTGGAGGCCACCATCGGCTGGGACTTCGGCCCGAAGACCATCGTCGAGGACGCCCAGATGGCGCTGAACTTCTGCCAGCGCTACCCGGGCCGCAGCGACTGGTTCAACGGGCGCTGCTACGGCGCCTCGCCGGCCGGGGTCAAGGACTTCCTCAAGCAGCGCGAGCGCTGGGCCTGGGGCCTGGTCGCGCTCTGCTTCAACAGGACGATCCCGCTGCGGTACCGGCTGTTCATCGGGATGGGCATGGTCAGCTGGGTGCTCGGCCCGCTCCAGCACGTCGGCCTGGTGCTGCTGGTCGCCTGGTTCACCGGCACCTGGAACACCTCCCCGGTCACCCAGTCCGTGGTGCTGGTCTGGTCGATCAACTTCGCCTACGTCATCTGGACGTACTGGGAGGGCCTGCGCCTGAACGTCGTCGCCTCGGCGAACCACCGGCGCAAGTGGTGGGAGCCGATCGTCGTGGTGGCGGCCATCCCGCTGTTCTCGTTCCTGGAGGGCTGGGGCGGCCTGCGCGGGCTGATCAAGTTCCTCAAGGGCGAGGAGAACAAGTTCGTCGTCATCGCCAAGCCGGCCTGATCGGAGGTCACCGCTGTGAAGCGCCCCGTCATCTTCATCCTGCCGACCGTGGTGGTCGCCATCACCGTCGGCGTCCCGGTGGTCTGGGGGGACCACCCGCTCAAGTTCGTCCACCAGCGCCCGACCGCCGTGCACTGGGCCGGCTCCGCGACCGAGCAGGGCCGGGTCTGGGGCTTCGGCAAGGACGCGCCGCCGGCCGAGGACACCGGCCCCAAGGTGGCCCGCCCGTGGGCCGAGGGCAGCCCCGAGTGGGGCGTTCAGGTGTACTGGCTGGACGATCCGGCGGACCCGGACAACTTCGTCCAGGGCAAGGTCGACCGCATCGTCAAGTACGTGGTCGGGCTGAACGCCAACTCCCTGTCGGTGACCTTCCCGTACTACACGACGGGCACCAGGTCGAACGCCGTCGCCGCCCGGCCGACCACCCCCACCCCGGAGCGGCTGGCCCTGCTGCTGGACGCCGCCCACCGGGCGGGCCTGCGCACCACCATCCGTCCGATCATGGACGAGGACGTCTTCGACTACCTCAACACCCTCAAGTGGCGCGGCAACATCGCGCCGACCGACCGGGACGCCTGGTTCGCCAGCTACGCCGCCTTCCTGACGCCCTACCTGAAGACCGCCCAGGAGCACTCCGCGGCCGAGGTCACCATCGGCACCGAGTTCAACTCGCTGGAGGGCGACCCGCGGTGGCCCGGTCTCATCGACCAGGCGCGGAAGACCTTCCACGGCGAGCTGGTGTACGACGCGAACTTCGACAACTGGTCCAAGGGCCCGATAGCGGTCCCGGCGGACGGCACGGGCGTGGACGCCTACCCGCCGGCCAAGTCGGCCGGTGACGACGCCCCGGTCGCCGACCTGAAGGCCAGCTGGAACGCCTGGCTCGACAAGCGCGGCAGCGGTCCGCAGCCGACCACCAAGCTCACCGAGGTGGGTATCCCGGCGCAGAAGGGCGCCTACAAGACACCCGGCGAGTACTACAAGAAGACCGAGCTGAACGAGGCCGTCCAGGCGACCTGGTTCACCGCGGTCTGCCAGGTGGCGCAGGAGCGCAAGCTGCGCGGGCTGTACTTCTGGTCGCTGTACTTCGGCATCGACCCGAACCTGCCGACCAACAAGGACACCCCGCGGATGGACTACGCAGGGCGCCCGGCCTCCGAGCAGGCGATCCGCGACTGCTTCGCGCAGACCTACGAACTGCCGCCGTCCTAGGCTCCGGCTAGGGCGTGGCCCGGCCGGGCTGGGGCGAACTCGGCCGGCCCGTGGGCTTGGTGGTCGTCGGCGCAGGGGTCGGCGCGGCCGTCGGGGTCGAGGTCGGCGTCGGGGCGGCCGGGGGCGGCCCCGACGGCGGTCCGGTCAGTCCGTCCGCGATCTGCTGCTCCAGCCACGGCGTCACGAACCGCATGCCGGCCGGAGTGAGGTGCACCCCGTCGTTGGCGGGGGTGACCCAGTGGCCGTCGCGGTCCTTCCACGCGCAGGTCTCGTACGGGCAGAAGAAGGTGTTGAGGTCGACCAGCCGGACGGCGCCGGCGGTGGCCTTCACGTAGGCGGCGACCTGCTGGTCGTAGCAGGTGCCCCAGCCCTTGTTGATGGCGCCGTTCTCGACCCGTTCGTTCATCAGCAGCACCCGGGCGCCGGGCGCGCGGCGACGGACCTGGTCCACGGCCTGGGTGAGCTGGGCGGTGTAGCGGCTCCTGTAGTCCTCCTCGCAGGGGCTGAGCCAGCTGCCGTCGAGGTACTGCTCGGCGGCGTCCCAGCCGAGGTGGATCACGACGGCCTGCGGGGCGGCGCCGGCGAGCTGCCGGTCCCACGCGGCGGCCCGGTCGCGGCACTCCCGGCTGGTGTCGAACTCCTCGCCGGAGGTGGTGCGGACCTTGTCCGGGTCGAACACGCCGCAGCCGCTGATCCCGCCGTCGACCACCCGGTAGCGGTCGCCGTGCCGGTAGAGGCCGGTGGCGAGGTCCTGGGCGAAGGAGTCGCCGAGGACGAGGACCGAGGGCTTGCCGCTCGGCCCGGACCGCATGTCGTACTGGACCCAGGCGGGCAGGTACCAGGCGCCGGTGGTGGCCACCGCCGTGGCGACGGCCAGCAGCGGGACGGCCGGGAAGGCCCGCCAGCGCAGCACCCGCAGCTTCTCGGTGCCGGTGTGCATCAGCCAGGCCAGCACCCAGGAGAGCGGTGCGCCGATGGCGAGCAGCAGTTGCGGCGAGATGTCGTCGACGTAGTGCTGGAGCAGCCAGTACACCGGCAGGTGGAGCAGGTAGAGGCTGTAGGAGATGGTGCCGGTGAGCCGCAGCGGGGGCAGTGACAGCAGCCGGACCAGCGGGCCCCGGTCGTGGCAGAGCGAGGCGGCCAGGACGGCGGCCAGCGTCGCGACCACGGCCAGCCCGCCCTGGTAGAGCAATGGTTCGTGGTAGCCGCTGACGGACAGGCTGGCCCAGACCAGGCCGCCGAGGGCCGCGGTCCCGAGCAGGGCGGGTGCCAGGGTGCCGGCCGCCGCGGAGCGGTCGAGCAGGCGCCGCCGGGAGCGGGTGGCGCCGTCGTCGTCGGGGGCCGCCGCGCGGACCTGGCGGCGCAGCCGCAGGTAGACCGCGAAGGCGGCGGTGGCGCCGGCCGCGAAGCCGACCGCGCGGGTCTCGGTGCCGAGGTAGAGGCGGTCGCTGTTGTCGCCGTTCCACATCAGCGGGGCGACGAGCGCGGCGGCGACGAACAGCCCGGCGGTGACGACGCCGGTCGCGCGCAGCGAGCGGCGGCAGAGGCCGAAGACCGCGAGCAGCAGCAGCGGCCAGAGCGCGTAGAACTGCTCGGTGATGCTGAGCGACCACATGGCCGCGAGCGGGTCGATGGAGGCGAAGTGCTGCCAGTAGGCGTCGCCGCGGGCCAGTTGGGCCCAGTTGGCGACCTGGCCGAGCGCGGCGAGCGCCTGCGGGCGGAGGTCCTTGACGTCCCGCAGCGGGCTGACCAGTGCGGACAGCGCGACGACGAGGAGGACGGTGGCGAGCAGCCCGGGCAGCAGCCGCTTGGCCCGGCGGCGGTAGAAGACGCCGAGCCGGATGCCGTCGGTGCGGTCCAGTTCACGGATCAGCACCAGGGTCACCAGGAAGCCGGAGAGGACGAAGAAGACGTCCACGCCGAACAGGCCGTTCTGGAACCAGTTGGTGTGGTAGAGCAGGACGGAGGCGATGGCGAGGCCGCGCAGCCCGTCGACCGCCGGGAAGCGGACGGAGGGCGGCAGCGGCCCGCGCGGCCGGGGCGTCGGTGCGGGGATCGCGTAGCGGCTGGTGGCCGGGGGCTCGATGCCCCGGGACGTGCGCATGTCCTGGAGCGTGGGGCCGCTCGCGGGCGTGCCGAGGCCGGGCCCGTCGTCCATGTGGTGCGTCCCCCCGGGATCGGTCGGCTGCCGCGACGTGGCATCAGACGTGATCTGTGGTTTATATCAAAAGACGTCCGTTGATCGTCTGTCGGTCACCGGGGAGGGGTAGGGCCGACGACGCCCCGGCCTGGCTCAGAACGCCAGGCTGTAGACCATCAGGTCCATGCCCGGGTACGGGGACCAGTCGCGCTCGGGGGTGCGGCGGAAGCCGGTCCGCTCGTAGACGCGGTGGGCGGCGGTCATCTGCGGGCGGGTGGAGAACGCCATGCCGTCCAGGCCGAGTGCGCGGCTGCGGGCGATGGTGGCGCGGACCAGGGCCTCGCCGACGCCCCGGCCGCGGGCGGCCGCGGCGGTGGCGAGCATCCGGATCTCGCCCTCGCGGGGGCCGGCGATGTCGGCCCACTCGGTGCCGCCGACGGCGTAGGTCACGCAGCCGAGGACCCGTCCTTCGGCCTGGTCGACCGCGACCAGGAGCTCGGCCTCCCGGGCCCGGCGGGCGGCGTCGCGCAGGAGCTCGACGTAGCTGCTCTCGGGCGAGGTGTGGCCGTCGCCGACGAAGGCCTCGACGGTGATGCGGCCGGCGTCGTCGAGGTCCTCCGGAAGGGCCTGGCGGATGAGGATGTCCATCCCGTCAGTGTGCCGGAGCCGTCCGGGGTGATGATCTCCGGGGTGGCCCGGACCGGGAGGGTGGCCGGGTCGGCGGAGGGGCGCAGCGAGGCGGCGGGCATGGTGCCGTACAGCCGGTCCAGGCGTTCCGGGCCGGCCGGGTAGCCGCCCGGGCGGTGCCAGTTGTCGCGGCCGGCGGCGGCGCCGCGGGCGACCTCCCGGCCGATCAGGGTGCCGAGCAGGCCGAAACCTCCGACGGCCCCGACCAGGGCGATTGCGCTTGCGAGAGTGCCGGTGTCCATGGCTCCACTCTGGTCGGGCGGGGCGGCGGCCACGAGTGGCAGGAATGACTGATCTCATCGAAAAACTGCCACCCGGGCCTGCCCCGGCCTTCCGTCGCCGGTGCTGGCCGGGGCATCCTGGGCGGCATGCTGAAGAACGTGGTCGCGGTGGTGCTGGAGGAGATCCACCCCTTCGAGCTCGGTGTCGCCTGCGAGGTCTTCGGCCTCGACCGCACGGCCGACGGCCTGCCCGGGTACGACTTCGCGATCGCCGGCGCCCGCCCCGGACCGCACACGACGCACTCCGGGTTCGCGGTGGACGTCCCGCACGGCCCCGAGCGGCTGGCCGGGGCCGACCTGGTGGTGGTCACCGCGACGACGATCCGCCCGGAGTACCCGGAGCCGCTGCTGGCGGGGCTGCGCTCGGTGGTGGCGGACGGCGGCAGGGTGCTGTCCATCTGCAGCGGCGCCTTCGTGCTCGGCGCCGCCGGGCTGCTGGACGACCGCCGCTCCACCACCCACTGGCGGCACAGCGAGGACCTGGCCCGGCGCTTCCCGCGGACCGCCGTCGAGCCGGACGTGCTGTACGTGGACGACGACCCGGTGATCACCTCGGCCGGGACGGCCGCCGGCATCGACGCCTGCCTGCACCTGGTGCGCAAGGCGCAGGGCGCCGAGGTGGCCCGGGGGATCGCCCGCCGGATGGTGGTGGCGCCGCACCGGGAGGGCGGGCAGGCCCAGTTCGTGAGCCGCCCGCTGCCCGGCGGCGACGGCGACTCGCTGGCGCCGCTGCTCGACTGGATGCGCCACCACCTGGACCGGGACTGCACCGTCGAGCAGTTGGCCGCCAGGGTCCACATGTCCCCGCGCACCTTCGCCCGCCGCTTCCAGCAGGAGACCGGCACCACGCCGCACCGCTGGCTGACCGGGCAGCGGGTGCTGCTCGCCCAGCGGCTGCTGGAGTCCACCGCCGAACCGGTGGACGCGATCGCCGCCCGCTGCGGCTTCGGCAACGCGGCCGCGCTGCGGCACCACTTCGGGCGCCGGCTGGGGACCACGCCGCTGGCCTACCGGCGCTGCTTCGCCGGCCCGGACGACGAGGCGTGACCGGACGAGCAGGCGTGACCGGACGAGGACTCGTGACCGGCGGTCAGTTCTCCAGGGCGAGGTGGTCGACGCTGTTCCAGCGGTCCGGGTGCAGCCGCCCGTCCTGGGCGCGCCACAGGCTGGTGGAACAGTTGCGCACGGGCGCGAGCGAGGTGAGCCGTTCCTCGGTGAGTCGCTCCAGCACGTAGCGCAGCATCAGCACCGTGCAGTCGTGCGCGACCAGCAGGACGGGCCGCCCGGCCTCCTCCTCGCAGAGGTCCCGCAGCAGGCTGCGCACCCGCAGCGCGACGTCGGCCCAGGACTCGCCGCCGGGCGGCCGGTAGTACAGCTCGCCCATCTTGCGCCGCCGGGCGGACTCCTCCGGGTGCTTGGCCTCGATCGCGGCCCGGGTCAGCATCTCCAGGACGCCCAGCTCGCGGTCGCGCAGCCGCTCGTCGTGGCGCACGGCGAGGGTGACCGGGACGGCGCCGAGCCCGGCGGCCTGGGCGAGCGCGATCCGGGCGGTCTCGGTGGTGCGCACGTACGGCGAGCACCAGACGCTGCGCGGGCGGTCGGCGCTGGGCAGGGCGGCCCACCAGCGGCCGAGTGCCTGGGCCTGCTGCTGGCCGTGCAGCGACAGCGGGATGTCGGCGTCCCGGCAGCTGATCGGGACGCTGAGCGCGCCGGCGGCCTCGGCCAGCTGGAACTCGACGTTGGCGGTGGACTCGCCGTGCCGGGTGGCGATCAGCACGGACGGCAGCCGGGTGGCCGACGCCGGGCGGTGGGTGGTGAGGTGGTGCGGGCTCTGGGTGGACTGGTGCTGGCCGTTGAGGGTGGTGCCGAGTTCTGCCATGGCCGCGTGCTCCCCGTGGGTCGATCAGTTGCCGGCCGGTCGCCGGTCCGGTCTGGTGGTGCCCTGCGAAGGCGGCTGTTCATACATATGATCGCGCCGCCTTCTCCAGTGTTCACGGAGAGGGCGGCGCGATCACAGGGCGCGTGCGGCGCGAATCAGTGCGCCGCTACGGGCTCCGGCGCGTTCTTCGGCTCCTCGTCGCCGGCCTCGGCGCTGTAGTCGGCGGGCCTGGTCTCGTCCGGGCCGTCGGGCGCCTTGACGGCGCGCAGCACCAGGGTGAGCGCCACCGCGACGATCAGGTTGAGCGCGAAGGCGGTCAGGCCGATGTAGCCGATCTCGCCGATGCCGGGGATAGCGGCCGCGTTGCCGCCGAAGTGCTTGGTGGCGGGGCTCGCGATGCCGTAGGCCTTCCAGGTGCCGTAGGCCATGCCGGCCGCCCAGCCGGCGAACAGCGCCCAGTGGTGGAACCAGCGGGTGAACAGGCCGCCGACGATCGCCACGAAGGTCTGCAGGATCCACAGGCCGCCGAGCAGCTGGAGGTTGATCGCGGCCTGCTTGTCCATGCCGAGCACGAAGACCAGCGCGCCGACCTTCACCAGCAGCGAGACCAGCTTGGCGATCCGGGTCTCGTCCGCAGGGGTGGCGGCGGGCTTCAGCCACTCCTTGTAGACGTTGCGGGTGAACAGGTTGGCCGCCGCGATCGACATGATGGCGGCCGGCACCAGCGCGCCGATCCCGATCGCCGCGAAGGCCACGCCGGTGAACCAGTCCGGGAACATGTCGGCGAACAGCTGCGGCACGGACAGCTGGGCGTTGAACTTCTTGTCGCCCTTGCCGACGCCCGCCGCGATGGCCATGAAGCCGAGCAGCGCCAGCAGGCCCAGCATCAGCGAGTACGCGGGCATGATCGCCATGTTGCGGCGCACCGTGCCGCGGGACTTGGAGGCCAGCACGCCGGTCACCGAGTGCGGGTACATGAACAGCGCCATCGCCGAGCCCAGCGCCAGCGTCGCGTACGTCCACTGCTTGTCGCCCGGGAGGGTCAGCGAGCCGGGGGACTTGGGGGCGCTGAACTTGTGCGCGGCCGCGTCGAAGATGTGCCCGTAGCCGCCGAGCCGGATCGGGATGTAGATCACCGCGACGATGATCACGATGTAGATCAGGGCGTCCTTGACGAAGGCGATCAGCGCCGGGGCGCGCAGCCCGGAGGAGTAGGTGTACGCGGCCAGCACGCCGAAGGCGAGGAACAGCGGCAGGTCCTTGACGAACCAGTTGGCGTTCTCGCCGCCGCCGACGCCCAGCACGTCCAGCACCGCCTGGATGCCGACGAGTTGGAGCGCGATGTACGGCATGGTGGCCAGGATCCCGGTCAGCGCGACGACCAGGGAGAGCGGCCGCGAGCCGTACCGGCCGCGGACGAAGTCGGCCGGGGTGACGTACCCGTGCACCCGGGAGACCGACCAGAGCCGGGGCAGGAAGAGGAAGACCAGCGGGTAGGCGACGATCGTGTACGGCACCGCGAAGAAGCCCGCCGCACCGGTCGCGTAGACCGCCGCCGGGACGGCGACGAAGGTGTACGCGGTGTAGAGGTCGCCGCCGAGCAGGAACCAGGTGACCCAGGTCCCGAAGCTGCGGCCGCCCAGGCCCCACTCGTCCAGGTGCGCCGCGTCGTCCGCGCGGCGCCAGCGGGAGGCGAGGAAGCCCATCACGGTGACCAGGGCGAAGAACAGCACGAAGACGGTGAGGGCCGTGACGTTGACGTGGCTCATCGCGCGCCACCGGCCTTCCGCGCCGCCTTGCGGGCCTTCTCGTCCCGGTTGATCAGCAGGTACGCGGCCACGGTGAACACCGCGGACACCGGCACCCAGAGCAGTTGGTACCAGTAGAAGAACGGCACCCCGCCGACGTCCGGGTCGGTCTTGTCGTACGAGGACACCCACAGCATCGCGACGATCGGCACGAGCAGGGCGAGCCCGGCCAGCACCCGTTCGGGGGTCACCGCGGGCACCCGGTCCCCGGGTGGCTCGGGCATGACAGGTTCGACGGTATCGGGATCAGACGGCATCTTCGGCTCCGCTCCGGAGGGTTCTCCCCGTCGGCGCCGCAGCCCGCGGGGCACCGCACGCCCCCGCGAACCCGCCGAGCAGCACCATCGGTGATCGACAGTCAGTACGGCTGCGCAATCTAGGGCATGGAGTGATCCATGTCACCGGGGTCGGCGCAACTTCCCGCCATCCGGACGGCTGCCGGTCGTATTCGACCGGTACTGCCCCTCCCGTGACGCGAACGGGCACCGGCGCGCGCGACCCGCGCGCGCCGGTGCCCGTGGTGCGAGGGGGGAGCGCCCCGCTCGAACTGCTCCGCTCGAACTGCTCCGCCCGGACTACTCCGGGCGCTTGAGCCGGGTGATGAACTTGTAGCGGTCGCCGCGGTAGATCGAGCGGACCCACTCCACCGGGTCGCCGTCGGCGTCGAAGGAGTGCCGGGAGAGCTGGAGCATCGGCAGCCCGAGGTCGGAGCCGAGCAGGCCGGCCTCGCGCGGGTTGGCGAGGGTGGTCTCGATGGTCTCCTCGGCCTCGGCCACGGTGACCCCGTACACCTCGCGCAGCGCCGCGTACAGCGAGTTGTGCTTGGCGAGGTTGCGCCGCAGCGCGGGGAAGCGCTTGGCGGACAGGTGGGCGACCTCGATGGCCATCGGGTCGCCGTTGGCCAGTCGCAGGCGCTCGATCCGCAGCACCCGGCCGCCGGGCTTGATGTCGAGCAGCGGGGCGAGCCGGTCGTCGGCGGTGATGTAGCCGATCTCGATCAGCCGCGAGGCGGGCTCCAGGCCCTGGGCCCGCATGTCCTCGGTGTAGGAGGTGAGCTGGAGGGCCTGGGCGACCTTGGGCTTGGCGACGAAGGTGCCCTTGCCCTGGATGCGCTCCAGCCGGCCCTCGACGACCAGTTCCTGCAGCGCCTGGCGCACGGTGGTGCGGGAGGTGTCGAACTGGGCGGCCAGCGCGCGCTCGGGCGGGACCGGGGTGCCGGCGGGCTGGGTCTCGGTCAGCTGGAGCAGGTGGCGCTTGAGACCGTAGTACTTGGGGACGCGCGCGGTCGGGTCGGCGCCGGCCTGCGTCGGGAGGTTTTTCACCTCGGGGTCGTTGACCTGGGCGGTGGTTCCCCCGTCGCTGCTCATCGGACCTGTTCTCCCGCTTCTCGCGGGGCCTTTACGGGCCCCGCCACATAGTTAACGGGTGACATCGTTGCATGTATGGCTACGGAACGAATACCTCATCACGCGATGAACGATGTGCGGTGTCGGCTTGATAACGGGTGGTCCGGATCGGTCGAACAGCCGTTGACAGGCCCATTGGTCTAGGCCAAGCTCCAGGCATCTGGTCTACACCACTAGGCCGGTCACTATGAATCCCCCCACCCGCTCGAAGGGGTCCGCGGCACCTTTCCCCCCGCTTTACGTGGGTCTGCCGCTGCCGCCCGACGGGGGTAACCCAGGCATCCCTCAGGAGGATGGCGTGAAGCGTCAGCTCATCGCGGCGGTCGGCGTCGCAGCAATGGTCGTCGGCCTGGCGGCCTGTGGCTCGGACGGCAAGAGCAAGGACAACGCCGGTTCGAACTCGTCGTCCGCGGCGGGCGCCAAGAACTACAGCGGCAAGACGCTGAAGGTGTGGCTGATGACCGGCTCCGCCCCGAAGGGCTGGACCGACGCGGTCAAGAGCGAGTTCGAGACCACCTACCCGGGCTCCAAGGTCGACTTCCAGATCCAGGAGTGGGACGGCATCGGTCAGAAGGTGACCGCCGCGCTGTCCGAGGGCTCGGTCGACGTCGTCGAGCTCGGCAACACCCAGACCTCCGGCTACGCGGCCTCGGGCGGCCTGCTCGACATCACCAAGGACAAGTCCGCCCTGGGCGGCGACGGTTGGAACGCCAACCAGAACGAGGCCGCCCAGCTGGACGGCAAGCAGTTCGCCGCCCCGTGGTGGGTCTCCAACCGCGTCGTCGCCTACAACAAGGACCTCTGGGCCAAGGCCCAGCTGACCGACGCGCCGAAGACCCTGGACGAGTTCTACGCCGACCTGGACAAGCTGAAGGCCACCGAGGGCGTCGCCGACCCGATCTACCTGCCGGGTCAGGAGTGGTACACCTACTTCGGCCTGCTCACCGGTGAGGGCGGCAAGATCGCCAAGAAGGACGGCGACAAGTGGGTCGGCGGCCTGTCCTCGCCCGAGGCGCAGAAGGCCTTCGAGACCTACAAGAAGCTGCAGGGCTACTCGGCCACCGGTCCGAAGGACAAGGACGAGGCCACCCCGCAGCAGAAGGACGTCTTCGGCAAGGGCAACGTCGGCACCATGATCGCCCTCGGCTGGGAGCTCCCGGCGGAGAAGGACATGGCGAAGGACAAGATCGGCTTCTTCCCGCTCCCGGGCAAGACCGCTGACAAGCCCTCCGGCGTCTTCCTCGGCGGCTCGAACCTGGCGATCGGTGCGCAGAGCAAGAACACCGACATGGCCAAGGACTTCCTGAAGATCGCCCTCAACGACAAGAACGAGGGCGCGGTCGCCGCCGCCGGCAACATCCCGAACAAGGCCGCGCTGAACAGCCAGCTCACCGGCGACTTCGCGAAGGCCGCCCAGTCCGCCTCGGCGGTCGGCGCGGTCACCCCGATCACCCCGAACTGGGCGAGCGTCGAGGACAAGCCGAACCCGATCAAGGAGTTCCTGACCGCGGCCCTCCAGGGCGGCGACTACGCGGCCACCGCGAAGAAGTACGACGACGAGATCGCGAAGCGGCTCAACCAGAAGCAGTAGGCACCGAGCGGCGTCGCTCACCGACCCCCGGCGGGGGGTCGGTG
>NZ_JBHXMU010000076.1:0-40985 GCF_042720685.1 Kitasatospora sp. NPDC058492
TCGTGGCGGACCAGGATGTGGCGCACCTTGGCCGAGTCCATCAGCGGGTCGTACGCGGGAAGGATGGCCCCGCCCGGGATGCCGAAGACGGTGTCGGCGCCCACGGCCTCCAGCGAGCGGATGAGCGACTGGGCGCCGGTCATGGTTTCGACGACGTGCTGGGGAGCGGGAGCGTGGGCGGCCGTGGTGTCCCCGCGGCGGGGGGATGCGGCGTGCTCAGTCATCTGCCTGTCTCTTCTCGGAATGTGCCGGCCCGGTGGTTTCGGGCCCCGGTGGTGCGAGGGTGGGGTCCCGGTTTCGGGCCGATCGCCGGCTCTGCCTCAATCGTCCCGCTTCCTCCCCGCGAATCGGGGCGGATCGGGCGGTCGGGGCCAGGGGTCTTGCGGTGGTGGAACAGCGTCAGTGCAACAAAAAACCCCTCGTGCCAAGGGCATGCGAGGGGTGGCGCGTCGGTCTGTCACAAGCGGGGGGTGTGAACCCGCTCAGCCGACGCGCCCGCCAAGTACGAGAATTCGGGTGCGCATGGCAACGACCCTCCTCCTGTCCGGGGGCACGTGTCAAGCAGGTGGGATGACCGTCTCGCCATGCGGACCTGGCCCTGGACCGGTCACCGCGCGGCGTTCGGGCAGGTCGGGGGCACCGTGGTGATGCACGACACGCCCCCCGCCGCCCTCCCCGCGGCCACCCGTCCGGGCCTCCGCGGCCAGGTACGCGCGCCGGGCCGAGACCGAGCCGAGCGGTCTGGGCAGCGGGTAGCCTCGGCGCACCAGCGCCCGGCGCAGCCGGGTCTCGTCCAGCGGCGGCGCGAAGGCCGAACCCTGGCCCTGCCGGCAGCCCAGCTCCTGGAGCGCGGCGACCTGGCGGGGCAGGTCCACCCCCTCGGCGCCGGTGACCAGGCCGAGGTCGTGGCCGAGCCGCAGGGCGTGCCCGGCGAGCGTGCGGCTGAGCGCGGACTCCCCGAGGTCCTGCACCAGCGTGCGGTCCAGCTTGAGGCCGTCCAGGGGCAGCCGGGCCAGCTCGCCGAGCGAACCGCTGCCGGCGCCGTAGCCGGCCAGCACGGTGGTGACCCCGAGCCGGCGCAACGCGGCCAGCCGGCGGCCGAGTTCGTCGGCGAGCGAGTCCGGGCCCATCCGGGCCACCTCGATCACCAGCTCGCCGGCCGGCAGCCGGCTGTCGCGCAGCGCCGCGGCCACCGTCTCGTACAGGCCGGGCGAGCACAGCCGCTCGGTGGAGAGCCGGACGGCGACCGGGACGGGCGCGGGGCCGCTGCGGCTGCGGCCGGACTGGCCGCGCCGGTTGGCCGCGGCCGTCACCGCCTCCTGGACCAGCCAGCGGGAGAACCGGGTGGCCGCGTCGCCGTGGTCGGCCGAGCGCAGGAACTCGGCCGGGGTGAGCAGCAGGCCGCCCGCCGAACGCCAGCGGGCCTGCGCCTCGACGCCGGTCACCGCGCCGCTGCCGAGGTCCACCACGGGCTGGTGGAGCAGGGTGAAGCCGCCCTCCCGGACGGCGGCCCGCAGCCGCTCCTCCAGTTCGGTGCGGCGCTCCAGATCGGCCCGCATCGCGGGGTTGTAGAGCACCACCCGGCCCTTGCCCTCGGACTTGGCCCGGTACATCGCGAGGTCGGCGTTGCGCATCAGCTCGTCGGTGGCCGCCCTCGGGTCGGCGGCCGGGCCGCGTTCGGGGGTGCCGAAGGCGATGCCGATGCTGGCGGCGACACCGAGTTCGGCGCCGCCGATCCAGTACGGCTCGGAGAGCGCGATCCGCAGCCGCTCGGCGAGCTCCTGGACCTGGAGCCGGCCGAGCGGGCCGCAGACCAGCGCGGCGAACTCGTCGCCGCCGAACCGGGCGACGGTGTCCCCGCAGCGGACGGCCCCCTGGAGCCGGCGGGCCGCCTGCACCAGCAGTTCGTCGCCCACCTGGTGGCCGGCCGTGTCGTTGACCGCCTTGAAGCCGTCCAGGTCGAGGAAGAGCACCGCGACCCCGGCGCCGCCCTCGCCCTGCTGGCCGCGGGCGCCGAGGGCGGCCCGCAGCCGCTGGGCGAACAGCGCCCGGTTGGGCAGGTCGGTGAGCGGGTCGTGGAAGGCGTTGTGCTGCAACTGGGCCTGGAGTATCACGCGTTCGGTCACGTCCCGGCTGTTGAGGATCAGGCCGTCACGGTGCCGGCTGACCGTCGACTCGACGTGCAGCCACTCGCCGCCGCCGGAGCTGATCCGGCACTCCACCCGGGCGGACGGCTCGGCGGTGCCCGGGGAGCGGTGGGCGGTGAGCCGGACCCTCGCCAGGTAGCGGCGGACCTCGGCGAGCACCCGGTCCACGTCCTCCGGGTGGACCAGGTCCAGCAGGTTGCCGCCGACCAGTTCCTCCGGGTCCCGCCCGTAGACGCCGAGTGCGGCCGGGGAGACGTAGGAGAGCACGCCGTTGGCGCCGGCGATCATGATGACGTCGCTGGAGCCCTGCACCAGGGAGCGGAAGTGCGCCTCCTTGTGGGCGAGTTCCTGGGCGAGCGAGAGGTTGTCGAGCAGCATCACGCCCTGGCGCAGGATGAGCGCCAGGCCGACGGTGCAGGCCGCCGCGGCCACCACCCGGTCCAATTCCCGCCCGCCGAGGGCGTTGTAGAGGATCCCGGCGGTGCACACCGCGGCGGCCGCGTACGGGGTGAGCGCGCTGAAGGTGGTGGCCACCCGGCGGCGCGGCAGGCCTCCGGCCGAGGGGTGCTCGCGCAGCGGGCGGCGCCAGCGCGGCGACCACGGCGCCCAGGCCAGCAGCAGGCTGCCGGAGAACCATCCGGCGTCCAGCAGTTCGCCCGATCGGTAGCTGCTGCGCAGCTCCGGGGAGGTGAACAGGGCGTCGCACAGGACGGTGACGGCCAGCGCCACCATCGCGGTGTGCACGGCCGCCCGATTGCCGTCCCGGCCGCCGAAGCGCAGCCCGACGACCAGGCTGACCAGCAGGATGTCCAGCACCGGGTAGGCCAGGTTGAGGGCCAGCCGCAGTGGCGAGCCGACCTCGCCGGCGGCGATCCGGCCGAGCGCCAGGCTCCAGCTGAGGGTGAACAGCGAGCCGGCGATCAGCCAGCCGTCGAGCAGCAGGCAGAGCCAGCCGGCGGCCGAGCGCGGGCGCTGGGCGAGCACCAGGACACCGGTGATGGCGAGCGGGGAGAACAGCAGGAAGGCGTACTCGGCGAGCGAGTCCTGCGGCAGCGGGCTGCGGGCGACCAGTTCGTACCAGCCCCAGGTGCCGTTGCCGCAGGCCACCATGAGCGAGGAGAGGCCGAACAGCAGCCAGGCCGGGCGGGCGCGCCCGCCGGCTGTGCAGCCGTACACCAGGCAGGACAGCGCGGCCGCGAGCGCCGCCGCGGCCAGGCCGAAGTCGCCCATGAAGATGGAGAGTTGGAAGGATCCCCAGCCGGTGGCGGCGCCCAGGGCGTAGGCCAGGCAGAGCGCGCCGAGGACGAGGCCGGGCAGCGTCCGGCTCTCCCGGAGCCGGTTCAGCGGGCCGCGCCGGCCGGGGGCGGGCGGGCCGGCTGCGGCTGCGCCGGGCGCGGACGTGTCGGGCTCGGACGCGTCGGCGGGTGGCACGCCCGGCCGTCCGGCCCCGGGCAGCACCGTATCGGTGGAGCTCACTCGGCCTCTCCCCCTCCGGCCCGGGGCCTGGCGCCCCGGCCACGGGCCACCGGCCGCGCGCCTCTCGGTCGTACGCGGTGGCCTGGCGCCCCGTCAGGACGGAGGCCCAGGGGGTGGGCGGCCTTCCGGTCACCACACCGCACCGATGTTCCCGATCGGGACCCTACACCAAATCCGTCACTCAATGACACATGCACTCAACTTAGAGTAATGGCGAGGGGGTGGGGAAATGCACCCGATTCCGGCGGATCGGCCCGGTTGGCGGCGGCGCGCGACCAGGGGCTCACGCGGCGCGCACGGGAGCACGCGACGGCGCCCGGCCCCGAGCCGCCCGGACCGGAGACGGTCAGGAGGCCCGGCGCCGGGCGCTCGGGTCAGCGGGAGGCCCGGGGGGACAGGGCCTACGCCGGATCGTCCGGGAACAGCCGCAGCCGGTGCGCCAGCGCTGCCGCCTCACCCCGGCCGGTGACCGCGAGCTTGCCCAGGATGTTGGAAACGTGCACGCTCGCGGTCTTCGGAGAGATGTACAACTCCTCCGCGATCTGCCGGTTGCTCCAGCCGCGCGCCAGCAACCGGAGCACGTCCCGCTCACGGGGGGTGAGGCCGAAGGACTCCCCGGCGGGCGGGGTCGCGGCCGGCCCGGCGGCCGGGCGCGCGGCCGCCGCCGGGGTCAGCGTCAGCCCGGCCCGGTCGGCCAGGCCCGCGACCTCCGCCAGCAGCGGACGGTCGCCCCGGACGGTGGCCAGCTCCCGCGCCTCGCGCAGCAGTTCGGCCCCGGCCTCGCGCCGCCCGGCCAGCACCTCGGCCTCGCCGGCCCGCAGCAGGGCGACCGCCAGCGGGTACGGCAGCCCGGTCGGCCGCAGCGCGGCGACCGCGGCGGCCCACTGCTCCGGGGTGTCGGCGGCCTCGGCGCGGGCCAGTTCGCCCTCCAGCAGCCGGGCCCAGCCGTGGTGCATCGGCGCCCGCGGCCGCAGCCGGGCCGCCCGCGCGGCGATCGCGGCCAGTGCCTCGGCCCGGCCCGCCGCGGCCTCCGGCAGGCCCCGGCTGTCCGCCTCCACCGTGGCGGCCTCGACCAGCAGCGGGTACACGTCGGACTCGTGGCCGAGCCGCCCCTCCTCCGCCAGCGCGGTGAGCAGTTCCTCCCGGGCCTCCAGCGGCCGACCGGCGAGCGCGGCGATCCGCACCGCCAGCCGGCTGATCGGCACGCTGTGCTGGAGCTGGCCGACCCGGTTGGCCGACCGGGCCTGCGCCAGCATGGTCGCCGCGCCGGCCAGGTCCCCGCGCAGCAGCGCGAGGTCGCCGCGCATCCGGTCCAGGAACTCGGCGTGGGTGCCGGTCAGGCTGGTCAGCTCGCAGGCGTCGAGTACCTCGGCGGCCTCCCGGATCCGCCCCAGGTCGGTCAGCGCCTCGGCCAGGTTGCCGGTCAGGATGGTGCCGATGTTGCGCAGCAGGCCGTTGCCGTCCGCGTAGACCAGGCCCTCGCGGGCCAGCACCACCGCCTCCTCGGCCCGGCCCACCCCGCGCTGCATGCTGGCCAGGTTGTTGACGCCGCGCAGCAGCAGGTCGGGCACGCCCAGCCGGCGGGCCGCCTCGACCGCCCCGGCCAGTTCGGCCAGCCCGCCGTCGGCGTCGCCGTGCACGTCGTAGCGCAGGCCGCCGAGCGTCATCCGGGCGTGCACCTCGACGGAGTGCGCGCCGACCTCCTGGGCGATCCGGATCGCCCGCTCGGCCAGCTCGATGTGCTCGGGGCCGGGCTTCTTGAGCATCGCCACCCCGGCGCCGAGCGCGAACACCTCGGCCTGGACGGCGGACGGCGGCAGGTGGTCGACCAGCCGGTGCGCGTGCAGGATCTCCTCGTCGTCGCCGGAGCGGCGCAGATTGCCCAGCATCCGGGCCCGGTTGATCCGGAACCAGGCCGCGCGCACCGGGTGCACCGCCTCGTCGACCAGCCGCAGCCCCCGCCTGGCGAGGCTCAGGCCGCGCTCGCGGTCGCCGCAGCGCCGGGCCGCGACCACCGCCTCGGCCAGCACGTCGACCAGCTGGATCCGGTCGCAGTCCCCGTCGGCGGTGCTGTGGTCGCAGGAGCCCGGCGGGTAGGTCTCGGCCCAGTCGTACGGGCGCAGGGTGTGCGCCAGCACCTCCTCGGAGACCATGTCCCACAGTTCCAGGGCCCGTTCCAGCATGCCCAGTTGCTCGGCGAAGGCGTTGCGGCGGCGGGCCGCCCGGGCGGCGTCCAGGGCGGTCGGCAGGGCGCGGGCCGGGTCGTGCGCGTGGTACCAGTAGTTGGCCAGCCGGGCGGGCAGGGCGTCGCAGGAGACCAGCTGCGGCTGCGCCTCCACCGCGAGTGCGAACTTGCGGTTGATCCGGTGCCGTTCACCGGGCAGCAGGTCGTCCGAGACCGCCTCGCGGACCAGCGCGTGCCGGAAGCGGTAGCCCTCGCCCTCGCCGTCCGGGCGCAGGATGTTGGCGCCGACGGCCGCCCGCAGCGCCTCGATCAGCGCCTCCTCGTCGTCGTCCAGGACGGCCGCCAGCAGGGCGTGCTCGACGTGCGAGCCGCCCTCGGCGGCGATCCGCACCACCCGCTGGGCCTCCTCGACCAGGCTCTCCACCCGGACCAGCAGGATGTCGCGCAGCGAGTCGGTGAGCCCTGCGCCGCAGCCGTCCTCGAAGGCGGTGGCCAGCTCCTCGACGAAGAACGGGTTCCCCTCGGAGCGGCGGTGGATGCGGTCCACCAGCTTCCGGTCGGGGTCGGCGGTGCCGAGGATGCCGGCCAGCTGGGCGGCGACCTCGCCGCGGCCGAACCGTTCCAGCTCCAGCCGCTGGACGGTGCGCAGCCGTTCGAGCTCGGCCAGGAAGGGGCGCAGCGGGTGGCGGCGGTGCAGGTCGTCGGAGCGGTAGGTGGCGACCAGCAGCACCCGGGACCGGTGCAGGGTGCGGACCAGGAAGGCGAGCAGTTCGCGGGTGGAGCGGTCGGACCAGTGCAGGTCCTCGACGGCGAACACGAGGGTACGCTCCGCGCCGAGCCGCTCGAACAGCCTCGCGGTGTGCTCGAACAGCCGGGCCCGGCCGTACTCGTCGTTGGGTTCGCCGTCGGCCTCGCCGAACTCGGGCAGCAGCCGGGCCAGGTGCCCCTCGCTGCCGACCGCCGCGGCCTCCAGCTCGGCGCCCAGCGAGCGGTGCAGCCGGCGCAGCGCGGCGGCCAGCGGGGCGTACGGCAGGCCCTCGGCGCCGATCTCCAGGCAGCCGCCGAGCGTGGTGACCGCTCCCCCGGCGGCGGCCCGCTCCAGGAACTCCTCCAGCAGCCGGGTCTTGCCGACGCCCGCCTCGCCGCCGATCAGCACGGCCTGCGGGCTGCCGGAGCCGGCCCGGCGCAGCGCGTCGGTCAGTTCGGTGATCTCGCTGCCGCGGCCGACGAAGACGGGACTCACCGATATCTGCTGCATGGAGGCGAGCATGCCATAGCCGGAGGTGGCGGGCCGAGGGGTTATCTCCCCTGGCGAACGCCCGGAGGGGGAGGCGCTCCCCTGCTGCGCCTCCCCCTCCGAAACTCCCTCGGCACCGTCGTGGTGCCGGTCCGTCAGCATTCGCGCTGGCGCGCGGGGCGCCGCTGGAAGCGGGCGGCCACCGGACGCTGCCGCAGGCGGCGCCCCTCCTTGGCCTCCCGGACCAGGCGCTCGTGCTCGGCGCGGACGGCCAGCTCGTGGGCGTGCTGCTGGATGAGCTCGTACTCGATCACTTCGGTTCCCCCTGTGGGTTTCACTGCGTTTCGCTGTCGAGTAAGACTTTCCTCTCCCAGCGGGGGGTGCCGCATCGGAAGCCCTACCGATCTTCCGGGCCCCAGGTGCCTTAGATCGGGGCCCCGGGAACGACAAAGGCCCGGTCTTACCTCGATTTAGAGGTGAGACCGGGCCTTAGGCCTTACTTAGAGGGCCTTAGATGCCTTAGGCGCCTTAGGAAGCTCAGGCGGAGACGCCCAGCTTCCCCGGGCTGCGCCTACTGCCCCTCGACGGCGAGCCGCTCCAGGATCAGGTCCTTGACGCGGGCCGCGTCGGCCTGGCCGCGGGTGGCCTTCATGACCGCACCGACCAGCGCGCCGACCGCGGCGACCTTGCCGTCGCGGATCTTGGCGGCGATCGCCTCGTTCTCGGCGATGGCCTGGTCGACGGCCGCACCGAGCGCGGAGTCGTCCGAGACGACGGCCAGGCCGCGCTTCTCGACGACCTCGTCCGGCTCGCCCTCGCCGGCCAGCACGGCCTCGATGACCTGGCGGGCCAGCTTGTCGTTCAGCTTGCCCTCGGCGACCAGCGCGGTGACCCGGGCGACCTGCGCCGGGGTGATCGGCTGCTCGCTCAGCTCGGTGCCGGTCTCGTTGGCCCGGCGGGCCAGCTCGCCCATCCACCACTTGCGGGCCTGGTCGGCCGGGGCGCCGGCGGCGATGGTCTCCTGGATCGGCTCGACGGCGCCGGCGTTCAGCACCGACTGCATGTCCTTGTCGGACAGGCCCCACTCGGCCTGCAGCCGGGCCCGGCGTACCCGCGGCAGCTCGGGCAGGCCTGCGCGCAGCTCCTCGACCCAGGCGCGGGCGGGGGCGATCGGCACCAGGTCCGGCTCGGGGAAGTAGCGGTAGTCCTCGGCGTTGTCCTTGATCCGGCCCGAGGTGGTGCTGCCGTCCTCCTCGTGGAAGTGCCGGGTCTCCTGGATGATCGTGCCGCCGTCGGTCAGCACGGTGGCGTGCCGCTGGATCTCGAACCGGGCGGCCCGCTCCACGCTGCGCAGCGAGTTGACGTTCTTGGTCTCCGAACGGGTGCCGAAGGTCTCGGTGCCGTTGGGGCGCAGCGACAGGTTGACGTCGCAGCGCATCTGGCCCTTGTCCATCCGCGCCTCGGAGACGCCCAGCGCCTTGATCAGCTCGCGCAGCTCGGCGACGTACGCCTTGGCGACCTCGGGGGCGCGCACGCCGGCGCCGGTGATCGGCTTGGTGACGATCTCGATCAGCGGGATGCCGGCCCGGTTGTAGTCGAGCAGCGAGTGGGTGGCGCCGTGGATGCGGCCGGTGGCGCCACCGACGTGGCTGGACTTGCCGGTGTCCTCCTCCATGTGGGCGCGCTCGATCTCCACGCGGAAGGTCGAGCCGTCCTCCAGCTGCACGTCGAGGTAGCCGTTGAAGGCGATCGGCTCGTCGTACTGCGAGGTCTGGAAGTTCTTGGGCATGTCCGGGTAGAAGTAGTTCTTCCGCGCGAACCGGCACCACTCGGCGATCTCGCAGTTCAGCGCCAGGCCGATCTTGACGGCCGACTCCACGCCGATCGCGTTGACCACCGGCAGCGAGCCGGGCAGGCCCAGGCAGGTCGGGCAGGTCTGGCTGTTCGGCTCGGCACCCAGCTCGGTCGAGCAACCGCAGAACATCTTGGTCTTGGTGCCCAGTTCGACGTGGACCTCAAGGCCCATCACCGGGTCGTACGACGCGAGAGCGTCCTCGTAGGAGACCAGGTTCATGACGCTCACAGCGTCCCCTTCACTAAAAGACTTGGGAGGTACGGGCCCGGCCGCCGCTCGCGCGGGGCCGGGCCGGGGCGCTCAGCTCAGCCCAGCAGGACGTCGTCGGAGCCGAGCTGGCGCAGCTCGCGCACCAGCAGGGCGGTACCGGTGATCAGCGCGGCGGCGCCGACCAGGGCGTTGACCAGCTTGAGGGTGTCGCTCTCCTCGCGGGCCTTGCGGACGTCCTTGACGACCGAGACCGCGCCGAAGGCGCTGGTGCCGATGGACAGCCAGAGGCCCGGCTTGCTGTGCTTGAAGCCCTTCAGGGACGACGGGGCCTTGAGGGACGACGGGGCCTTGGCCTTCTCGATCTTGCTCACAGTGCCGGTGCCTCCTCCAGCAGGGTGTGCCCCCACTTGTCGTTGAGTGCGGCCTCGACGGCGCCGCCCACCCGGTACAGGCGGTCGTCCGCCATCGCGGGTGCGATGATCTGCAGGCCGACCGGGAGATTGTCCTCCGGGGCCAGACCGCAGGGCAGCGACATGGCCGCGTTGCCCGCGAGGTTCGACGGAATCGTGCAGAGGTCGGCCAGGTACATCGCCATCGGGTCGTCGGCGCGCTCGCCGATCGGGAAGGCGGTGGTCGGCGTGGTCGGCGAGACCAGCACGTCCACGCCCGCGAAGGCGGCGTCGAAGTCGCGCGAGATGAGCGTGCGGACCTTCTGGGCCGAGCCGTAGTAGGCGTCGTAGTAGCCCGAGGAGAGGGCGTAGGTGCCGAGGATGATGCGGCGCTTGACCTCGGGGCCGAAGCCGGCCTCGCGGGTCAGGGCGGTGACGTCCTCGGCCGAGCGGGAGCCGTCGTCGCCGACCCGCAGGCCGTAGCGCATCGCGTCGAAGCGGGCCAGATTGGACGAGGCCTCGCTGGGCGCGATCAGGTAGTACGCCGGCAGCGCCAGGGTGAAGGACGGGCAGGAGACCTCGACGACCTCGGCGCCCAGCTCGCGCAGCAGCTCCACCGACTCGTTGAAGCGCTCCATCACGCCGGCCTGGTAGCCCTCGCCGGCGAACTCCTTGACCACGCCGATCCGCATGCCGCGCACGTCGCGCAGCTTGGCGGCCTCGACCACGGCCGGGACGGGCGCGTCGATCGAGGTGGAGTCCAGCGGGTCGTACCCGGCGATGGCCTCGTGCAGCAGCGCCGCGTCCAGCACGGTGCGGGCGCACGGGCCGCCCTGGTCCAGCGAGGACGAGAAGGCGACCAGGCCGTAGCGGGAGACCGAGCCGTAGGTCGGCTTGACGCCGACGGTGCCGGTGACGGCGCCGGGCTGGCGGATCGAGCCGCCGGTGTCGGTGCCGATCGCCAGCGGGGCCTCGAAGGCGGCCAGCGCGGCGGCCGAGCCGCCGCCGGAGCCGCCGGGGATGCGGGAGAGGTCCCACGGGTTGCCGGTCGTGCCGTAGGCGGAGTTCTCGGTGGAGGAGCCCATCGCGAACTCGTCCATGTTGGTCTTGCCGAGGATGACCACGCCGGCGTCCTTGAGACGGGTGGTCAGCGTGGCGTCGTACGGCGGGATCCAGCCTTCGAGGATCTTGGAGCCGCAGGTGGTCGGCACGCCCTTGGTGGTGAAGACGTCCTTCAGCGCGAGCGGGACGCCGGCCAGCGGGCCCAGCTCCTCGCCCTTGGCGCGCTTCTCGTCGACGGCCTTGGCGGCGTTCAGCGCGCCCTCGGTGTCGACGTGCAGGAAGGCGTTGACCTTCTTGTCGACGGCGCCGATGCGGTCCAGGTGCGCCTGCGCCACCTCGACGGCGGACACCTCGCCCTTGGCGATGGCGGAAGCCGTCTCAGCGGCGGTGTACTTGATCAACTCGGTCATCTCGGTCAGTCCTCCCCGAGGATCTGGGGCACGCGGAAACGCTGCTCCTCGGCGGCGGGGGCGCCGGACAGCGCCTGCTCCGGGGTGAGCGACGGCCGCACCTCGTCCGCGCGCATCACGTTGGTCAGCGGGAGCGGGTGGGAGGTCGGCGGGACGTCCTGTCCGGCGACCTCGGAAACGCGGGCGACCGCGCCGATGATCACGTCGAGCTGCTCGGCGAAGTGGTCCAGCTCTTCGGGCTTCAGCTCAAGACGCGACAGCCGGGCGAGGTGGGCGACCTCCTCGCGCGTGATGCCAGGCATGCAGCGATCCTCAGGGTGAGTTCTGGTGAGGCCCGGCGCCGCGCGCAGGCGGTGCCGGGCCCGGGCAGGAGCAACCGGTCCGGTGCTCCGTCCTCGTGGTCTTTGGACCCCATCCTATGGGGCCCGGCCCGGCCACCGGCCAACGAGTAAGCGTGTGCGCCCGTCACTGCGGCCTGGTGCGGGCCCAACTCTGCGTGCCCGGCGCCTTGATCTCGATCTGCGCGGCCGACACGGGCTGGGGCGCGGGCGCGGCCTGGACCGTCTGAACGGCCTGCACAGCCTGCGGGAGCGTCGGGGGCAGCACGGGGGGCAGCACCGGCGGGAGGGTCGACGGCAGCACCGGCGCGATGGCCTGCTGGACCACCGGCTGGACGGCCGGCGGCAGCACCGGCTGGACCGGCAGGCCCTGGCCCCCCTGCACCGCGTGGAGCGCCGACGGCAGCCGGCCCGGCGGGGGGACCAGCCGCTCCACCGGCGGGGCGCCGGTACGGTGCACCCGCAGCCAGGCGGTGGCCTGCTCGGCCGGCAGCGCGGCCGACACCAGCCAGCCCTGGACGGCGTCCACGCCCATGCAGTGCAGCCGCTCCCAGGTCTCGTCGTCCTCGACGCCCTCGGCGACCACGGTCAGGCCCAGCGAGTGGGCGAGCTCCACCGAGCAGCGCACCACCGCCGCGTCGTGGTCGTCGATGACCATCCGGGAGACGAAGGAGCGGTCGATCTTCAGCTCGCCGACCGGCAGGCTGCGCAGCCGCACCAGCGAGGAGTGGCCGGTGCCGAAGTCGTCCAGGGACATCCCGACGCCGTAGCCGCGCAGTTCGGCGAGGGTGTCGGCGGCCCGGCGGGAGTCGTCCAGCAGCAGCCGTTCGGTGATCTCCAGCTGGAGCGCGTGGGCCGGCACCTGGTGGCGGACGAGGTGGCCGGCGACGCGCTGGGCGAAGCCGGGGTTGAGCACGTCGCGCGGGGAGACGTTGACCGCGACCTGCACCTGGAGGCCCTGCTCCCGCCAGTAGGCGAGCTGCCCGACGGCGGCCTCCAGCACGTAGTCGGTGAGCCGGGGCATCAGGCCGCTGGACTCGGCGAGCCCGACGAACTCGTCCGGCGAGACCCGGCCCTGGCCGGGGCGCTCCCAGCGCAGCAGCGCCTCCAGGCCGACCACCCGGCCGTCGAAGGCCACCTTGGGCTGGTAGTGCAGCTGCACCTCGCCGGTCTCCAGGGCCCGCCGCAGGTCGCCGAGCAGCCCTATCCGGTACGGCGTGTCGGCGTCCTGGGTCTCGTCGTACTGCGCGACGCCGCTGCAACCGCGCTGGGCGTGGCCCATCGCCACGTCGGCGCGGCGCAGCAGCGCCTCGGCGTCCTGGGCGTGCTGCGGGTAGACGCAGACGCCGGCGCTGGCCTCCAGCACGAGCAGCAGCCCGTCCAGCCGGATCGGCGCGGCGAGTTCGGCGATCAGCGCCTTGGCAACCCGCTCCAGGCTGTCCGGGCAGTTGATGCCGGGCAGCAGCACGGCGAACTCGTCGCCGCCCATCCGGGCCACCATCGGGCGGCCGCGCCGGTAGTTCCGGGGCAGGCCGGCGAAGACGTCGTCGATGGACTCCCGGGTGGCGCTGCCGGCCGGGCCTCCGGAGCGCAGCGCGCGGTGCAGCCGACGGGCGATGTGCACCAGCAGCCGGTCGCCGGCGGTGTGACCGAGGGTGTCGTTGAGCGATCGGAAACGATCGAGATCGAGCAGGATGAGACCGACGCTGTAACCTTCCGCACGCTCCGCGATCGCCTCCTGGGCAGCCATCAACAGGGCCTGACGGTTGGGCAGATCCGTCAGCGGGTCGGTCAGCTGGTCACGGGCGCGGTCGCGGGCGATCCGCCAGGCGGCGACCAGCACCGCCAGCGGCACCGCGAACAGCGGCAGCAGTTCGGGCTCGTACCGGTAGACCAGGACGGCCAGCGGGATGAGCGGCGCGGCACCGGCCAGCAGCACGCCGAGCAGCAGGACCGCACCTGCCACCCCCTGCGGCGGGCGTGTGGGCGCACCGCCGGTCGTACGATCCATAAGCCCTGTCCTCCGTCGGGCCCGCCCCGTCAGGCCGCCTTACGGTGAGGCACCGTGCCGGTACCGACAGCTGCCGGGCATGGAGCGACCCCGCGGAGCACCGGCTCAGCCGGTGCCCCCACCCCTGCTGACACTCTGTTGCGCTCCAGGGTATGCCGGGGTCCACCCGGTGGGCAGACTTTCGGACAACCGGAAACGCGCCACCGCGCCCGGGTGTCGCACAGTGACACAATGCCCGCTTTCACGGTGCGACACCCGGTGACGTTGCATCAGGACGATAACAAGACGGGTTCGGTCACGCTCCGCTCGGGTCGGCCTCCGGGGCGGCCTCGGCGGGGGCCTTCCCGACCTCGGGCAGGCCGAGGTGGGCGCGGGCCGCGGCCGCTCCGTCGGCGAGCAGCACGGCGAAGCCGGCGTCGTCCAGGACCGGCAGCCCGAGCTGAACGGCCTTGTCGTACTTGGACCCTGGGTTGTCACCGGCCACGACAAAATCTGTCTTCTTCGATACCGAACCGGTCACCTTCGCGCCGCGCGAGGTCAGCGCCTCCTTGGCCCCGTCCCGGGTGTGCCCGGCCAGGGTGCCGGTGACCACGACGGTCAGGCCCTCCAGCGGGCGCTCCGCCTCCTCCTCGTCGGCGGGCTCCTCGGTGAAGCGGACGCCGGCCGCGCGCCACTTCTCCAGGATCCCCCGGTGCCACTCCTCCTGGTACCACTCGACGACGGAACGGGCGATGATCGGCCCGACCCCCTCGACGGCGGCCAGGTCCTCCTCGGTGGCCGAGAAGATCCGGTCGAGGTCCCGGAACTCCCGCGCCAGCTCCTGCGCCGCGACCGGCCCGACGTGCCGGATCGAGAGGCCGTTGAGGAACCGCCACAGCGGACGTTCCTTCACCCTCTCCAGATTCTCCAGCAGCACGCCCGCCGTCTTCTTGGGCTCGCCCTTCTGGTTCGCGAAGAAGGTGGCCTTCTTCTCCTTGCCGGTGCGGTCGTCCAGCTTGGGCATGCCCGTCTTCTGGTCGCGGACCAGCACCTCGATCGGCAGCAACTGCTCCATCGTCAGGCCGAAGATGTCGCCCTCGTCCCGCACCGGCGCCTCGGCCGGCTCCAGCGGCTGGGTCAGCGCGGTCGCCGCGACATAGCCCAGGCCCTCGATGTCCAGCGAGGAACGGCCGCCCAGGAAGGCGATCCGCTCGCGGATCTGCGCCGGGCAGAACTGCGCGTTGGGGCAGCGCAGATCGATGTCCCCCTCGGACATCGGGCGCAGCTCGGCCCCGCACTCGTGGCAGTGCGAGGGCATCACGAACTCCTGCTCGGTGCCGTCCCGCAGGCTCTCCACCGGGCCGAGGATCTCCGGGATGACGTCGCCGGCCTTGCGCAGCACGATGGTGTCGCCGAGCAGCACGCCCTTGGCCTTGACGACCTGCTGGTTGTGCAGCGTCGCGTACTGCACCATCGAGCCGGCCACCTTCACCGGCTCGGCCAGCACCGCGTACGGGGTGGCCCGGCCGGTGCGGCCGATGCCGACCTTGATCGCGGCCAGCCTGCCGGTGACCTCCTCCGGCGGGTACTTCCAGGCGATCGCCCAGCGCGGCGACTTGGAGGTGGAACCGAGCCGCCCTTGCAGGGCGATCTCGTCCACCTTGACCACGACGCCGTCGATCTCGTGCTCGACCGAGTGCCGCTGCTCGCCGAAGTGCCCGATGAACGCCCGCACCTCGTCGAGCGTCCCGACCACCTTGTTGTGCCGGGCCGTCGGCAGGCCCCACGCGCGCAGCAGGTCGTAGGCGTGCGACTGGCAGTCGATGTCGAAGCCGACCCGGGCGCCGATGCCGTGCACCACCATGTGCAGCGGACGGGACGCGGTGACCAGCGGGTCCTTCTGGCGCAGCGAACCGGCGGCGGCGTTGCGCGGGTTGGCGAACAGGTGGAGCAGCGCCTGCGGACGCCTGCCCTCCTTGGCGCGCTCCTCGTTCTCCGCCCGGCGGCGCTCGTTCTCCGCCGCCAGCGAGGCGTTCAGTTCCTCGAAGGCCTCGGTGGGCAGGTAGACCTCGCCGCGGATCTCGACCAGCTCGGGCAGGTCGTCGCCGGTGAGCTGCTGCGGGATCTCCTTGATGGTGCGGACGTTGGCGGTGATGTCCTCGCCGACCCGGCCGGTGCCCCGGGTCGCGGCCAGGACCAACTGGCCGCGCTCGTAGGTGAGGTTGACGGCCAGGCCGTCCACCTTGAGCTCGCACAGGTAGTGGTAGTCGATGCCGTCCAGCTCGCGGGCGACCCGGTCCGCCCAGGCCGCCAGCTCCTCGTCGTCCATGGCGTTGTCGAGGCTGAGCAGCCGCTCGCGGTGCTCGACCTTGGTGAAGCCCTCCGCGACGTCGCCGCCGACCTCCTGCGTCGGCGAGTCCGGCGTCACCAGGGCCGGGTGCGCGGCCTCGACCGCCTCCAGCTCGCGCATCAGGACGTCGAACTCGGCGTCGCTGACGACCGGGGCGTCCTGCACGTAGTACCGGGCGCGGTGCTCGGTGATCTCCACGACCAGCTCGGCGTGCCGCCTGCGCACCTCCGCAGGGACGTCCTCCCAGCCCTCGACAGCCACCACCGCAAGCCCTCCTACGTTCTCATTCCGGGTTGTCCACCAGGCTCTGCGCCGCCCGCGCCGCAAGCGACAGCGCCTTGCGCGCGTACGCCGGGGACGCCCCGGCCAGCCCGCAGGTCGGCGTCACCAGCACGCGGCAGCCCAGCAGCTCCGGGGCGAACCCGAGCCTGCGCCACAAGGTCCTGACACCCTGGACACTACCGGCCGGGTCGGACACCTCCTGGTCAGTGGAGGGCACGACACCAGCGAGGATCGCCGTGCCCGCCTCGACCGCCTCGCCGAGGTCGTCGTCCTCCCGCTCGGTGAGGAGGGAGAAGTCGAGGGAGACCCCGGCCACCCCGGCCCGACGCAGCAGCGGGATCGGGACCTGCGGGGCGCAGCAGTGCACCACGACCGGCACGTCCAGGCCGCGGATCGTCTCGCGCAGCACCTCCTCGGCGACCTGCCGGTCCACCGAGCGCAGCCGCTGGAAGCCGCTGGCGGTCTTCACCGAACCGGCCAGCACGGCGGGCAGCGAGGGCTCGTCGAGCTGGAGGACCAGCTGCGCGCCGGGCACCCGCCGGCGGACGTCCGCCAGGTGGCGGCGCAGGCCCTCGGTGAGCGAGCCGGCGATGTCCCGGCAGGCGCCGTGGTCGGAGAGCGCCTTCTCGCCGTGCCTGAGCTCGATGCTCGCCGCCAGCGTCCACGGGCCCACGGCCTGGAGTTTGAGCGCGCCCTGGTAGCCCTGGGTGAACTCCTCCAGCGCGTCCAGGTCCTCGCCCAACCAGGAGTGCGCGCGCCGGGTGTCCCGGCCGGGGCGGTCGGCGAACCGCCAGCCGGACGGTTCGGTCTGTGCGAACAGCTCGACCAGCAGGCCGGCGCCGCGGCCGATCATGTCGGCGCCCGGCCCCCGGGCGGGGAGTTCGGGCAGGAACGGCAGCTGCTCCAACGCGCCGGTGGAGGTCTTGGCGGCCTCCCGCGCGTCGGTGCCGGGCAGCGAACCGACGCCGGTGGCGGCGCCGCGCAGGTCGGGGAAGGTGTCTCCGGTGCTCACCCGCCCGAGCCTAGTGCGCCGCCGCCCCGGCGAGGTCAGCGCCCGGGGCGGACGGTGATGTCGGTGAGCTCCGCGTCGCGGGAGGCGTCCAGGGCGGCGAGGATCGCCTTCACCACCGACTCCGGGGCGATGAAGCGGTCCTCGTCGTAGGCCTTGCCCTCCTGCTGGTGCACCTTGGCCTGCATCGCGGTGGCGGTGCGGCCCGGGTAGACCGAGGTGACCCGGACGCCGTTCGCGTGCTCCTCCTGGCGCAGCGCGTCGGCGAGCGCCTTGAGGCCGTGCTTGCTCGCCGCGTAGGCCGACCACTCGGCGGAGGCGCTCAGGCCCGCACCGGAGTTGACGAACACCACGTGCCCCTTGACCAGGCGCAGCGAGGGCAGCAGGAGCCGGGTCAGCTCGGCGGGGGCGACCAGGTTGACGGCCAGGGTGCTCTGCCAGGCCTTGACCGGCAGCTCGCCGACCGCACCCAGCTCCACCATGCCCGCGACGTGCAGGAGGGAGTCGAGCTCGACGGGCAGCGCCTGGTGGCCGAGGGCCCAGGAGAGCTTGGCCGGGTCGCCGAGGTCGCCGACCAGGGTCTGCGCCCCGGGGAAGCGCTCGCGCAGTTCGGCGGCGCGGCGGACGTCGCGGGCGAACAGCCAGAGGTCGTCGCCGCGCTCGGCGAGACGCTCGGCCAGGACGGCGCCGATGCCGGAGCCGGCGCCGGTGATCAGATGTGCAGCCATGGTGCTGATCTAATCAGGCCTTGAGCTGCTCAAACACCTGAGCCGGGGTGTCGGCGAAGCTGATCAGCTCGGCGAGCGGGCGCGGCAGGAAGCCCTCGGTGTCCATCCGCTCCATCTGCGCGCGCAGGCCCGCGTAGAAGCCCTCGGTGTCCAGGACGATCACCGGCTTGTCGAACATGCCGTGCTTCTTGAGCTCCAGCACCTCGGTCACCTCGTCGAGGGTGCCCAGCCCACCGACCAGCACGACGATCGCGTCGGCCCGGGCGGCCAGCTCCGCCTTCCGCTCGGCGAGGTCCTCGGTCATCACCAACTCGTCGGCGCCGACGTACCCCTTGTGCCTCAGCATCTCGACGAGCACCCCGACCAGCCTGCCGCCCGCCGCCTTCACCTCATCGGCCAGCAGCCCCATCAGCCCGGCGTTCGAGCCGCCCCACACCAGGGTGTGCCCGCCCTCGCCGAGGAGCCGCGCGAACTCGGCGGCGGGAGCGGAGTAGCGGTCGTCGAGCGAGTACGCGGAGCAGAAGACGCAGATATTCATAGTGCTACCTGGTCTATCACGCGGGCCGGGCCTCGCTCACCCCGGTTTCAGGCGCGGACGGCCGGGCGCTCGGTGGCGGCGATGGTGGCGGAGCCGACGACGCGGGTGCCGTCGTACAGGACGACGGCCTGGCCGGGGGCGATGCCGCGGACGGGGGTGTCCAACTGCACCCGCAGCTCGCCGTCCACGACCGACGCGCTCACCGGCACCTCCTCGCCGTGGGCGCGCAGTTGGGCGGTGTACCGGCCGTCGGCGAGCGGCTCGGTGCCGCACCAGCGCGGCCGGATCGCGGTGAGCGCGGTGACGTCCAAACCCTCCAGCGGGCCGACGGTCACGGTGTTGTCGACCGGCGAGATGTCGAGGACGTAGCGGGGCTTGCCGTCCGCGGCGGGCCGGCCGATCCGCAGGCCCTTGCGCTGGCCGATGGTGAAGCCGTACGCGCCGTCGTGCTCGCCGAGCTTGGTGCCGTCGGCGTCGAGGATGTCGCCGGTGGCGGTGCCGAGGTGCTTGGCCAGGAAGCCCTGGGTGTCGCCGTCGGCGATGAAGCAGATGTCGTGGCTGTCCGGCTTCTTGGCGACGGCCAGGCCGCGGCGCTCGGCCTCCTCGCGGATGGCGTCCTTGGTGGTGTCGCCGAGCGGGAAGAGGGAGTGGGCGAGCTGGTCCGCGTCCAGCACACCGAGCACGTAGGACTGGTCCTTGGCGGCGTCGACGGCGCGGTGCAGCTGGCGCTCCCCGGACGGCAGGTCGACGATCCGGGCGTAGTGGCCGGTGCAGACCGCGTCGAAGCCGAGCGCGATCGCCTTGTCGAGCAGCGCGGCGAACTTGATCTTCTCGTTGCAGCGCAGGCAGGGATTGGGGGTGCGGCCGGCCGCGTACTCGGCGACGAAGTCGTCGATGACGTCCTCGCGGAAGCGCTCGGCGAGGTCCCAGACGTAGAACGGGATGCCGATCACGTCGGCCGCGCGCCACGCGTCCCGGGAGTCCTCGATGGTGCAGCAGCCGCGGGCCCCGGTGCGGAAGGACTGCGGGTTGGCGGACAGCGCCAGGTGGACGCCCGTCACCTCGTGCCCCGCCTCGGCGGCGCGGGCGGCGGCGACGGCGGAGTCGACGCCGCCGGACATCGCCGCGAGCACGCGCAGACGGCCGGTGGACGGAGCGGTCGGGGCACCCGGGAAGTCAGTCATGGTGACTACAAGAGTACGGGGCCGCCGTACATGCCCGACCGCCCGGAGGAACTACCGCCGCACCGCCGCCAGACCCGCGTTGCGGGCCCGCTGGACGGCCGGGGCGATGGCCGCGACCAGCGCCGTCACGTCCTCGCGCACCGAGGTGTGCCCGAGCGAGAACCGCAGCGAGGCCCGGGCCAGCGCCGGGTCGACGCCCATCGCGAGCAGCACGTGGCTGGGCTGCGGCACCCCGGCCGAGCAGGCCGAGCCGGTGGAGCACTCGATGCCCTGGGCGTCGAGCAGCATCAGCAGCGCGTCGCCCTCGCAGCCGGGGAAGGAGAAGTGCGCGTTGGCGGGCAGCCGCCCCTCGGCGGCCGGGTCGCCGTTGAGCACCGCGGCGGGGACGGCGGCCAGCACGGCGGCGATCAGCTCGTCGCGCAGCGCGCCGAGCACGACCGCGTGCTCCGGCTGGCGCTCGACCGCGAGGGCCGCGGCGGTGGCGAAGCCGGCGGCGGCGGGCGCGTCCAGGGTGCCGGAGCGGACGTCGCGCTCCTGGCCGCCGCCGTGCAGCAGCGGGACGGGCGCGGCGCCGCGCGAGAGCAGCAGCGCGCCGATGCCGAACGGGCCGCCGATCTTGTGCCCGGTGACGGTGAGCGCGGTGAGCCCAGACTCGGCGAAGGAGACCGGGACCTGCCCGAGCGCCTGCACCGCGTCGGCGTGCATCGGGATGCCGTACTCGGCCGCGACGGCGGCGAGTTCGCGCACCGGCTGGACGGTGCCGACCTCGTTGTTGGCCCACATCACGGTGACCAGCGCGACCGAGTACGGGTCCCGCTCGATCGCCTCGCGCAGCGCCTGCGGGTGCACCCGGCCGAGCGGGTCGACCGGCAGGTACTCGACGTCGGCGCCCTCGTGCTCGGAGAGCCAGTGCACCGCGTCCAGCACCGCGTGGTGCTCGACCGGGCTGCACAGCACCCGGGTGCGGGCCGGGTCGGCGCCCCGGCGGGCCCAGTACAGGCCCTTGACGGCGAGGTTGTCGGACTCGGTGCCCCCGCCGGTGAGCACGATCTCGCTCGGGCGGGCGCCCAGCGAGTCGGCCAGCGACTCGCGGGCCTCCTCGACCACCCGGCGGGCCCGGCGGCCGGCCGCGTGCAGGGACGAGGCGTTGCCGACCACCCCCAGGTGCGCCGACATCGCGGCGATCGCCTCGGGCAGCATCGGCGTGGTCGCCGCATGGTCCAGGTATGGCATAACCATCCGATTGTAGAGGGCGCTCCCCGGGCCCCGTCCCGGTGTGCGCACCGATCCGGCCACCGGACGACTCCCGGACGTTACCCGGAGCGCGCGCCCACCGGACACCGGTGTCCGGCACCCGTTTGACCCGTCGCGCGGCCGAGCGGTTAGCCTGACGGACGCTTCCCGCGGACGGGCCCCGGCCCGGCCCGCGGGCACGGCCCGGGATCACGTCCCACTCTCACTTCCCATCGGCGTGGACAGGAGCGGTGCGCCATGTCGCAGTCGGTCGACCGCGCCCTGACCCTGCTCGGGTCGCTCGGCGACGGGCCGGTCACCCTGGAGCAGGCCGCGACCAGCATCGGGGTGCACAAGTCCACCGCGCTGCGGCTGCTGCGCACCCTGGAGGAGCACGGCTTCGCGCAGCGCCAGCCCGATCTGCGCTACCGCCTCGGCGGCCGGGTGCTCTCCCTGGCCCACCGGGCGCTGGAGGAGATCGACGTCCGGCAGGTCGCCGCGCCGTACCTGGCGGCGCTCAACGCGCGCTGCGGCTACACCGTCCAGCTGGCCGTGCTCCAGGACGGCGAGGTGCTGTACCTGGACGAGGTGGCCGGCAGCTGGGCCGGGCCGGGCACCGCCCGGGCGTCCCGGATCGGGCGGCGGGCGCCGGCCGGCGGGACGGCGATCGGCCGGGTGCTGCTGGCCGGGCTGCCCGAGGACGGCACCCCCGACGGGGAGTTGCCGGCCGAACTGGCGGCGGTGCGGCTGCGGGGCTGGGCGGTGGAGTCGGCCGAGCACCGGGAGCCGGTGACGTGCGTGGCCGCGCCGGTGGCGGGCAGCGGCGGCCGGACGGTCGCGGCCTGCGCGCTGAGCGCCCCGGCGAGCCAGGTGCCGCCGGCCGAACTCGCCCGGATGGTGCCGGAACTGCTCTGCACGGCGGAGGCGATCTCGCTCGCGTACGGCGGCTCGCCTACTCCTCGCTGGTGCGAGAACCGTTGCGGCGCCAGGCCCGCGGGGCGCGCCAGCCGTACTTCAGCGCGAGCATCCGCAGCCCGAAGGCGGTGAGCGCGGCGGCGGTGCCGGTGGCGCCGGTCAGCCGGTCGACGCCGATCAGCACCGCTACCAGGGCGGCGCCGACCAGGGCCGGGACGGCGTAGATCTCCCGGTCCCAGCGCAGCAGCGAGGGGATCTCGCCGGCCAGCACGTCGCGGATCACCCCGCCGCCGGCCGCGGTGACCATGCCGAGGGCGACGGCCGACACCGCGCCGAGCCCGTAGTCGTGCGCCTTGGCGGTGCCGGTGACGCAGAACAGGCCGAGGCCGAGGGCGTCCAGGGTCTGCACCGCCCGGTTGATCCGCTCGACCTCGGGGTGCAGGAAGAACACCACCAGCGCGGCGACCAGCGGGGTGATGAAGTACCCGAGGTTGCTGAACGCCGCGACGGGCGTCGCCCCGATCACCAGGTCCCGGATCACACCGCCGCCGAGCGCGGTGACCTCGGCCAGCACCGCGATGCCGAAGATGTCCATGTTCTTGCGGACGGCGAGCAGCCCTCCGGAGAGGGCGAAGACGAAGATGCCGACGAGGTCCAGCGACTGCTGCACGTCGGAGGGGAAGATCTGCGAGGTCACCGAACAACTATGACCCGTACGGACCCCTCCCCCCCTCCGCGTACGGCCGCGGGCCCGGGCGACAACCACCACCGGTCCGGACACTCTGCGCAGAGTTGACGTGAACACCAAATTTCGACATATTCGCGAAATAATGCAGGTCGTACGGTATGGGGAATACAATTCGCATTTCCCTCCCGAATTCGATGCACGCTTTGCCCGGGTTGGCTGGTTTGGGAAATTGATCCCGGAATTAACTCATGGACGGAGCCGAATGGCGGTGGTAGTTTCATTTCCATCGAGAGAAGCACCAGGGCTTCGAACATGAACAACCGGAGAGGAGACTCCCGTGCGCTACAACGACTGAAATCCCTGATGCCGATTGCACCGGCATCCCCGATGTCCGAACGTCGACAGTCCGCGCCAATGGCCGGGCGATTCAGCTCGGGTAGGTGAATTTCCATGCGTTACAACGACTAATTATATTGCCCGAACCGCGGCAGAGCCCGGTATCGTCGGCGAGAATTGGCGCCGGACCCGGATTCGTCCGGGTCCGGCGCACGCTCTTGGCCCAGCGAGAACATGGGCCTCATAGGCCGTTCAAGAATCCTAGGAATTGTCCATGAAACTCCCGGTCCGCTATGACCCCCTCGACAGCTCGACTCTCGCCGATCCCTATGCGGTCTACGCGGAGCTGCGCGCGTCGGAGCCCGTGCACTGGCACGAGAAGATGCAGAGCTGGGTGCTGACCCGGTACCGCGACTGCCAGATGGTCCTGCAGGACCCCGCGGTGTTCGCGACGGACTGGCGGCGGGCCGGCGAGTCGGTCTCCGAACCGTGGCTGAGCCTGCAGACCCTCGACCCGCCGGACCACGGCCCGCTCCGCAGCCTCTTCATGAACGCCCTGCGCGCCCAGGACCTGGAGGCCGTCGGCGAGCAGGGCAAGGCTCTCGTCGGGTCGCTGCTCGACGGACTGGAGGGCAGGGCGGAGTTCGACCTCATGTCGGAGGTCGTCGAACCGCTCGCACTGGCGACCATCTCGGAGCTCATGGGCATCGAGCAGCCGGACGTCAGGACCTTCGCCGCGATATCGGATGCCATCGTGCGGAGCATGGACGCCGGATTGGCGCCCGAGACCGCCGGGGACGGAATCGAGACCGGTGCGGAACTCAGGAAACTCGGCATCGAGGCGCGCGGCCGACTGAGCGAAATGGTCGAGTCCTGGTTCACGGCCAATCCGCGCCCCGGACTGCTGGCCCATGTCGCCGGCAACCGCGCCGAGGTGGATGTCGCCGACGCCTTTGTCCGGAACACGGTGCGGGTCGTCTTCCAGTCCGGCTACAGCTCGATCGTCGCCGGTGCCGGAAATGCCATGCTGGCCCTGCTGGAGAACCCCGACAAATTCGAGGCGATGCGCGACCCGGCACTGCTGTCGAGTGGTTTCGACGAACTCATGCGCTATGACGCCTCGGTTCAGGGGACCAGCCGCATCGTCACCGAGCCCGTCACCATCGGATCCGTCCAGCTCAAGCGTGGAGACGTCGTCGTGGTGCTTTTCGGCGCCGCAAACCGCGATCCCGAAAAATTCACCAGCCCCGACGAAATCATTCTGGACCGGACACCGAATCAGCACATGGCATTCGGCCGGGGCCCGCACACCTGCGTCGGGAACCTGTTCACCCAGGTCACGCTGCAGGCGCTGATCAAGGCCATTCTGCGGCGCCCCACACGCCTGCGGATGGCCGGGGAGCCGCTGCGCCAGCGCACCGCGACCATGCGCTACCTGGCGACGCTGCCGGTCACCTTCCAGGCGGCTGCCGCCACGTGACGAAAACGGATACGGCAGCTCCCCCGTCCCGGACGAGCGCTGCCCGGCTGGCCCTCGCCAGGGCGGTCCCGCCGGCCGGGCCGGTGCGCGGACTGACGCTGTCCACGTTCCTGACCACCCTCGGGGACGGGCTGTTCGCCACCGTCAGCGTGCTGTTCTTCACCCGGGTGGTGGGTCTGCGGATGGTGGACGTGGGCATCGGGCTCACGGTTGCCAGCCTGGCCGGCCTGCTGGCAGCCCTGCCGATCGGACACCTCTCCGACCGCATCGGGCCGCGGCGGGTCCTGCTCGTCCTCACCGTCGCCGCGGGGCCGGCGGTGCTGTGCTACCTGGTCGTCGGCTCCTTCTGGCCGTTCGCCGTCACGGCATGCGCGGTGGGCGTCGTGCAGCGGGGCTGCCGCACGGTCCTGCCCGCCCTGGTCTCCCTGATCGCCTCGGCCGAGGAGCGGGTGACCGCACGCGCACACCAGCAGGTCGTGAGCAACATCGGGATCTCACTCGGTGCGGGAGCCGCCGGCCTGGCCCTGTACCTGGACACCCGGGCCGCGTACGAGGCGATGGTGGTCGTCGCGGCGCTGGCCTACGCGGGGTCGGCCCTCGTGCTGAACCGGATGCCCGTGCGGCATCCGCCTCCCGCGCACAGCGAGAAGCAGCCGCTGGGGGCAGCGCTCAAGGACCTCCGGTACCTGCGGTTCACCGGGCTGAACGCCGTGCTGTCGCTGAACGGCGCCCTCATGGAGATCGCCATTCCGCTGTGGCTGGTCACCCACACCAAGGCGCCCGCCTGGCTGTTCAGCGCCCTGATCGTCCTGAACACGATCCTGGTGGTGGTCTTCCAGGTCCAGGTGAGCTCCAAGGGCAACGACACCACCCCGGGCCTGTGGGGGCGGATCTCCCGCCTCGGCGGATTCTTCCTCGGCTGCGCCTGCCTGCTGTACGGCGCCGCCGGCTGGGGGAACACCCTGGTCGCGACCGCCGTCCTCGGCCTGGGGATGATCGCCCACACGTGGGGCGAGATGTACCAGGTCTCCGGCGAATGGGGGCTCAGCTTCCAGCTCGCGCCCGAGCACGCCACCGGCCAGTACCAGGGCGTCCTGGCCATCGGCCGTGGAGCCGCCAACGTGGCCGCGCCCGTCGCCCTGGTCGCGGTCGTCGGGGCCGGTCAGTACGGGTGGGTGGCGCTGGCGGCCGTCTTCCTCGCGGCCGGGCTCGCGATGCCCGCGGCGACCCGGCTGCCCGCCGGCAAGGGCCCAGTTTCTGACACATAATCAACACTGCACCGCCCCAGCCGGGTTGTAAGCCCTGACACCACGATGCGCCGCACCGAACGACCGAGAGGCCGTTCGGTGCGGCGCATCGCTTCGCTGTGAGGAACGCGGCGCCGGCCAGTACCAGCGCGTCCTGAAACACGCCCTAGCCGTTCCCCTCGCCCAGCTCGGGGAAGTGGCACGCCACCTCGTGCCCGGTCTTCAGCGCGGCCAGCGGCGGCTCCTGGCTGGCGCAGACGTCCTGGGCCTTCCAGCAGCGGGTGCGGAAGCGGCAGCCGCTGGGCGGGTTGATCGGCGAGGGGACGTCGCCCTTGAGCAGGATCCGCTCGCGGCCGGCCCGCTGGCGCCGGCGCGGGTCGGGCACCGGCACCGCGGACATCAGCGCGTTGGTGTACGGGTGCAGCGGGCTCGCGTAGAGGGAGTCGCGGTCGGCGATCTCGACGATCTTGCCGAGGTACATCACCGCGACCCGGTCCGAGACGTGCCGGACCACCGAGAGGTCGTGCGCGATGATCAGGTAGGTCAGGCCGAGTTCGCGCTGGAGGTCGTCCAGCAGGTTGACCACCTGGGCCTGGATGGAGACGTCCAGGGCGGAGACCGGCTCGTCCGCGATGATCATCTTCGGCCGGAGGGCGAGCGCCCGGGCGATGCCGATGCGCTGGCGCTGGCCGCCGGAGAACTCGTGCGGGTAGCGGTTGTAGTGCTCGGGGCTGAGCCCGCACAGTTCCAGCAGTTCCTGGACGGCCTTCTTGGTGCCGCCCTCGGGCTCCACCTTCTGCAGCCGGAACGGCGCGCCGACGATGGTGCCGACGGTGTGCCGCGGGTTGAGCGAGGAGTACGGGTCCTGGAAGATCATCTGGATGTCGCGGCGCAGCGGCCGCATCGCACCGACGCCCAGGTGGGTGATGTCGGTGCCCTCGAACTCGACCTTCCCGCCGGTCGGTTCGTCGAGCCGGGTGACCAGTCGGCCCATCGTCGACTTGCCGCAGCCGGACTCGCCGACGACCCCGAGCGTCTCACCGGCGTTGACGGTGAAGTCGATGCCGTCGACGGCCCGCACCGCGCCGGTCTGGCGGCGCAGCAGTCCGCCGCGGATCGGGAAGTGCCGGGTCAGGCCGGTCACCCGGAGCAGCGGCTCGCGGTCGGGGGCGGGCGCGGGCGCGGGGGCCGTTGCCGCCTGAGTGTCCGTCATCGGTTCTCTCCAGAAAGGTGGTACGAGGCCGGGCTCACAGCCGGGGCGCGATCTCTTCGGCGAAGATGCGGTGCCGTTCGGCGGCCGGGAGGTGGCAGGCCGCGTAGTGGCCGGGCGAGGCTTCGGCCAGCACCGGGAGCTCGCTCGTGGAGCGCCCGCCGGTCCGGTCGGCGTACGGGCAGCGCGGGTGGAAGGCGCAGCCGGACGGCACGTTGATCAGGCTGGGCGGGGTGCCCTTGACCGGGACGAGGCGGTCCTGGAGCTCGCGGTCCAGGCGCGGCATGGAGCCCAGCAGGCCCCAGGTGTAGGGGTGTTCGGGCGCGTCGAAGAGGGTCTCGGCGGGGCCGCGCTCGATGCACTTGCCGCCGTACATGACCAGGATGTCGTCGGCCAGTTCGGCGACCACCCCGAGGTCGTGGGTGATGATGATGACGGCCGAGCCGAACTCGCCCTGGAGGTCGCGGATGAGGTCCAGGATCTGCGCCTGGACGGTGACGTCCAGGGCGGTGGTGGGCTCGTCGGCAATCAGCAGCGAGGGGTCGTTGACCAGCGCCATGGCGATCATGGCGCGCTGGCGCATGCCGCCGGAGAACTGGTGCGGGTAGTCGTCCACCCGGCGGTCGGGCTGCGGGATGCCGACCCGGTCGAGCATCTCGACCGCGCGGGCCCGGGCCTGCTTCTTGGACGCCTGGGGGTGGTGCACCCGGTACGCCTCGACGATCTGCGCGCCGACGGTGTAGTAGGGGTGCATCGCGGTCAGCGGGTCCTGGAAGATCATCGCCATCTCGCGGCCGCGCAGTTGGCGCACCCGTTCGGGGCCGGCCGCGATCAGGTCCTCGCCGTCCAGCCGGATCTCGCCGGTGATCCGGGCCCGCTTGGTGCGGTGCAGGCCCATGATGCCGAGCGAGGTGACGGACTTGCCGGAGCCGGACTCGCCGACGATGCCGAGGGTGCGGCCCTTGTGCAGGTCGAAGCTGACCCCGTCCACCGAGCGGACCAGGCCGTCGTCGGTGTCGAAGTGGATCCGCAGGTCGCGGACGGAGAGGAAGGGGTCGCCGGACGGGGCCTGGGCGGCGACCGCCTCGGTCTTCTGGAGCTCGGTCACGAGAGCCTCACCCGGGGGTCGACGAGTGCGTACAGGAGGTCGACCACGAGGTTGCAGGCGACGATGAAGAAGGCGGCGAGCAGGGTGACGCCGAGGATCTTGGGCAGGTCGTTGTCGGCGATCGCCTGGACGGCGAAGGCGCCGACGCCCTGGAGCGAGAAGACCTGCTCGGTGATGAGGGCGCCGCCGAGGAGCAGTCCGAGGTCCATGCCGAAGATGGTGATGACGGGTGTCAGCGCGGCGCGCAGTCCGTGCCGGGCGACGACCTTGCGCTCGACCAGGCCCTTGGCCCGGGCGGTGCGGATGTAGTCCTCGCTCATGGTCTCCAGCATTCCGGCGCGGGTGAGCCGGGCGTAGAGCGCGGAGTAGAGGAAGGCCAGCGAGATCCACGGGAGGATCAGGTTGCGGGCCCACATCAGCGGGTCGTCGGCGAAGTCGACGTACTGGAGGTTGTCCAGGATCGGCCACTCGTAGCTGAACAGCGTGAGCAGCAGCGCGCCGGTGAAGAAGACCGGCAGCGAGACGCCGGCGAGGGAGATGCCCATGGCGATCCGGTCGAAGACCGAGCGCGGCTTGAGCGCGGAGACGACGCCGGTGGCGACGCCCGAGACCAGCCAGAGCACGGCCGCGCCGACGGCGAGCGAGAGGGTGATCGGGACGCGCTTGATCAGCTCGGGCCAGACCTCCAGGTGGTTCTTGAAGGAGTAGCCGAAGCACGGTACGTGGCAGGTGACCGGGTCCGGGCCGAACTTGTACTCGGCGCCGCTGACCAGGGCCTTGAGGAAGTGCCAGTACTGGGTGTACAGCGGCTGGTCGAACCCGAGGTTCTTCTTGACCGCGGCGATCGCCTCGGGGGAGGGGTTCTTCCCGACGTACTGCGTGGCCAGCTGGTCGGCGGTCTCGCCGGCGATGCGCGGGAGCAGGAAGAAGATCGCGAAGGTGACCGCGCTGACCACCAGCAGCAGTACGACGGCCGCGAAGATCCTGCGGATGATGTAGGCAAACACAGTTGGGCGGCTCCGGCGGCCCGCCGCCGTCCGGGATCTTCCGGACGGCGGCGGGCGGCCGCTGCCTTCACCTGCCTTCAGGGATGCGGAGCCAGGCTCTTTACTTGGTGGTGCCGATGTTCAGGTAGTCGTACTCACCCGAGAAGCCCGAGGTGGACACCAGGTTGGTGGCGCTGTCCGGGCGGTACAGGAAGACCTTGAAGTAGGTCAGCGGGACGTAGACCGCCTGGTCCATGATCTTCTTGTCGATCTGGCCGTAGATCTTCTCGCGCGCCGACTGGTCGGTGTTGGTGATGGCGTCGTCGAGCAGCTTGTTGACCTCGGGGTCGTTCAGCTGGGCCAGGTTGCTGTTGCCGGAGGCCTTGATGGCGCGGCCGTCGGAGATCTGCTGCAGGAAGCCGTAGCCGGTCGGCCAGTCGGCGCTCCACTGCATCATCATCAGACCGATGTTGTGGTCCTGGGTGAACTGCGGGACACCGGCGGCGTCCGAGAAGTACTTGCCCTGCGCGTACTTCTGGATCTCGACGTTGATGTTGATCTTCTTCAGCGCGGCCTGGATCGCGGTCGCGGCCTGGATCTCCGGGTCGCGCTCGGTACGGGCGGTGATCACCGTGCTGAAGCCGTCGGCCTTGCCGCAGGCCTTGAGGGCGTCCTTGGCCTTGGCCTCGTCACCCTTGTTGCCGTTGGTCGCCCAGGTGTTGAAGTCCTGGTGGCCCGGGACGTCCGGCGGGATCACCGTGTTGGCGACCTGGCCGCGGATCGGGCCGCCGAGCGTGGTCTGCACGGAGACCTTGTCGATCGCGTACTGGACGGCCTTGCGGCACTCCAGGTTGTCGAACGGCGCGACCTTGGTGTTGATCGCGACGTACGCCAGGCGGCCGCCGTAGGCGTTGTCGGTGTTCGCCTTGAGCTTCTGGTTCTGCAGGATCTGCGCCTGGGTCTGCGGGTCGACGCCGCTGCCGACCAGGTCCACCTGGGCGTTGCCGGCGATCAGGTCCTTGTCGATGGTGGACTGCTCCATGCCCATCCGGACCACGATCTTGTCCGCGAGCTGCTTGCGGATCGGGTCGGTGCTCGGGTCCCAGTTGGTGTTCGGCACCAGGGTGAGCTGCTTGCCGTCCTCGTAGGACTCGAACTTGTAGGCACCGGAGGCGACCACGTGCTTCACGTAGCCGGCGCCGTCGTCCTTGGCCTGCGGGACCGGGACGGTCTGCGGGGAGCCGACCAGGTAGTCGAAGTCCGCGAACGGCTGCTTCAGGTGGAAGACGATGGTCAGGTCGTCCGGCGTCTCGATCGAGTTCAGGCCACCGGTCTTGTCCTTGTACGGGCCCTGGTACGGCGTCTCGTTGTCGACCAGCAGCTCCTGGAAGTACGTCGGGCCGTTGGAGTTGACGTCCCGCGCGAAGTTGGAGCGCTCGACGGCGTACTTGACGTCCTTCGAGGTGATCGCGGTGCCGTCGTCGAACTTCAGGCCCGCGCGCAGCTTGTACGTCCAGGTCAGGCCGTCCGCGCTGGCCTTGCCCAGGCTCTCGGCGAGGTCCGGGACCAGCTTCTCGCCGTCCGTGCCGGCGCCCGGGGCGAAGGTGGTCAGCGGACGCCCGTACAGGCGCGAGAAGTTGTAGATGTAGGCGTAGTACGTGTTGCCCGGGTCGAAGGAGTCCGGGGAGCCCTTCATCTCGTAGGTGACCGTCCCGCCCTTCTTGTCCGAGGCGTTGACGATGCCCTTGGTGGCGGCGTCGGCACCGCCGCCACCGGCGCTGCTGCCGCTGGCGGAGGAGGACGAGCCGGAGCCCTTGCTGCCGGAGGTGCAGCCGGTCACGATCAGGACCGCGGCGGCTGCCGCCGCGGTCAGGGCGACGGTACGGGACCTGCGCATGGGTGAGATCAACCCCTTGAGGATGGGAAGGAGGGAGAGCCTGACGTTGCGTCAGTTGCTCTTGGGATCGAGGGCGTCACGCAGCCCGTCGCCGAGCAGGTTGAAGGCGAGCACGGTGAGGAAGATCGCCAGACCGGGAACCACCATGTACTGGGGGTCCACCTGGTAGTACTTGATCGCGTCCTGGAGGATCCCGCCCCAGGAGGCCTGCGGCGGCTGGATACCGACGCCGAGGAAGCTGAGGCCGGCCTCGAAGAGGATGTTGGTCGGGATCAGCAGGGTCGAGTAGACCAGGATCGGACCGACCAGGTTCGGCAGCAGTTCCTTGAACAGGATGAACGGGCCTCGGGCGCCCAGGCTGCGGGCCGCGTGGACGAACTCCCGCTCGCGCAGCGACAGCGTCTGTCCGCGCACGATCCGGCCCATGTAGGGCCAGTTGAAGAAGCCGATCACGAAGATCAGCACCAAGATGTGCAGCGGGAGGCCGTGCAGGCCGAACGCGCCGCCCTGCAGCGAGGTCGAGATCGCGATGGCGAAGAGCAGCAGCGGGAAGGCGAGGAAGACGTCCATGATGCGGCTGATCACGGTGTCCACCCAGCCGCCGTAGTAGCCGGCCATGACGCCGAGCACGGTGCCGATCGTGTTCGACAGCAGGGTCGCGCCGAAGGCGACCAGCAGCGAGACCCAGGAGCCCTCGATCACGCGGGAGAGCAGGTCACGGCCCTGGAGCGGGTCGACGCCGAGCGGGTGGTCCCAGCTCATCCCGCCCCAGTCACCGAGCGGGATGCCGCCCAGGTTGGCGTCGAGCAGGTCCTGGTTCAGGGCGTCCGGGTCGAGGCCGAACAGGGCCTCGATGGGCTTGGCCAGTACGGCCAGCAGGATCAGCAGGATCACCACGACGCCGCCGGCGACGGCGAGTTTGTCGCGCTTGAAGCGGGTCCAGGCGATCTGGCCGAGGGAGCGGCCCTCGATCTTCTTGGCCGGGCTCGCGGGGGCGGGTGCCTCCGGTTCGTTCCCGGTGGTTGTGATGGGTGCGGTCATGGTCAGTTGGTCCCCTCGCCGACGGTGGCCGGCCCACGGGCGCCGGTCACCGGTTCGGCGGTACGGCTGCGGACGTGCGGAGGTGCTTGGAACGGGTGTTCGCGGCAGTACGTCGTGCACGGGTACTGCCCCAACGCGGGATGGGCTTCGCGTGGTTCTGGCGGTCGGCGTGCGCGTTCACCTTCGTGGGGTTCCCAGTACGCGCGGTGCGTTGCGCAGAACTCTCTGCCATCCGAACTCGCTTGCGCCAGCCCTGACAACCGACAGATGCCCAACTGTGATCTGTGCGCATGCACCTCCTACGCCTTCGGCATATCCCTCTTCACACGGCTGCAACAGGCATGTCAAGGTGATCGACGGTACCGGCCGGAAGTTCGCCCGGAAAGCACCGAAGCCGACCTGATGCAAGATCAAGTCGGCTTCTGGAGAAAGGTTTTGGTTGTCAGCGCCCCTGGTATCCGGGCCACGGCTGCTGCGGCTGCCCGGTCCAGCCCTGCGCGGGCTGCTGCGTGCCGTAGCCGTAGCCCGGCCCCTGCTGCGCGGGGTACGGCGGAGGCGGCACCGGCGGGTACGGGCCGGTCGGCGGCCGTCCCGCCTCCCGGTCGAAGAACGGGCGCGCGTGCGCCCGCATCCACAGCGCCACCGGGTCGTACTCGTCCGCCATCGCCACCGTGGACACCGCCAGCCCCTCCGGGGCCACCGCGATCGCCCGCTGCATCAGCGCCCGCACCGCCTCCACCGCCGGCGGCGAACTCTCGTACAGCTCCAGGCCGATCGCCAGGTACGGCTCCCCCACGGCCGGCTGCACCCAGGCCCGGCGCAGCGCCCGCACCGCGCGCACCTCACCGGCCTGCCGCTCCAGCAGCGCGAAGAACGGCTGGGCGTTCAGCTGCGGCTCGCTCAGCTTCAACGGCCCGGCCGGCAGCCGCTCCAGGCCCGCGGCGATCCGCCGCAGATCCGCCCAGGGCACCCCGACCCCGCCGCCGGGCGCGTGCGGGTTGAGCCACAGCCCCCAGCGGGTCCGGTACAGCGAAGCGGCGATCTCCCGCCCGGAGATGACCTCGTGGGCCCGCGCCCAGCCGGACGACGCCAGCTGCTCGGACGAGGTGACGGCCGGCGCGTAGCCGTGGCCGCTGATCTCCATGTTCCCGTACTGGGCGTCCGCGCTGCCCGGCGTGCCGTGCCACAGCAGCATCCAGACCTGGCCGTCGGCCAGTGCGTGCAGCAGTTGCTCGTACGCCTCGTAGCGCTCCGGCGCGACCTCGCGCAGGGTGCGCTCCAGCGCGCCCGGATCCGCTCCGGGGCGCCCGGCGGGCGCCTGGCCCCAGGGCCCCGGTGCACCGCCCGCTACCGCTCCCGCACTCATGCGCCCACCTCGCCGCGCCTCTTTCCTCAAGCCTGCCGGCCCGTCGGCCGTCTGCACGCACCCTATGGCGCGGCACCGGCCACCGCCACGGCGACGTGCCTCCGATACGAACCCCGCTCAACCCCGCGCGTAGAAAGGGAGTACCCGGGTGAGCAGCCACTCGACCACCGGGTCATCGGCGAGATCGAGCAGTACGAGGTGGACGCCCCCCGGCAGCGGCGCGGTTCCCAGCGCACGGCCGAGCGCCTCGTTCACCGCGCCCGGCTCGGCCGGGGCCGCCTGGTCCAGCTGGACGCCCACGAACATCACGGTCGGCTCGCCCTCGATGCTGGCGAGCGCCCGCCGCGCGGACAACACTCCGGGCAGGGCGGACAGTTCGGCCCGGCAGGCGGCCAGGAAGTGCTCCGGATCCTCCCCCGGCACCGGCTCGCGCAGCGCCACCCGGCCACCGGTCGGCGCCTCCGGCCCCTGGCCCTGGTTCTGCTCCTGGTTCCGGCCCTGCTCCTGGTCGGCCAGGCGCTCCTCGCGCGGGCCGCGCCGAAGCTCCGCCACACCCTGCGGCGGCACCGGGATGCCCACCGCCGCCTCCGGGTTGACCGCGATGCCCACGCCCAGCGGCAGCCCGCGGGCGAACTCCCAGACCGGCGCCACCGCGAAGGCCATCCCCGGCGCCTGCCGCAGGAACACCTCCTGCGAGGAGAACACCGGTACGTACGGCTCGCCGGCCAGCTCGATGGTCGGCAGGTCCAGCGCGGGCCCCTGCGGGTCGCCGCCGGTCGGCAGCGGGATCCACACCTGGCTGCGGGCCAGCACCTCGATCACCCGCGGCGTCGCACCCGGGTCGCCCAGCGCGGCGGTCAGCACCTGCTCCAGCTCGTTGGCCGGCCACCCGCCGCCCGGCGGCGCCGACTCCGGCCCGCCCCACCCCTGCTGCTGCTCCACCGGGTACCCCATGCGCGCCTGATCCGCCCTCTGCCGGTCGGCCGCCCTCTGCTGCGCCGACGCGCAGCAGTCTAGGGCGTGCCTTGTGGACCAGGTCGGACCGGACCGCGGCGTCAGGGTGCGTGCATCGCAAGGCGGAGGAGGGAGTCCATGCGGAGTATCGGCGACCGACGACAACGCCGCGAGGCGCGTGCCCTGGCGTCGCGGACCCGGCCCGGTCCACAAGGCACGCCCCCGGGCTGCGTCCGTGGTGGCGGGGTGTGACCGGGTCCCCTCTCCCGTCGTCGGCGCGGACGTGCCATGATGTGCGCGTTCGACGGCGCGGCGCGCCGGCGGACCGACAACTCCATACCGGCCGCTCGAACCCGCGCGGGAGAGCCCGGAGTGCCCCGTCAGGCGGCACAGCCGGCGCCGAAGGAGCAACTCCTCCCCGGAATCTCTCAGGCCCCCCTACCGCACGGGTTAGGCACATCTGGAAAGTGGCGCACGGCCCTGTCGCGCGCCCACCCACGGTGCAAGCCACCATGCTGTCCTGGATGCTGGAAACAGCTGCGGGCAGGTGGGCGGTGAAGCTCTCAGGTTCGACGACAGATGGGGAGACCCACGCCGCCGCATGCCCGCGCGCAGGGTCGGCCCCCGAGCGGGTCCGGTTCCGGCGCGTGCACCCATGAGTGCCCAGACCGAGGAGTTCCAGGCCATGTCGTCCCTCCGCCTCACCGCGCTCGACGCGCTGCACCGCGCCCTCGGCGCGACCATGACCGACTTCGCCGGCTGGGACATGCCGCTGCGCTACGGCAGCGAGCGCGAGGAACACCTCGCCGTCCGCACCCGGGCCGGGCTGTTCGACCTCTCCCACATGGGCGAGATCACCGTCACCGGCCCGCAGGCCGGCGAGATGCTGGACCACGCGCTGGTCGGCTTCGTCTCCGCGCTGGGCGTGCTGCGTGCCCGCTACACCATGATCTGCGCCGAGGACGGCGGCATCCTCGACGACCTGATCGTCTACCGCCTGCGCGAGGACGCCTTCCTGGTCGTCGCCAACGCCTCCAACGCCCAGCTGGTGCTGGACGAGCTGATCGCCCGCGCCAAGGGCTTCGACGCCGTCGTCACGGACGACCGCGACACCTACGCGCTGATCGCCGTCCAGGGCCCGGAGGCCACCGCGATCCTGGCCGGGACCACCGACGCCGACCTGCCCGGCCTGAAGTACTACGCGATCCTCCCGGCCCAGGTCGCCGGCCGCGACGTACTGCTCGCCCGGACCGGCTACACCGGCGAGGACGGCTTCGAGATCTTCTGCAACCCGGGCGACGCCGAGGGGGTCTGGCAGGCGCTGACCGCCGCCGGCGAGGGCCGCGGCCTGGTCCCGTGCGGCCTGTCCTGCCGCGACACGCTGCGCCTGGAGGCCGGCATGCCGCTGTACGGGCACGAGCTCTCCACCGACCTGACCCCGTTCGACGCGGGCCTGGGCCGGGTCGTGCGCTTCGACAAGACCACCAACGAGGGCACCTTCATCGGCCGCAAGGCGCTGGAGAAGGCCGCCGCCGAGGCCGAGGCCAACCCGCCGCGGGTGCTGGTCGGCCTGGTCTCCGAGGGCAAGCGCGTCCCGCGCGCCGAGTACACCGTGGTCTCCGCCGACGGCGCCCCGATCGGCCGGATCACCTCGGGCGCCCCGTCGCCGACCCTGGGCCGGCCGATCGCGATCGCCTACGTGGACGCGGCCCACGCCGCCCCCGGCACCACCGTCGCGGTGGACGTGCGCGGCAAGCACGAGCCGGTCGAGGTCGTGGCACTGCCGTTCTACAAGCGCGCCCGCTGAGGCCGGGGGCCTCGCTCGCCGAGGCCCCGCCTTCCCCGTAGACCCGGGCCTGAACCACGCCCGACCCAGGCTTGAGCCACGCCTGATCCAGGTCCGACCCAGGTCCGACCCAGGTCCGATCCCATGCCTGAACCACGCCTGATCCGCGTCGAAGCCGTCCGTGCGGCGGCCCGCTTCGTCGTACCCGCTTCCCATCCTGGAGAATGACGCCATGAGCAACCCCCAGCACCTGCAGTACACCAAGGAGCACGAGTGGCTGACCGCCATCGAGGGCGGTGTCTCCACGGTCGGCATCACCGCCCACGCGGCCGACGCGCTCGGTGACATCGTCTACGTGCAGCTGCCCGAGGTCGGCGCCGACGTGACCGCGGGCGAGTCCTGTGGCGAGCTGGAGTCGACCAAGTCGGTCAGCGACCTGTTCTCCCCGGTGACCGGGAAGATCGTCGAGATCAACCAGGACGTCCTGGACGACAACAGCCTGGTCAACAGCGCCCCGTTCGAGGGCGGCTGGCTGTTCAAGGTCCAGGTGGAGTCCACCGACGAGCTGCTCAGCGCGGACGAGTACACCGCCTTCATCGGCGGCTGACCCGCTCGTGACGGGGCGGCCGCAGCGCGGCGGCCGCCCCGCCAGGCTCCCCCCTCTCTGCTCCCGTCTCTCTCCTCCCGGGAAGACCACACCATGACGGTTCTGAACCAGTCCCTGCACTCCCTCGACCCGGAGATCGCCGCCGCGGTCGACGCCGAGCTGCACCGCCAGCAGACCACCCTGGAGATGATCGCCTCCGAGAACTTCGCCCCGGTGGCGGTCATGGAGGCCCAGGGCTCGGTACTCACCAACAAGTACGCCGAGGGCTACCCCGGCCGCCGCTACTACGGCGGCTGCGAGCACGTCGACGTGGTCGAGCAGATCGCGATCGACCGCATCAAGGCCCTGTTCGGCGCCGAGCACGCCAACGTCCAGCCGCACTCGGGCGCGCAGGCCAACGCCGCCGCGATGTTCGCGCTGATCAAGCCGGGCGACACCATCCTGGGCCTGAACCTGGCCCACGGCGGTCACCTGACCCACGGCATGAAGATCAACTTCTCCGGCAAGCTCTACAACGTGGTCGCGTACCACGTGGACGAGAAGACCGGCCAGGTCGACATGGCCGAGGTCGAGCGCCTGGCCAAGGAGCACCAGCCGAAGCTGATCATCGCCGGCTGGTCCGCCTACCCGCGCCAGCTGGACTTCGCCGCGTTCCGCCGGGTCGCCGACGAGGTCGGCGCGCTGCTGATGGTGGACATGGCGCACTTCGCCGGCCTGGTCGCCGCCGGCCTGCACCCCAACCCGGTGCCGTACGCGGACGTGGTCACCACCACCACCCACAAGACCCTGGGCGGCCCGCGCGGCGGTGTCATCCTGTCCAAGGCCGAGTACGCCAAGAAGATCAACTCCGCGGTGTTCCCCGGCCAGCAGGGCGGCCCGCTGGAGCACGTGATCGCCGGCAAGGCCGTTGCCTTCAAGGTCGCCGCGTCCGAGGAGTTCAAGGAGCGCCAGCAGCGCACCCTGGAGGGCGCCAAGATCCTCGCCGAGCGCCTGCTCCAGGCCGACGTCGCCGAGGCCGGCGCCTCGGTGCTGTCCGGCGGCACCGACGTGCACCTGGTCCTGGTCGACCTGCGCAACAGCCAGCTCGACGGCCAGCAGGCCGAGGACCGCCTGCACGAGGTCGGCATCACGGTCAACCGCAACGCCGTCCCGAACGACCCTCGGCCGCCGATGGTCACCTCCGGCCTGCGCATCGGCACCCCCGCGCTCGCCACCCGCGGCTTCCAGGCCGAGGACTTCCGCGAGGTCGCCGACATCATCGCCGAGGCGCTCAAGCCCGCCTTCGACGAGGACGCCGCCACCGCGCTCAAGGCCCGCGTCACCGCGCTGGCCGAGAAGTACCCGCTCTACCCGAACCTCTGATCACTGCGGTGATCGTTCGGGCGGGGTGACCGGCCTCACCCCGCCGCGGCACCTGGGATCCCGGGGCACCGCGCACACTGGACAGTGCGCGCGGTGCCCCGACCCGTGTCGTCCCCCGCCCGCCAGTCCTTCCACGAGACCAGACAAGGACGTCCCCCGTGGCCATCAGCGTCTTCGACCTCTTCTCCATCGGCATCGGCCCGTCGAGTTCCCACACCGTCGGCCCGATGCGCGCCGCCCGGATGTTCGCCCGGCGCCTGCGGTCCGAGGACCTGCTCGCCCAGGTGGCGAGCGTGCGCGCCGAGCTGTACGGCTCGCTGGGCGCCACCGGCCACGGCCACGGCACCCCGAAGGCCGTCCTGCTCGGCCTGGAGGACAACTCCCCCCGCACGGTCGACGTCGACCAGGCGGACAAGGACGTCGAGCGGATCACCACCGAGAAGCGGCTCAACCTCCTCGGCACCCACCCCATCGACTTCGACCCGGGCACCCAGCTGGTCCTGCACCGCCGCCGCTCGCTGCCGTACCACGCCAACGGCATGACCATCTGGGCGTACGCGGCGGACGGCTCCACCCTGCTGGAGAAGACCTACTACTCGGTCGGCGGCGGCTTCGTCGTCGACGAGGACGCCATCGGCGCGGACCGGGTCAAGCCCGACGACACCTCGCTGCGCTACCCCTTCCGCACCGGCGAGGAGCTGCTGCGGCTCACCCGGGAGACCGGGCTGTCGATCTCCGGCCTGATGCTGGAGAACGAGAAGGCCTGGCGCTCCGAGGAGGAGATCCGGACCGGGCTGCTGGAGATCTGGCAGGTCATGCAGGAGTGCGTGCGGGCCGGCATGTCCCGCGAGGGCATCCTGCCCGGTGGCCTCAAGGTCCGCCGCCGCGCCGCCGCGGCCGCCCGCGCGATGCGCGCCGAGGGCATCGGCCCGGCCAACGCGATGGAGTGGGTGACCCTCTACGCGATGGCGGTCAACGAGGAGAACGCCTCCGGCCGCCGGGTGGTCACCGCTCCGACCAACGGCGCGGCCGGGATCATCCCCGCCGTCCTGCACTACTACCTGAACTTCATCCCGGGCGCCGACGAGGACGGCATCGTCCGCTTCCTCCTCGCGGCCGGCGCCATCGGCATGCTCTTCAAGGAGAACGCCTCCATCTCCGGCGCCGAGGTCGGCTGCCAGGGGGAGGTCGGATCCGCCTGCTCGATGGCCGCCGGCGGCCTCGCCGAGGTCCTCGGCGGCACCCCCGAACAGGTCGAGAACGCCGCCGAGATCGGCATCGAGCACAACCTCGGCCTCACCTGCGACCCGGTCGGCGGGCTCGTCCAGATCCCCTGCATCGAGCGCAACGGCATGGCCTCCGTCAAGGCCGTCACCGCCGCCCGGATGGCCCTGCGCGGCGACGGCCGGCACCACGTCTCGCTCGACAAGGCGATCAAGACGATGAAGGAGACCGGCGCCGACATGAAGATCAAGTACAAGGAGACCTCGCGCGGCGGCCTCGCCGTCAACGTCATCGAGTGCTGATCACACCCGCTGTCGCCTGAGCCCCCGGACCCGTCCGGGGGCTCTCGGCGTTCCGGAGCGCCCTGGGCGGCGGGGCCACCGCCGGCCCCACCCCGGCCCCGCTTCCCGGCGCCACCCGACGCGCCCGCTCGGGCCGCTCAGGCCACTCAGGCCACTCAGGCCACTCAGGCCGCGAACGGGCGGACTCGCCGGGCGTCGCGCAACGCCTCAGCCCACCAGGCGAGTTGGTCGAGCATGGTCTTGGCGGCGACGTCGGCGGCCGGGTCGAGCGGCTGGCCGTCGGCGCCGAAGCACTGGGCGGCGCCGTGGAAGCTGACCGTGTTGCGAATCGTCATGGCGTTCAACTCGGCCAGCACCACTCGCAGTTGCTCGACGGCGCGCAGACCGCCGGAGAGGCCGCCGTAGGAGACGAAGCCGACCGGCTTGCCGTGCCACTGGCTGTTGTGCCAGTCGATGGCGTTCTTCAGCGGGGCCGGGAAGCTGTGGTTGTACTCGGGCGTGACGACCACGAAGGCGTCGGCGGCCTCCAGGCGGGGCGTGACGGCGGCGAGCAACTCGGCGGCGCCCGGCTCCAGTTCACCACCGAAGGACGGGAAGGTGGTCGGCAGCGGGGTCTCGACCAGATCGATCAGGTCTGCGGTCATGTCGCCGCGCGCGCCGAGGTGGCCGAGCAGCCAGTCGGCGACGACCGGCGCGAACCGGCCGCTCCGGGTGCTGCCGACGACGACCGCGACCTTCAGGCTCTTCTCCGAAACGTCCTTGGCCATGGACATCCCCCTCCGGGACGATGTGTACAACGTATCTGCCGGATACAACGTACACATCGGCGCGTACGCCGTCCACTTCCGATACGTCGTACACTCCGGTGGTACGGTGAGAGGACCCCAGCCGGAAGGAGCCCGCCGTCATGCCCGCCCAGCAGGCCCCCGCCGGGGGCGACGACCAGACCAAGCCCCAGGCCTCACTCTGGGAGCGCCTCGCCCGCCCGGCCCCCGCGCCGCGCACCACCCTCACCCCGCAGCGGATCGCCGAGGCCGCGATCGCGATCGCCGACGCCGAAGGCCTCGACGCCGTCACCATGCGCCGGCTCGCCACCACCCTCGGCGTCGCCCCGATGGCCGCCTACCGGTACGTCTCCGGCAAGGACGAACTCATCGACCTGATGGTCGACTTCGTCTACGGCGAACTCCCCCGGGGCACCCCCGCCACCGGCTGGCGCGACACCATGCGCACCCTGGCGCTCCACCTGCGCGCCATGAACCTGGCCCACCCGTGGATCGTCCGCGCCGGCGCCGTCCCCCTCACCCCCAACCAGCTCGCCATCCCCGAACGCGCCTTCGCCGCCCTCGCCGACCACGGCCTGGACGCCGACACCACCATGGCGGTCTTCCGCACCGTCACCGGCTACGTCCACGGGTCCGTCGCCGCCGAGCTCGCCCTGCGCACCCTCCAGCGCGAGCACGGCTGGTCCGACGGCGACGAGACCCGCGCCGGCCTCGCCCCCCGGATGTCCTTCCTGATGGACACCGGCCGCTACCCCACCTACCAGCGCTACCTCCACGAGGCCACCCGCAAGGACGACCCCACCTGGCAGTTCGAAACCGGCCTCGACTGCGTCCTCACCGGCATCGCCACCCACCTCGGCATCTGAGCACGACCCGGCCCTCAGGTGGGTGGGGGAAATTATGTAGCCCGGTCTACCTCTTCAGCGCTCCCCCACCCACCTCCTGCACAGGAAGTCGGCCCCGCCGACTTCCTGGCGGTTTCTAGGGGTCGTTGCAACACGTGGTCGGTTTGATCAGGCCGCGAGCAGTTTATGCAGGCGCTCGGCTGGGGTTTCCCAGTCGAGCGTT
>NZ_JBHXMU010000077.1:0-40426 GCF_042720685.1 Kitasatospora sp. NPDC058492
TGTTATCTGCAAACGCACCCGGGGCTGTATGGGGGCCCGCCGTATTTCGGGCCCACCACCGCCCCACCCCACCCCACCCCACCGAAGGCCGGTGCCCCAAGGGGCACCGGCCTTCGCAGCGAGGTGGACCAGCCAGGTCCAGCGGAGTCAGGCGGCGATCCCGGTGTCCTCCACCGACGCCCCGGCCACCGGCTCCCCCGCCGCCGTCCCGGCCTTCCGGTCGCGCATCACCAGCGTGGCCACCACCGCCGCCGCCAGCACCCCGATCGCGCTGATCGTGAAGGTCGTCGACATCGCCGAGGTGAAGGCCTCCCGGACGGTCCGGACGAGCCCGGCGTCCCCGTTGGCCAGTGCCAGCGCCCCGCCGACGGAGTGCTTCGCCTCCTCCGGCATCCCGGCGGGCATCTCGGCGGCGAAACCGCTCGACAGCAGCGAGCCCAGGATGGCGATGCCGAGCGCGGTACCGGCCTGCTGGATGGTGTCGTTCAGCGCCGAGCCGACGCCCGCCTGCTCCGGCGGGATGGTGCCCATCAGCGCGCCCACCGCCGCCGGCATCGCCAGGCCCGCGCCGAGGCCGAGCAGCCCGAGGGCGACCGCCGGGACGGTGAAGCCGGTGCCGGCGGTGACGGTGGTCAGCAGGGCGAAGGAGGCGGCCATGACGAGCATCCCGGTGAGGATGAGCAGGCGGTTGCCGATCGTGGCGGCGAACTTGGCGCCGACCCCGTTGCCGATCAGGGCGGCGATGGCCAGCGGCACGAACGCGAGGCCCGCCTTGACCGGCGAGTAGCCGAGCACGAACTGCAGGTACTGGGTGAGCACGAGCAGCAGGCCGCCGTTGCCGATCTGCACCAGGGTCAGCGACAGCGAGCCCCCGCTGAAGTTGCGGTGTTTGAAGAGCGCCAGCGGAACCATGGGCGCGGAGGTGATGTTCTCCCACGCCACGAACCCGCCGAGCGCGAGCACCGCGATGGCCAGGGTGACCAGGGACTGGCCGCCGAAGGCGCCGTACTGAGGGATCTCGATGATCCACCAGACCAGGGCGGTCATGCCGGCCGCGGAGAGCACCGCGCCGAGCGGGTCGGGCTTCTGCCACGGGCCCTTGGACTGCGGCATCAGCAGCAGGCCGGCCAGGATCGCCAGGGCGACGACCGGGACGTTGATGAAGAAGATCGAGTGCCAGGAGAAGTGGTTGATCAGCACGCCGCCGAGGACCGGGCTGCCGACCAGCCCCAGCATCGCCACCGAGCTCCAGGCGGCCATCGCCTTGTTGCGCTCGTCCTCGTCGAAGACGGTGATGAGGATCGACAGCGTCGAGGGCATGATCAGCGATCCGCCGACGCCCATGGCGACCCGGGCCGCGATCACCTCGCCGGGGTTGGTGCAGAAGGTGGCCGCGAGGGAGGCCGCCCCGAAGAGCAGCAGCCCGATGATCATGATCTTCCGGCGGCCGAAGCGGTCCCCGAGGCTGCCGGCGGTGAGCAGCAGCCCGGCGAAGACCAGGACGTAGGAGTCGAGGATCCACTGGGTGTCCTGGGCGCTGGCGCCGAGGTCCGCCGTCATCGAGGGCACGGCGACCGTGAGCGCCATGCTGTCGACCACCAGGACGAGCGAGCTCAGGCACAGCACGATCAGGATCCACCAGCGGTGCGGATTGCGGCCCTCGGTCGCGTTGAGCGCTGTCATCAGCCACCCCTCCATTCTGCGCACACCGTTCCCCCGGTGCGCACCCCGTTCCTTCGTTGCGCACACTGTATGCATGTCGGAACAGCGTGCGCAATATCCGAATCCTGTACGCTCAATGCGAACGGTGTACGCAGCGAAGCAGGAGCAGAGGGAAGGGGAGCCGCCATGGCCGCCGAAACGAACCCGATCCCGTCCGTATGGGCCCGTCGGCAGCGCGAGCCCGACCAGCCCGCACTCAGCCGGGCCGCGATCGTCCGCGAGGCGATCACCATGCTGGACGCCGAGGGCATCGAGGCCCTGAGCATGCGCAAGCTCGCCACCCGGCTGAACGCGGGCGCCACCTCCCTGTACCGGCACGTGGCGACCAAGGACGAGCTGATGGAACTCGCGGTGGACGAGGTCTTCGGCGAGATCACCCTCCCGCCCGCCGACAGCCCCGACTGGCGCGCCGCCGCCACCGAGGCCGCCGGCGCCTTCCGGGCGACGGCCCTGCGCCACCCCTGGCTGTCGTCCGTCCTCGGCCAGGCCGGCCTCGCCCACCTCGGCCCCAACCTGCTGTCCTACGGCGAGCGGCTGACCGCCTTCTTCACCTCGGCCGGCTTCCCCGAGCCGGTCCGGGCGATCGACACGGTCATCTCCTACGTCGTCGGCATGAGCACCACGGAGGCGGCCTGGCTCACCACCGTCGCCCGGGCCGGTGAGAGCGAGGCCGCGTTCGTCGCCCGGCTGATGCCCGCCGCCCGGGAGGCCACCGCGGGCTTCGCCCACCTCGCCGCCGCCTACTCGGCCGCTTCCGCGGACCCGGACCCGGCCGCCACGCGCGACGCCAAGTTCGCCTACGGCCTCGCCGTGGTCCTGGACGGCCTGGCCCTCCGTCTGCCCCGCTGACCCGCCGGCCGGACGACCCGCGGGCACTCCACTCGGCGCGCAGCCACCGCCCGCCCACCACGCCGGGCCGACCGGACCAAGCCGTCCAACTCCCCCGCAAAGGGACAGCGGTCGCGGCCCACGTACGGGCGCCCCCTCCCCGCCTGGCGAAATACCGGCGGTCGCGGGGTGGGGAGCGGGCACAATGGCCTAGTGATGGTGGGCCGTCCGGTGTCGGGGGGCCAGGGAATGGAGGCCCGGGTGAGCGATCTTCCGCGCAAGGCAGTGACCCGCACGGCACGGCTCGCCGCCCTGCCGCTGGGGATAGCCGGACGCGCCACACTCGGTCTGGGCAAGCGCATCGGCGGGCGCTCCGCCGAGGTGGTGACGGCCGAGCTCCAGCAGGCCACCGCCGACCAGCTGTTCAAGGTCCTGGGTGAACTCAAGGGCGGGGCCATGAAGTTCGGGCAGGTGCTGTCCGTCTTCGAGGCCGCGCTGCCCGAGGAGGTCGCCGGGCCGTACCGGGCCGCGCTCACCAAGCTGCAGGACGCCGCTCCCCCGATGCCCGCCGCCAAGGTGCACACCGCGCTCGCCCAGCGGCTCGGGGACGGCTGGCGCGAGCTGTTCCGGGAGTTCGACGACCGGCCGGCCGCGGCCGCCTCGATCGGGCAGGTGCACCGGGCCGTCTGGCACGACGGGCGCCGGGTCGCGGTCAAGGTGCAGTACCCGGGCGCGGGCGACGCGCTGCTCGCCGACCTGACGCAACTGAGCCGGGTGGCCTGGCTGTTGGGCCCGCTGATCCCGGGGCTGGACATCAAGCCGCTGATCGCCGAGCTGCGCGAACGAGTGTCGGAGGAACTGGACTACGAGCTGGAGGCGCAGGCCCAGCGCCGCCACGCCGAGGAGTTCGCCGGCGACCCGGACATCGTGGTGCCCGGCGTGGTGGCGCAGGCCGACCAGGTGCTGGTCACCGAGTGGATGGACGGCACCCCGCTGGCCGAGGTGATCACGGGCGGCACCCAGGAGGAGCGAGACCGTGCCGGGCAGTTGCTGGCCCGGTTCCTGTTCGCGGGCCCGTCCCGGACCGGCCTGCTGCACGCGGACCCGCACCCGGGCAACTTCCGGCTGCTGAAGGACGACGGCCCGGCGTCGGGCTGGCGGCTGGGGGTGCTGGACTTCGGCACGGTGGACCGGCTGCCGGGCGGGCTGCCCGCGCCGATCGGGGCGTCGCTGCGGATGGCCCTGGACGGCGACGCGGCGGGCGTGCTGAAGATGCTGCGCGAGGAGGGCTTCGTCAAGCCCTCGATCGAGCTGGACCCGGACGCGGTGCTGGACTACCTGCGGCCGATCATCGAGCCGGCCGCCGTGGACAGCTTCCACTTCACCCGGGCCTGGATGCGCGCGCAGGCGGCCCGGATCGCCGATCCGCGCTCGCCCGCCTACAACCTGGGCAAGCAACTGAACCTGCCGCCCGCGTACCTGCTGATCCATCGGGTGACGCTGAGCACCATCGGGGTGCTCTGCCAGTTGGGCGCCCAGGCGCCGTTCCGGGCGGAGATGCTGGCGTGGCTGCCCCAGTTCGCCGGTCGGGAGCCGGCGGGGACGGCGAAGCCGGCCGACCCAGTGGGGACGGCGAGACCGGCGGGGACGGCGAAGCCGGCCGGTCGCAAGCCGGCAGGCGGCGAGCCCGCCAACCGCACCCGCAAGAGCTGACCACAACGCCCCCGACGACCGCAGGCCGCTCCCCGTGACGGGGGGCGGCCTGCGGCACGACGGGGGTGGAACGCGGGGAGGCCCCGCGCCGCGACGAAAGCCGCGACGACAGCCACGGCTACATCAGGGCGACGGCGATCGCCTTGCGGGCCCGCAGCGAGGCGCGCTCGGCCCGCTGCTTGAGCCGGCGGGCCCGGGCGACCCGGGTGACGAGGCGTTGGTGCTCGGCCTCGTGCAGGCGCTCTTGCATATGGGCCCGGGCCAGGGATTCGTGGAGGAGTTGCATTTCGAGGGTCCTGTTCTGGATCTGAAGTTCGGTGGTCTGCTCAGCGCGGACGGTCGGATCGATGGCGACGGCGGTCATGTGGTGGTCCTGCTCGTGGTGCGTGCTCGGGAAGGGGGCTGGCCGGGCTGCGTCGGCCTTGGCGGCGGCGATCCGGACGGAACGGCGGAGGGAGCTGTCCAGCAGGGGCTGCTCTCCCCGGCGGACGGCCCTGGCGCCGTGGGCGGGGTTCACGCCATGACCTCGGTCTTGCGCGGACGGCCACGCGGCCGCTTGCGGGCCACGACGACACCCTGGACGAAGAGCTCGCCACCCCAGACGCCCCACGGCTCGCGCCGCTCCAGCGCACCGGTCAGACAGGCGTCCTTGACCGGGCAGGTGCCGCAGAGGGACTTCGCGTACTCGACGTCGGCGGGCGTCTCGGCGAAGAAGACCTCGGGGTCGAAGGCGCGGCAGGGGATGGGGAGCCCGAGCGCCTCGGCCTGCTCGATGGAGCTGATCTGCATGGAAAGAACCTCCGGGGGGTCGGCCTGGTCGGCCTTGGTGATCTGGCTTGTCGGCGGTACGGACGGGATGGGCGGCGTGATGACCGTGGACACTGTGGCGTCTTCCTCGTCTTCTCAGTGGTTCCGGCCCAGATGGCTGGTGGGTCTGGGCCGGAGGCCCCGGGGGGCCTGGGTGGTCTTGCGTACCGGACAAAACAGAAGGGCCGCGGATCCCGGTGTGACGGGTTCCGCGGCCCTGGAGGTGCCGACCTGAGGCTTACTCAGGTTCGTTCTCTCCAGGGTTCAGGCCCGCGGAAGGCCCGCATCCGGATGGCCGTGGCGCCCGCAAAGGCGGCCATGGCCTGGTTAATCTGCTGCTCGTTCTGCTTCTGGGTGCTTCCGGCACCGACGACCTGCGCATAGTCGCCATGCATGGCGGCTGCTACGACTGCCTTCGGTGCCTGGGTCGGTCGCTCATCACGCAGGGAGCGCGACGTGCCGAACGACGCCCAGTCGCCGGACAGACCGGCCTCGACGGAGGTGCCTTCGACGTTCCTGCCGCCCGCGGCGCAGACATCAGTGTGTCCAAGGCCACTGACAGCGGGGACGACGGAGACACCGGTGGTGTCGAGACCCAGACCGGTTCCACCGAGCTCGGCGAGCGCCCGCAGACGGGCGGCACGCAGGGAGGCAGCAACAACGGTCTGGCCAGTCATTTTGGTGATCATGATGTTTCCCACTGTCATCGCCTCCTCTCGGCGTCTCGCGGAGCCAGGTCGCCCCGGCTCCGAATGTTCGGATGTCTGTCTCGGTGAAGCTGTTGGGTGCAGGGGATTCGGCACAGGTGTCACCCCGTGCGATCTCGTCCCCTTGACCGCTCCGGCAGGCTATTGCGCTCCCGGTATGCCGCGCAAACTATTTTTCACGGCGGGTTCGAATGTCCCCCGAGCGGCCCCCGGGAGACTCCCCTGGACCGCGCCCGGACCGGCTCACGCCGGATCGACCGGCTCGCCGTCCTCGACGCCGTCCGGATCCTCCTCGGGCTCCTCCCCCGCACACAACGAGAGCACGGCCGCCCCGTACTTGTCCAGCTTCATCGCGCCGACCCCGGAGATCACGGCCAGCTCCTGGCGGCTGGCCGGCACGTCCTCGGCGATGGCCATGAGCGTGGCGTCGGTGAACACCACGTAGGCCGGCGCCCCCTGCTTCTTGGCCTGCCGGGCCCGCCACTCGCGCAGCCGCTCGTACAGCGCCTCGTCCATCGTGGACGGGCAGCTCTCGCAGCGGCGCAGCTTGCGCTCGACCGCCTCGGTGAGCACCTTCTCGCAGACCCGGCACTTGACCGGGCCGCGGACCCGCCGTCCGGCGGAGCGCTCGCCGGGCTCCACGCCCCCGCGCCCGCCCCGCCCGCCGGTGCGTGCGCCGGGGGCGCTGGAGCCGGGACGCAGCCCGTCCAGGAAGCGGCTGGGCTTGCGGCTGGCCCGGCCGCCCGGGGAGCGGCTGAGCGCCCAGGAGAGGGAGAGGTGCCTGCGGGCGCGGGTGACGCCGACGTAGAGGAGTCGGCGCTCCTCCTCGATCTGCTCGTCGGTCTTGGCGTAGATGATCGGCAGGGTGCCCTCGGTGAGGCCGACGAGGAAGACGGCGTCCCATTCGAGGCCCTTGGCGGCGTGCAGCGAGGCGAGGGTGACGCCTTCGACGGCGGGGGCGTGCTGGGCGGCGGCGCGGGCGTCGAGTTCGGCGACGTAGGCGGCGAGGTCGGCGCTGTGGCCGGCGGCGGTGCGGGTGCGCTCGAACTCCTCGGCGAGCCGGACGAGGGCGGCGAGGGACTCCCAGCGGTCGCGGACGGCGCCGGAGCCGGCGGGCGGTTCGGCGGTGAAGCCGCGGGCGGCGAGGACGGCGCGGACCTGGCCGGCGAGGTCGGGGGCGTCGGCGGTGAGCGGGTCGGCGCCGGCCCGGGCGGCGCCGCGCAGCAGGACGCCGGCGTCGCGGACCTCGGGGCGTTCGAAGAACCGCTCGGCGCCCTTGAGCTGGTAGGGGACGCCGAGGTCGGCGAGGGCCTGCTCGTAGACCTCGGACTGGCCGTTGGTGCGGAACAGGACGGCGACCTCGCTGGCGCGCACGCCGGTGGCGAGCAGGTCCTTGATCCGGCGGGCGGTGGTCTCGGCCTCGGTGGGCTCGTCCTCGTACTCGGTGTAGACGGGTTCGGGGCCGGCCTCGCGCTGGGAGACGAGTTCGAGGCGGTGGCGGGCGGCCTCGCCGCGGGCCTGGCTGAGCAGCCCGTTGGCGAGGTGGACGACCTGCGGGGTGGAGCGGTAGTCGCGGACCAGCTTGACGACCGTGGCCTCGGGGTGGTGGGTGCGGAAGTTGAGCAGGTAGTCGGGGGTGGCACCGGTGAAGGAGTAGATGGTCTGGCTGGCGTCGCCGACGACGCAGAGGCTGGCGCCGCCGCCGGGGCCGGTCCACTGGTCGAGCAGCCGCTGCTGGAGCGGCGAGACGTCCTGGTACTCGTCGACGGTGAAGTGCCGGTACTGGGAGCGGACCTGGTCCGCGATGTCGGGGCGGTCCTCCAGGATGGCGGCGGTGAGCAGCAGGACGTCCTCGAAGTCGATGACGCCGCGGCGGCTCTTGGTCTCCTCGTAGACGCGGTAGACCTGGGCGGTCTCGGCCGGGTCGCGGGGGGCTTCGCGGCCGGACTTCTGGACGGCGGCGGGGTAGTCGTCGGGGCCGAGCTGGGTGACCTTGGCCCATTCGATCTCGGCGGTGAGGTCGCGCAGTTCGGTGCGCTGGACGCGCAGGCCGCAGCGGCCGGCGGATTCGGCGACGAGCTGGACCTTGCGTTCGAGCAGCTGGGGCACGGGGCCGCCGACGGCGCGCGGCCAGAAGTACTGGAGCTGGCGCAGGGCGGCGGCGTGGAAGGTGCGGGCCTGGACGCCGTCGGCGCCGAGTTGGCGCAGTCGGCCGCGCATCTCGCCGGCGGCGCGGGCGGTGAAGGTGACGGCGAGGACCTGCTGGGGCTGGTACACGCCGCTGCGCACGCCGTAGGCGATCCGGTGGGTGATGGCGCGGGTCTTGCCGGTGCCGGCGCCGGCGAGGACGCAGACGGGCCCGTGCAGGGCGGTGGCGACGGCGCGCTGTTCGGGGTCGAGCCCGGCGAGCACGGCGTCGGGGCCCGTGGCGGCGGTGGGGTCGGCCCAGAGGGAGCCGTGGGGGCCGTCGGACGGGCTGCCGCTCAAGAGGTCTTCCTGCATGCTTTCCATCCTCTCAGCCCGCTGGGACAACGGGGGCGGGGTTGTCCACAGGCACGGTGTGATCGCAGGATGATCGCTGCGCACCGGGGCGCGCGGGGCCGTTCGGGCGCCGTCGTGGTGCGACGGAGCGTGGCCGTGCGGAATGACCGTCGCGCGGTGGGCGTTCCTGCCCTGAGACCGTACGCCCTCTTCCTGAAGGAGCCTCCTCGATGTCCGGCAGCGTGACGATGTACAGCACGACCTGGTGCGGGTACTGCAACCGACTCAAGAGCCAGATGGACCGGGAGGGGATCGGCTACACGGAGGTCAACATCGAGGAGGACCCGGCGTCGGCGTCGTTCGTCGAGTCGGTCAACGGCGGCAACCAGACCGTGCCGACGGTGCTGGTGACGCCGAACGCCGGCGGCGAGCGGGTCGTGATGACCAACCCGAGCCTGCTGCAGGTGAAGAAGGCCCTCGGGGTCTGAGTGGTCCGAGCGGCCCGCGCGGGCATGAGCGGGCTTGAACGGCCTGAGCGGGGCCGGCCCGGCCCGGGGTCCGGGCCGGCGCGCGTCACTGCGCGTCGGCCCTGGCGGGGTCGACGGGTGCGGCGGGCGCGGGCAGGGTGGCGCGCGCGCCGAGGTCGCCGATGCCGTAGACGAGCCGGCTGCGGTCGGCCGAGTAGCGGGTCTCGATGACCCGGACGGGCCCGCGCCGGTCGTAGGTGACGCGGGTCTGGACCATCAGCGGCACGCCGGGGCCGCCCTGGAACCACTGGGCCTCCTCGGGGCCGGGCATCCGGGCGACCAGGTGGTCGACGGCGCCGATCTCGGTGCGGCCGAGTTCGTTGAGGACGGCCTCGTCGCCGCCCTCGACCGGGTCGGGTTCCATCAGCGGGGTGCCGGCGGCGAGTCCGGCCCGGTAGTGGCTCTCCTCGATGGAGTACGGCTCGCGGTCGAGCAGGCGCAGTTGGCGGCGGACCACGATGGCCTCGCCGGGGCGCAGTCCGAGCCGTTCGGCGATGTCGACCCGGGCCCGGACGATCATCATCTCGAAGTCGGTGGTGAGTTCGCGGCCGGCCTCGGCGGCCTCGCCGAGGTAGACGGCGGAGGGCACGGCCAGGCAGTCCCGGGGGGCGGGGGCCAGGGTGGGGCCGTAGGCGCGGTGGTCCAGGACGGGGTGTTCCCGCAGGTAGGTGCCCTTGCCCTGGAGGCGGACCAGGCGGCCTTCGTTGACCAGGACGTCGACGGCGAGCCGGACGGTGTTGCGGGCGACTCCGTACTGGCGTTCCAGTTCGCTCTCGACCGGGAGTGCGGCGTCGGCGGTGAACTCGCCCTCGGCGATCCGGCGGCGCAGGTCGGCGGCGAGACGCTGGTATTTGGGGGATTGGGCGGTGCCCCGGGGGATTGTCACCCGAGTGAATGTAGCGAGCGCGATGGCGGGGTTTCAGCCGTTTCCGGCAATGTCGTCCGCGCGGGTTGACGACGGCCGCGGGGTGGCGGGCGGCGGTAGCAGAACTGGCCCGTCCGGCCACGAACATCTGATCGTGTCGGATTCGGGAAGGAAGGGAAAAGAAAAACGGGGGCGCGCGGGATAACCCGCACGCCCCCCATTCGTCGGGGATTACCAGCGCGCCGCCGACGGCAGCGGTCCGCCGTACCAGAGCTCGACCAGGTGGCGTGCGATCGAGATCCCGGAGGGCGGCAGGATCTCCCCCGCCTCCATCCCGGCCCGCAGCTCGTCACGGGAGAACCAGCGCGCCTCGGCCAGCTCCTCGCCGTCCACGGTGATCGCCGTGCCGCCCGGCAGCGCCCGGCCCGTGAAGCCGAGCATCAGGCTCGACGGGAAGGGCCAGGGCTGGCTGGCGACGTAGCGCACCTCGCCGACCCGCACGCCGGCCTCCTCGTGCACCTCGCGCACCACCGCCTGCTCGATCGACTCCCCCGGCTCGACGAAGCCGGCCAGGGTGGACCAGCGGCCCTCCGGCCACAGCGCCTGACGGCCGAGCAGGCAGCGGTCCTGCTCGTCGGTGATCACCATGATCACCGCCGGGTCGGTGCGCGGGTAGTGCTCGGCCGCGCAGGAGGTGCAGCGCCGCACGTGCCCGGCGCCGGCCTTCTCGGTCGGGTGCCCGCAGCGCGAGCAGAAGCTGTGCAGCCGGTGCCAGTGCTCCAGCGCGACGGCGTGCACCAGCAGTCCGGCGTCCCGGTCCGACAGCAGCGCGCCGACCTCGCGCAGCCCGGCCGGGCGGGCGTCGCCGTCCAGCCGCCCGGGCAGGCTCTCCCCGGCCAGCGCGAAGTACGAGACGCCGTCCTCGTCGGTGCCGAGGAAGTACCGGTCCCCGGTCTGCGGCGCCTCGAAGGAGGGCATCAGCACGAGTTCGGTGCCCTGCGCGGTGTCGACGACGAACGCCTCGCCGCCGGCGATCGGCAGCACCCGGGTGGCCGGGTGGCTCCAGGCCGCGGCCAGCCAGGGCTCGTCGAGCCGGTGCTCGGCCGCCCGGTCCACCCCGGCCCGGGCCAGTGCCAGGTTCAGTGGGCGTTCGGTCTCAGGCACGGTGCTCACTTCGTTCCATCCCCACGTGATGAATCATCCGGATGAGTGATCTGACTGCCATGGTGTGCCCGCGCGGGATCACGCGCCGGGCCGGAAGTTCTCGGCCAGGTCCCCCCACAGGTACGCGGCCGTCTCCACGCCCTTGGCCAGCAGGTCCAGTTCGACCTTCTCGTTGACCGAGTGCCAGCCGTCCGAGGGCACCGAGATGCCGAGGAACAGCACCGGCGCGCCGAGCACGTCCTGGAGGTCGGCGGCCGGGCCGGAGCCGCCCTCGCGGGTGAAGAGGATCTTCTGCCCGAAGGCCCGGCCCATGGCGCGGACGGTGGACTGCAGCGCCGGGTGGTCCAGCGGGGTCAGGCAGGGCCGGGTCGCGCCCGGGAAGGTCAGCTCGTGGCGGACGCCCTCGGGCACCCGCGCGGCCACCCACTCCCGGACGGCCTCGCGCACCTTCTCCACCTCCTGCCCGGCGACCAGCCGGAAGGACAGCTTGAGGTGCGCCGAGGACGGCACGATGGTCTTGCCGCCGGGGCCGGTGTAGCCGCCCCAGACGCCGTTGACCTCGGCGGTCGGGCGGGCCCAGACCCGCTCCAGGGTGGAGTAGCCGGCCTCGCCCCGGGTGCCGTACGACTTGGCGACCCTGAGCCACTGCGCCTCGTCGAAGGGCAGTTCGGCGAACAGCTCGCGCTCGCGGTCGGTCAGCTCGATCACGCCGTCGTAGAAGCCCGGGATGTCCACCCGGCGGTCGGCGTCGTGCAGGCCGGTCGCCAGCTCGGCGGCGACCTGCGCCGGGTTGGGGACGGCGCCGCCGAAGGAGCCGGAGTGGATGTCGGTGTCCGGGCCGTACAGGTCGATCTGGGCGTCGGCCAGGCCCCGCATGCCGGTGCACACGGTCGGCGTGGTCTCGGACCACATGCCGGTGTCCGAGATGACCACCACGTCGGCGGCCAGCCGCCCGGCCTCGCGCCGGACCAGGTCGGCGAAGTGCGGCGAGCCGGACTCCTCCTCGCCCTCGATCAGCAGCTTGAGGTTGACGGCCGGCGCGGTGCGGCCGGTCGCGGCCAGGTGGGCGCGCACGCCCAGGGTGTGGAAGAACACCTGGCCCTTGTCGTCGGCCGCGCCGCGGGCGAACAGCCGCCCGCCGACCACGGTCGGGGTGAACGGCTCCGTCTCCCAGCCGTCCTCCTTCGCGGCGGGCTGCACGTCGTGGTGCCCGTAGACCAGGACGGTCGGCGCGGACGAGTCCCCGGAGGGCCACTCGGCGAACACCGCCGGCAGGCCGTCGGTCTCCCACACCTCGGCCACCGGGAAGCCGGTGTCGCGCAGCTTGGCGGCCAGCCACTCGGCGGAGCGCCGCACGTCGCCGGCGCGGGCCGGGTCGGCGGAGACCGAGGGAATGGCCAGCCACTCGGAGAGGTCGGCGAGGAAACCGGCCTGGTGCTGGTCGATGAAGGAGCGGACGACGCTGTCCGGAGTTCTCGTCATACCGACGACTTTAGTTCGCCCGTGCGGGTGCCCGCCCCGGCCGTCCGGCTGCCGGGCGCCGTTGGGGCTGTAACCTCCGTCACCCCCGCCCGCGCCCCCGGATTGGAGGGGGCGCGGACGGGGGTGACGGGAGGGTGCACGGACCTCAGCCGGAGCGGCGCAGCAGCGAGATCCGCGAGCGGGTGAGCAGCGCGGCCAGGCCCGCCGCGAGCAGCGGCAGCGCCACCACGGTGAACCCGATGGTGAGCCACGGGAGGACCACGACCGACTTGTTGGCGATCATCTCGGCGGGCATCCCGGGGACGGTGGCCGCCGCACCCTGGACCTTGCGCAGGGCCACCGCCGGCACGATCCCGCAGACGGTGCCGAGCAGGGTGCCCATGGCCGCGATCACCCCGCACTGGAAGCCGGACAGCGTGCGCCGGATCCGGGGCTCGGCGCCGACCGCCGCGAGGGTGGTCAGGTCGCGCTGGGAGTCGGCGGCGGCGAGTCCGGTGGCGATGCCGGCCGCGCCGAGGGCGACGATGCCGGCGAAGATCGACAGCCCGAGGCCGATCAGGTCGGCCCTGGACTGGTAGCCGCGCTCGATCGAGAGGACCTCCTGGTCGGTGAGCTTGGCCAGCGCCCCGTTGGCCTTCTGCTGGGAGCCGTCGGAGGGGGAGCTGTCGGGCAGCCAGACCGAGCCGGCCGGGGCGGTGGTGAGGCCGAGCCGGGTGGCGGTGTCGGGGCTGATCACGGCCTGGCCGCTGGCCGGCACCGCCGCGGACGCGAGGACGGCGTCGACGGAGATCTCGGTGTGGCCGCGCTTCCTGGGGGACGGCCCGTGGGACGACCCGTCGGTCTCCTCCATCGGATCGTTCAACTCGACCGCGATCTTGCCGTCCTTGAGGTAGCGCGCGTCGAAGACCACGGCCTTGCCGGCGGCGAGGGCCTGCCCGGCGGCCGGGTCGGTGACGCCGTAGAGGTTGTGCAGCAGGGTGGCGTCGCCCGCGGAGAGGTTGCTGAACTGGTTGCCGCGGTGGCCCGAGACCTGGCAGCGCGGGTCGGTGCCGAGGATGCGCTCCGTCTCGCTGGTGCTGCGCTCGGTGTCGTCGAGGACGGGGCAGCGCAGTTCCTCGGGCAGCGCGACCTGGATGTAGCCGCAGCTGCTGCCGCCGTCGGCGCAGTCGCCCTTGTAGTTGACGCGCTGGACGTCGGCGCGCGGCCCGAGGGCGGGGATGTTGCGTTCCACCGCGTCGCGCATCTGCGGCAGCAGATTGCCCTCGGAGGCGGGCAGCCAGCCGCTGCCGAGCAGGACGGCGCCGGAGGGGGCGGCGGCGGTGTACTCGCGGCGGTTCCCCTCGTCGTAGCTGGCGAGGTAGACGCTGACCGCGACGGTGCCGGCGACGGCGGCCATCACGGCGGCGACGGCGGGCGCGGTGCGGCCGCGGTGGCGCACCGAGTCGCGCAGGGCGAGCCGGGGGCCGAGCGAGAGCCAGCGGCCGAGCCGGCCGAACAGGCCGACCAGGTAGGGCGTCAGGGCGACCATGCCGAGTTCGGCGACGGCCGAGCCGCCGAGGACGGACAGGCTGCGGTTGGCGAAGCCGCTGGTGGCGCCGAGCAGGGCGAGCGCGGAGCCGCCGCCGAGCATCAGCAGGCCGACCACGGCGAGCCTGCGGCTCGGGGGCTTGAGCGAGTCGCGGCCGGTGAGCGCAGCGACGACGTCCTGGCGGGAGGCCTGGACGGCGGGCACGACGGCGGCGAGCAGGCCGGTGACCAGGCCGACCAGGAGCACGCCGAGCAGGTCGAGCGGCTGGAGGTTGAAGTGGCCGAAGCGCTGGCCGGCGTACTCCTCGGCCCGGGTGCGCAGCAGGGCGACCAGGCCGATGCCGAGTCCGAGGCCGACGACGGCGCCGGTGACGCCGAGGACGATGCCGCCGCCGAGGACGACGGCGCGGATGTTGGCGCGCTCACCGCCGCCGGCGGCGAGCAGGCCGAGCTGCCGCCGGGAGCGCCTGGCCCCGACGGCGAAGGCGGGGCCCGCGAGGAGGACGATCTCCAGCAGGGCCATGCCGACGACGGTGGCGAGGATGACGACGGAGGTGCGGTCGAGGTAGCCGGGGGTGGGGCCGCCGCGCTTGTCGGCCTCGACGTAGTAGGGGACGTCGGCGCGGGCCGGCGGGTCGAGCAGGACGGCGCGGGAGGCGAGGGCGAAGCCGTAGCCGCCCAGTTCGGTGACCTTGGGCCAGTCGAGGGTGGCGCCGGCGGGGAGCTTGACGAGCCAGCGGGTGGGCGCGTCGGTGCCGGCGTTGCGGCTGCGGTCGGCGCCGGGGAGCTTGGCGAGCTTGCTGATCAGGGTGCCGGGCCGGGCGATGATCTCGGTGGCCGTCAGTTCACCGGGGTACTCGACGACGCCGGTGATGGTGAAGGGGCTGTCCTCCAGGCCGCGGACGGCGGTCCGGTCGCCGATCTTGAGGCCGGAGCGGGTGAGGAAGTCCCGGGTGACGGCGGCTTCGCCGTCGGTGGCGGGGGCGCGGCCCTTGACCAGGTTGACGCGGCCGTTCCAGACCGGGTCGGTGAGGTCCAGTTCGGTGGTCCCGGTGCTGAGCAGGCCCTGGGAGCTGCCGGCGGCGATGTAGGGGCCCTGCCGCTCGGGTACGAGGGTGGCGCCGGGCGGGAGCAGCTGCTTCGCCAGTTCGGCGGGCTCGGTGTCGAGGCTGCGCTGCTGGGCGGGGGTGTACTGGGGGGCGGCGCCGTTCTTCGCCTCGTCCTTGGCGCTCTTGGTGGTCATTCCCTTGTCGGGGTCGGGCGCCTGGAGGACGGTGGAGCCGCGTTCGACCATCTGCAGTTCGCCGGCGGCCTGGCCCATGACGCGCACGACGTGTTCGGCGGGTTCGAGGTCGGCGCTGCGGAAGACCACGTCGGCGCCGGTGACGCCGAGGACGGGCAGCGCGACCATGGCGATGACCAGGGCGCTGCGGCCCTTGGCCCGCAGGGCGTCGCGGCGGGCGATGCGCAGGGCGACCCGCCAGGCGCTGAGCTTCACTCGTCCACCTTCATGCTGTTGGTGGCGGCGCTGACGAGCAGGCTGGCGGCGTCCTGGCTGACGCTCTCGTCGACCATGCGGCCGTCGCGCAGGAAGACCACGCGGTCGGCCCAGGCGGCGTGCCGGGCCTCGTGGGTGACCATCATGGCGGCGGCGCCGGCGTCGCAGCGGGCGCGCAGGACGGCGAGGACGGCCTCGCCGGTGGTGGAGTCGAGGGCGCCGGTGGGCTCGTCGGCGAGGACGAGGCGGCGCTCGCCGATGAGGGCGCGGGCGATGGCGACGCGCTGCTGCTGGCCGCCGGACATGTCGTCGGGGAAGCGGTCGGCGAGCTCGGGGATGCCGAGCTCCTCCAGGGCGGCGAGCGCCTCGCGGCGGGCGGCGCGGGCGGAGAGGCCGTCGAGTTCGCGCGGCAGCGAGATGTTCTCGCCGGCGGTGAGGGCCGGTATCAGGTTGTAGTCCTGGAAGACGTAGCCGATGGAGCGGCGGCGGACCTGGGCGAGCCGCTTGCGGTTGAGCCCGCCGAGGGCGACGCCCTCGACGAGGACCTGGCCGGTGGTCGGGGTGTCCAGTCCGCCGGCGAGGGTGAGGAGCGTCGACTTGCCGGAGCCGGACGGGCCCATGACGGCGACGAACTCGCCGGGGTGGACCTTGAGGTCGATGCCGCGCAGGGCTTGGACCTCCGCGGCGCCTTGGCCGTGGACTCGGGTGACGTTCTCCAGGTGCAGTACCGGCGTCTGCCGGGCCGGGTCGGTGTGGGACATGGTTCCCCCCTTGTGCTGGTGGTGGGCTCGGCGTCGGGTCCGGGCCGATGGTTCGGGTGGCCGCCGGGGTCAGGTGCGTCAGCGGCGGCGGGCGGGGTCGGGTGCGTGGGCTACGGCGGGCGAGGTCAGGCGCACGCGGTCAGGCGGGCGCGGTCAGGTGCGCGAGCGGCGGCGGGCGGGCCGGGCGGCCGTGGCGCCGCCGTCGCGGGCGGCTTCGGCGGCGCGGGCCTGTTCGGTCTCCGCGTGCTGGTGGAGCCGGGTCTCGCAGTGGTCGAGCCAGCGGATCTCGGCCTCGGTCTGGAAGATCAGCTGGTCGAGGACGAGCAGCCAGGCCAGGTCGTTGCTCGCGGAGGGCGCGATGCCGGGCCGTGACTCCCCGGCCAGCGCGCGGCCCTTGAGCCGGGTGTAGTCCTGGAGTGCCTTGATGCTGTGGCGGCGCTGGCCCTGGACGACGGCGGAGACGTCCACCCCGGGGACGGTGACGGCCATGGCGAGCTTGATGGCCAGTTCGTCGCGCGGGGGGTTGGTCCGGGGCACCGGGGTGTCGAACCAGGCCCGCAGCTCGGTGCGCCCCTCCTCGGTGACGGCGTAGAACTGGTGGCCCTCGTCGTCCTCTCCGGCGGGCTCGACCAGGCCGTCCCGCTCCAGTCGGGACAGCGTGGTGTAGACCTGCCCGACGTTGAGCGGCCAGGTGGCGCCGGTGCGCGCCTCGAACTCGGTGCGCAGTTGGTAGCCGTAGCGCGGGCCCTGGTCGAGCAGGGCGAGCAGACCGTGTCGGATGGACATACTCAGTATGTATACCCGGTATGCCCTACAGGCTCAAGCCGCGCCCCCTCCCCCGGCGAGCGGGTACCGTCGTGCGGTGTGAGCCAGTTGCGCATCGCCACCTTCAACCTGCTGCACGGTCAGCCGCTCGCCCCGGACGGCGCCCCGCGGCCCTACCCCGCCGACGCCGGCGGGCCGCTGGCGGAGGCGGTGGCCGCGCTGGACGCCGACGTACTGGCCCTGCAGGAGGTGGACCGCCACCAGTCCCGCTCCGGCGGCACCGACCAGGCCGCGGTGGCCGCCAAGGCCATGGGGGCCGCCGACTGGCGGTTCGCCGCCGCCCTGCACGGGCGCCCGGCGCCGGTCGCGGGCTGGGTGCCGGAGCCCTCCGTGCCCGGCGGCCTGCGGGTATACGGGCCCGGCGACGTCGGCGACGGCGCCCCGCCCTCGTACGGCACCGCGCTGCTGACCCGGCTCCCGGTGCGGCACTGGCGGGCCCGCCGGTTCGCCCCGGCTCCGTTCGGGCTGCCGCTGCGGGTGGCCGGCCGGCGCGGGCTCACCCCGGTGCCGGACGAGCCGCGGGCGGCGCTGGCGGCCGTGCTGGAGGGCGACCACGGCCCGTTCACCGTGGTGGCGGCGCACCTGTCCTTCGTCCCCGGGTGGAACATGGCGCAGCTGGCCGGCATCCGGCGGTGGATCGCGGACCTGCCGCAGCCGTACCTGGTGCTGGGCGACTTCAACCTGGTCGGCGCGGTGCCGCGCACCGTCCTCGGCGGGGCGACCGCGCTGGAGCGCACCGCGCCCCGGGCGCGGGTCCGGGAGCTGCGGGCGGCCCGGCGGGCCCGGCCGGCCCTGGCCGAGCCGCGCCGGCGCCGGGTGCGCGAGCCCCGCCCCCGGCTGCAGGGCTGGTACGACCTGGCCCGCACCCCGACGTACCCCTCGCACCGCCCGGCGGTGCAGTTCGACCACGTGCTGGCGGTCGGCGTGCCGCGCGCCGCGGTCGGCCCGGCGGCGGCGCCGCGCGCGGCGGTGTCGGACCACCGGCCGCTGCTGGTGGAGGTCTCGCTCTAGATCCTCTCCGAGCCTAGCGCTGGCGGGACAGGATGCCGTGCTGGTGCGGTAGTTGGGGGCCGGCGGCGGGGGCCGGCGCGTACTGGAGGAGCAGCATGGCCGCGTCGTCGCCGAGTTGGCGGCCGACGTGGCGCACCACGTCCTCGTGCAGGCGCTGCAGGACGTCCGCCGGGCGGCCGTCGGCGCAGCGCGGGAGGCGTTCGGCGAGCGGGTAGAAGGCGCCGGAGCGGTCGCGGGCCTCGATCACCCCGTCGGTGAACAGCAGGACCCGGTCACCGGGCCGCAGTGCCACCCGGTGCACCGGCGGCCGGACGTCGGCCGGGTCGAGGACGCCCAGCGGCGGGACGGTCTCGGCGAGTTCGAGCGGCCGGACGTCCCCGCCGCGCAGCAGCAGCGGCGAGGGGTGGCCGCAGTTGACCAGTTCCGCGGTGCCGTCCGCGCCGACGCCGATCAGCACCAGGGTGACGAACTCCTCCTCCACGCCCGGGTGGTCGTTCTCGTGCAGGGCCCGGTCGAGGCTGACGGCCAGCCAGCCGGCGACCCGGTCCAGTGCGGGCTCCTGGTGCGCGGCCTCACGGAAGGCGCCGAGGACGGCGGCGGCGGTCTCGACCGCGCCGAGGCCCTTGCCACGGACGTCGCCGACCACGGCCCGCACCCCGTGCCGGGTGTTGACCACCTCGTACAGGTCGCCGCCGATCCTGGCGTGCGCGGCGGCGGCCTCGTAGTGGACGGCCGCCTGGACGGTGCCGACCCGCTCGGGGACGGGCCGCAGCAGCACCCGGCGGGCGATCGAGGCGACGAGCTGGGCGTCGGCCAGCGCCCGCTCCTGGCGCAGCCGAAGGGTGGCGCTGACCCAGCCGATCAGGGCGACCAGCAGGATCGCGAAGACGCTGGCGGCGTGCACGGACTGGTCGAGGGCGTCGCTGCGGAAGGCCATCAGGAAGGCCACCGCCTCGGTGAAGAGGCCGATGGCGAGCGGGTACCAGGTTCGGTGGCTGACCACGGCGGCCAGCGCGGGGACGGCGGTGAGGGCCGGTTCGACCGTCACCTCGGTGTTGCTGACGAAGTCGAGGGCGACGATCAGCGCCATGCCGATGAAGGGCAGCGCGAGCGCCGTCCTCGGCCAGGTGCCGGTCGTGCCCGGAGCGGGTCCCGGGGTCGGCCCGGTGAACCGCTCTCTGATCCATCCGGTCGCGCTCAACGTCGGTTACTCCAGCAGAAGACGCCGATGCCCGGGGGCACCTGCGGTGATGACTGAGGGTTAGGGAATGCGGGCCTCGCTGGCGGCCGGAGCACGGGGGTTGACCGGTTACCGACCCCACAATAGGCACGAAACGTGCATGGCGCACAGGTTTCGGGCGCTGCCGTGATGACTTGAATGCTCTGCGTGACTCATTCTTCACTGTTCCCGATCAGGAGCCGTTCCAACTCTTTTCGGTCGGGAAGTCCTGTCGGACGGACGATCCGCCCGCTGCGGACGTACAGGAAGGAAGCCGTGACCTGCTCCGGCGGAACGCCCGCCTGCTCGGCCCAGGCGATCCGGTAGACCGCGAGCTGCAACGGGTCGGCGGTCTCCTCGCGGTGGGTCTTCCAGTCCACCACTTCGTAGCGTGACGCGCCACCGGTTACTGACGTCACGTCACCGTCCCGGTACACCGCGTCGATCCGGCCGCGCACCACCCGACCCCCGAGCACCAGCTGGAACGGCGCCTCCACCCGGTGCGGCCGGCGCTGGGCGTACGGGGTGCGCAGGAACGCCTCCTTGAGCCGCTCCAGGTCCTGCTCGTCCTCGATGCCGTCGTCGTCGGCGCCGGGCAGCGCGCCCGGCTCGATCAGCAGCAGCGGTTCGATCCGGGACTGCACCCAGGCGTGGAAGCGGGTGCCCCGCCGGGCGGCCGGCTGCGGCGGGCGCGGCATCGGCCGGGCCAGGTCGCGCGCGAAGCCGTCCGGGTCGGCGGCCAGGCGCAGCAGTTGGGTGGCGGACAGCGCGGCGGGCAGCGGCACGTCGCGGGCGGTGCGCCGGGAGCGCTCCAACTCGCCCAGCAGCGCGGTGAGGTCGCGGTCCCAGGAGGCCGCCTGGCGCTGGTCCTCGGCGGCCATCGGCTCGGGTTCGGGGGCGGGCGCGCCGGCCAGCCGGGCGTGCACCACCTCGGCGACCCGGCGGCGGGCCAGCTGGGCGGCCGGGTCCAGCGGCAGCGGCCAGGGGCGCTCGACGGGATCGGCCAGCGCCGGGTTCTCGGCGCCCTTCTCCGGCTGCTCGGCCCAGTGCTCGACCTCCCCGGCGCCGGGCCGCTCGCAGTGCTCGCGCAGCTGCTCCAGGAAGGCGGACGGACCGCGGACGGTCTTCTGGCTGGGCCCCCACCAGTGCCCGGAGGCCAGCAGCAGCGTGCGCGGGCGGGTGAACGCGACGTAGCCCAGGCGCAGTTCCTCGGTGCCGGAGTGCTCGGCCAGCTGCCGCTTGAACGCGGTCATGGCCTTGCCGTCCCACCCGCCGCGCACGTCGGGCAGGGTGTCCGCGTCGCCGCGCAGGGCGTGCGGGAGCACCCGTTTGCTGCTGGTCCAGCGCTCGCGCGAGGTGGTGGACGGGAACGAGCCCTTGACCAGGCCGGGGACGGCGACGACGTCCCACTCCAGGCCCTTGGACTTGTGCGCGGTGAGCACCTTCACGGTGTCCTCGCCGCCGGGCAGGCTGCTGTCCAGGCCGCGCTCGTACTCCTGGGCGGCGCGCAGGAAGCCGAGGAAGGCGGCCAGGCCGGGGTCGCCGTCGAGGTCGGCGAAGGAGGCGGCGACGTCCAGGAAGGCGTGCAGGGTCTCGCGCCGCCGGGCGGCCAGCGCCTGCGGGGAGGCGGCGAGTTCGACCTCCAGGCCGGTGACGGCCAGCACCCGGTGCAGCACGTCCATCAGCGGGTCGGCGAGCGAGCGGCGCAGGTCGCGCAGCTCCTGGCCGAGGCGGGCCAGGCGGACCCTGGCCTCGGCGGAGAAGGGCAGTTCGTCGGGCTGCTCCGCGTCGAGGAAGGTCTCCACCGCGTCGGCGAGCGAGACCACCTCGGTGGGGTCGGCCTCGGCGACGGCCGCCGTCAGCGCCTCCACGCCCTCGGGCCGGTCGGTGCGCACCAGGTCGGCGGCCCGGCGCCCGAGCAGGGCGAGGTCGCGCGGGCCGATCCGCCAGCGCGGGCCGATCAGCAGGCGCACCAGCGCGGCGTTGGCGGTCGGGTCCTGGAGCACCTCGCAGACCGCCACCAGGTCGGCCACCTCGGGCAGTTGCAGCAGCCCGCCCAAGCCCACCACCTCGACCGGCACCTCGCGGGCGACCAGGGCGGCGTGGATGTCCGGGAAGGCCGCGCCGCCGCGGCACAGCACGGCGATCCGGCCGGGCGCGGTGCCGGTGCGCACCAGGTGGGCGATCGAGTCGGCGAGCCAGTCGACCTCCTCGGCGTGGGTGGGCAGCAGCGCCGCCCGCACGTAGCCGTCCTGCTCGGCGCCGGGGGCCGGGCGCAGCGCCTCGACGCCCTCGTGCATGGCCCGCAGCGGCGCGGCGAGTTCGTTGGCGAAGGCGAGCAGCCGGCCGCCGCTGCGGCGGTTCTCGCTGAGCGCGTAGCGGGCGGCGGGGCGGCCATCGGCCTTCGGGAAGTGCCGGGGGAACTCGTCGAGGTTGGCGACGGAGGCGCCGCGCCAGCCGTAGATCGCCTGGCAGGGGTCGCCGACGGCGGTGACGGGGTGGCCGGCAAAAGGATGGCCGGGACCGGGGCCGGCGCCGAACAGGCCGGCCAGCATCAGCCGCTGGGCGACCGAGGTGTCCTGGTACTCGTCGAGCAGCACGACCCGGAACTGGCCGCGGAGCAGCGCGCCGACCTCGGGCCGCTGCTGGGCGAGCCGGGCGGCGGCGGCTATCTGGTCGCCGAAGTCCATCAGCCCGGCGGCGTGCTTGCGGCGCCGGTAGTCCTCGACCAGGCGCAGCAGTTCCAGCCGGGCCCGGGCGGTGGCGGGGACGGCCCGCAGGTCGTCGTTGGTGAGCTTGACGGTGGCGAGGGTGTCCAGCAGGTCCTCGTCGTGGGCGCGCAGGGTGTCCGGCTCGACCAGGTGCTCGGCGAGTTCGCCGTCCAGGGCGATCAGGTCGGCGACCAGGTTGGCGAAGGTGCCGGTGAGCGCGGGGAACGGGCCGCGGGCGGTGCGCAGCACCTTGGCGGCGAGCTGGAAGCGGGTGGCGTCGGCGAGCAGCCGCACGTCGGGTTCGATGCCGATCCGCAGGCCGTGCTCCTTGAGCAGCCGGCCGGCGAAGGCGTGGTAGGTGGAGATCTCCGGTTCGCCGAGCGGCTCCGCGGCGTCCTGCCCGGTGACGCCGGCCCGCAGCAGGGCGGTGCGCACGCGTTCGGCGAGTTCGCCGGCGGCCTTGTTGGTGAAGGTGAGGCCGAGCACCTCCTCGGGCCGGACGGCGCCGGAGCCGACCAGCCAGACCACCCGGGCGGCCATCACCGTGGTCTTGCCGGAGCCGGCGCCGGCCACGATCACGGCCGGTTCCAGGGGGGCGCCGATGGCCGCCATCTGCTCCCGGTTGAACGGGATGCCCAGCAGCTCCTTGAGCTGGTCGGGATGGCTGAGCACGGCGGTCACCCCGCAACGTTAACCGGAGCGGCGGACAACCTTCACTCGACGAGTTGCGCCCCGTCCCGCTGGGCGGAGCAGCTGCGGCGGAAGGTGCAGCGGTCGCAGCCGCCGCCGGTCTGCGGGACGAAGCGCTCGGCGAGGACCCGGCCGGCCGCGTCGGCGAGCAGGTTCTCGATCCACGGCTCGCCCTCCGGCGGGTCCTGCCGCTGCACCTTGGGGGCGTCCTGGGCGGCCTTGGCGGCGGGCTCGCGCAGGTGGACGAGTTCGGCGCCGCCGGTGGCCGGGGGGCGGTCGGCGAAGCCGGGCAGCTCGTTGAGGGCCCCGGCGCGGACGGCGAGCTGGTAGACGGCGAGCTGCTTGTGCTCGGGCAGCGACTTGTCGGTGGGGATCTGCTTGCCGGTCTTGAAGTCGACGACGTAGGCGCGCCCGGCCGCGTCCTTCTCGACCCGGTCCATCGAGCCGCGGATGCGCACCGAGACGCCGCCGGCGTCGAGGGTGACGTCGAAGCCGTGCTCGGTGGCGACGAGGTCGCGGCCGCGTTCCAGCACGTGCCAGTTGAGGAAGCGCTCCAGGGCGGCGCGGGCCTGGGTCTTCTCCTGGTGGGATTTCCAGGGCGCGTCGAAGGCCAGCGCGTCCCAGACGGTGTCCAGGCGTTCCATCAGGACGGCGAGGTCGGCGGGGGTGCGCCCGGAGCCGACCTCGTCGGCGAGCGCGTGCACGACGTTGCCGAAGCCCTGGGCGGCGGAGCCGGCTGCGCGGGCCTTGACCTCCTTGTCCAGGAACCACTGCAGCGAGCAGTTCTCCAGTTGTTCCAGGCCGCTGCCGGACAGCCGCACCGGCAGGTCGGCGCTGCGCAGCGGGTCGGGGGCGGCGGTGGCGTCGGCCAGGCCCCACCAGCGGTCGGGGCGGGCGGCGGGCACCAGCGGCTGGCCCTCGTCGTCGGTGGCGGTGGCGAGGAGGGCGAGCCGTTCGGCGGCGGCCCGGCGCAGTTCGGGCGAGCGGGCCGGGTCGACGGTGACGGCCCGCAGTTCGGCGACCAGTGCGGCGACGGACAGCGGGCGGCGCGGGCGGTGGGTGACGTCCTCGACGACGACGGGCGGGGTGCGGCGCACGACCTTGCCGGTACGCGGGTCGACGTCCTCTCGGTAGAGCTCGCGCAGGAAGCGGGAGGGCTCGTCGCCGTCGTCGGCGGGGGCCTTGACGGCGGTGACGATCAGCCGTTCCCGGGCGCGGGTCGCGGCGACGTAGAAGAGCCGGCGCTCCTCGCCGAGCAGGGCGCCCGGGGAGAGCGGTTCGGCGAGGCCGTCGCGGCCGATCCGGTCGGCTTCCAGCAGGGAGCCGCGGCGGCGCAGGTCGGGCCAGAGGCCGTCCTGGACGCCGGCGACGACGACCAGGCGCCACTCCAGGCCCTTGGAGCGGTGGGCGGTCATCAGCCGGACGGCCTCGGGGCGCACGGCCCGGACGGTGAGGGTGTCGGCGGCGATGTCCTGGGCGTCGAGCTCGGCGAGCAGGTCGAGGGCGCCGCGGTGGCCGGTGACCTGCTCCTCGGCGCGGGCGGCGGTCTCGAACAGGGCGCACAGCGCGTCGAGGTCGCGGTCGGCGTTGCGGCCGGCGGCGCCGCCGCGCAGGGCGGCCCGTTCCAGGCGTTCGCGCCAGCGGCGGCTGCCGTCCCACAGCTCCCAGAGCGCCTCCTCGGCGGTGCAGCCGCCGGCGAGGCGTTCGCGGACCTTGCGCAGCAGGGTGCCGAGGTCGCGGGCCCGGCGGGCGTGGGCGGGGTCGAGGGCGATCAGCCGCTCGGGTTCGGCGAGGGCCTCGCGCAGCAGGTCGCCGGCCGGGCGGGGGGCGGCCGGGTCCCCGTCGGCGCGCAGGGCGGCGCGTTCCTCCTCGCGCAGGGCGCGGCCGAGGCGGCGCAGGTCGGAGCCGTCGAGGCCGCCGAGCGGGCCGGTGAGCAGGGCGTGGGCCAGGTCGGTGGTGAGCGGGTCGGGTGTGTCGGGGTCGCCGTGCCGGTCGCGGGCGGCCTGCTCGGCGCAGACCCGCAGGGCGAGCAGCAGGTGGGCGACGGCCGGCTCCTCGCGCAGCGGCAGGTCGTCGCCGTCGATCTCCAGCGGGACGCCGGCCGCGCTGAGCGCCCGCCGTACGCCGGGGATGGAGCGGGCGCCGGCCCGGACCAGGACGGCCATCTCGCCCCAGGGCACGCCGTCCTCCAGGTGGGCGCGGCGCAGCAGGTCGGCGATCGAGTCGAGTTCGGCGCCGGGGGTGGGGTAGGTGTAGACCTCGGCCCGGCCGCCCTCGCGGGAGGGCAGCAGCGCGCGGTGCTGGGCGAGCTTGTCGGCGGGCAGCCGGCCCATCGGCATCCGCCGGGCGAGCTCCCGGGAGGCGGCGAGCAGGACGGCGCCGGAGCGGCGGGAGACGCGCAGCACCTTGACGTCGGCGGGTTCGCCGTCGGCCCGGCGGAAGGTCTGCGGGAAGTCGAGGATGCCGTTGATGTCGGCGCCGCGGAAGGCGTAGATCGACTGGTCGGGGTCGCCGACCGCGACGAGTTCGCGGCCGCCGCCGGCCAGCTGGCGCAGCAGCCGGACCTGGGAGGGGTCGGTGTCCTGGTACTCGTCGACGAACACCACCTCGTAGCGCCGCCGCAGTTGTTCGGCGACCTCGGGGCGTTCGGCGAGCAGGACGGCCCGGTGGACGAGTTCGGCGTAGTCGAGGACGCCGCGCAGGTCGAGCACGTCGAGGTAGTCGGCGAGGAAGTGCGCGGCGGCGGCCCAGTCGGGGCGCTGGACGCCCTGGGCGAAGCGCTCCAGTTCGGCTTCGCCCAGGCCCAGCTCGCGGCTGCGGGCGAGGACGGCGCGGACCTCGTCGGCGAAGCCGCGGGTGGTCAGGCAGGCCCGCAGGTCGAGCGGCCAGTGGATCCGGGAGCTGCCGAGCTTCGCGTCCTCGGCGCCGCCGGCCAGCAGTTCGCGGACCATGACGTCCTGCTCGGGGCCGGAGAGCAGCCGCAGCGGTTCGGCGTAGTCCTGCGGGTCCTGGTGGGCGCGCAGCAGGGCGTAGCTGAAGGAGTGGAAGGTGGTGGCCTGGGGGGCGGCCGAGGAGGAGCCGAGCCGGGCGGACATCCGGTCGCGCAGTTCCGTCGCGGCCTTGCGGCTGAAGGTGAGGACGAGGATGCGCTCGGGGTCGGTGCCGTGCTCGATCCGCCGGGCGACGGCCTCGACCAGGGTGGTGGTCTTGCCCGTCCCGGGGCCGGCGAGCACCAGCAGCGGCCCGCCGCCGTGCTCGACCACGGCGCGCTGGTACTCGTCCAGCACGGGTGGGGCGGGCTGGACGAGCGGGCTGCGCACGAGCCGGTACGGGGAACTCACGGAGGCGGATCCTGGGGTTGTGCTGGAGGCGTGGCCGGGCGGGCCCGCCGGGGCCCGCCCGTATCGAGCCTACGATCCTGCCCCGTCATTCCCGTCCGCGCGGCCGTTTCGCGGCATCCCCCGGTCCGCGGCATCCCCATTTTGCGGCGACCTCATTGCTCGCCGCCCGGATCCCGCCCGTCCCAGCGGGCCCGCCGCAGGTCGACCCGGGGCGGGTCGGCGAGTTCGCGCAGCGGGGTGCCCTCCTCGCCGTAGTGGGCGAGGGCGCGGTGCTCGTGTCCGGGCAGGAAGCGGCCGTCGGCGCGGATGACCCGCCACCAGGGGACCGAGCCGCCGTACAGGGCCATCACCCGGCCGACCTGCCGGGGGCCGCCCTGGCCGAGGTACTCGGCAACGTCCCCGTAGGTCATCACCCTGCCGGGTGGAATCCGCTCGGTCAGGTCGAGCACCAGTTCGGCGAAGGGTGGCAGGGTGTCCGGGAGGCCGTCGTCTGTTACGTCCGTCACCTGCGGCATTCTTCCTCACGGGGGCGCACCCGCGGCCCCGTACGAACGATCCGCCGCGCCCGATCCGGCCCCTGTCCAGCACGGGGCGCCGAGGCATGCCACCATCTTCGGGGCGGTGAGTGGTGATACGAGGACAAGACCAGATGACCGGGACGGCTGACGTGGGTGTGGACGAGGACTCCGACGAGTCCGCCGCCGCCGTGCCCTCGGCTCCCGGTGATGGGCCCGCGACCGGGCCGACACCGGAAGTCTCCCTGATCAAGGACCTGACGATCAAGACCCCCGCGCCCGCCGAGGCCTCCGAAGAACCCGCCGAACCCGCCGAAGCCCCCGGGGAACCGGCCGCCGCCGCGCCGCCGGCCCGGCGCCCGCTGCCCGACTACCACGACCCGCTGGGCGACACCCCGCACCTGGACGTCGACGAGCCCCTGCTCGCCGCCCGGGCGCACCGCCCGTCCGACCTGATCCGCTTCCTGGCCGGCGTCCTCGGCATAGTCGCCGTCTTCGTGCTGGCGGGCATCGCCACCTCGACCACCACCGGCATCGAACAGGACATCGCCACCAACGCGCCGCACTTCTCCGCGGTGCTCTCCACGATCACCGGCCTGCTCTCCAGCGTCGCGGTGCTCGCCGTACCGCTGGCCTTCGCGGTCGAGCGGCTGATCAAACGCGACGGCCTGCGGGTCGCCGACGGCGTGCTCGCCTCGGTGCTCGCCTACGGCGTCTCGCTGGGCATCGACTGGTGGGTGGCCGAGGGCGCCTCCGACCACATCCGGGACGCGCTGACCAGGCTGCCGATGGACAGCAACGGCACCCTCACCGACCCGGTGCACGGCTACCTCGCCCCGGTGATCGCCTACATGACCGCGGTCGGCATGTCGAGCCGCCCCCGGTGGCGGGTCGCCCTGTGGGTGGTGGTGGTCTTCAGCGGGATCACCGAACTGCTCGGCGGCTACACCACCCCGCTGTCGCTGCTGCTCACCGTCCTGATCGGCTGGTCCGTCGCGTACGGCACGCTGTACGCGATCGGCTCCCCGAACATCCGGCCCACCGGCCAGCACCTGATGATCGGCCTGCGCAAGGTCGGCTTCACCCCGGAGAGCGCCCACCGCGCCCCGGACGCACCCGGCGGCACCCGCCGCTACTACGTCACCCAGCAGAGCGGCCCGCCGCTGGACGTCCACATCATCGACCGCGAGCAGCAGGCCTCCGGCTTCTTCTACCGGGCCTGGCGGCGGCTGCGGCTGCGCTCGGTGGCGGTGCGCCGCAGCCCGCAGTCGCTGCGCCAGGCGCTGGAGCAGGAGGCCCTGATCGCCTACGCGGCGGCCGCCTCGGGCGCCCGCGCGCCGCAGCTGGTCGCCACCTCCGAGCTGGGTCCGGACGCCGCGATCCTGGTCTACGGCAAGGTCGAGGGCCGCATCCTGGACGAGCTCTCCGACGAGGAGGTCACCGACCAGGTGATGGCCTCGCTCTGGGAGTCGGTGGCGGCCCTGCACGAGCGCCGGATCGCCCACCGCCGGCTGACCGGCGAGTCGCTGCTGGTGGTGGACGAGAAGACGGCCTGCCTGGTCAACCTCTCCGGCGGCGACATCGCCGCCACCGACCTGACGCTGCGCATCGACGTCGCCCAGCTGGTCACCACCTTCGCGCTGCGGATCGGCCCGGAGCGGGCCGTCGCCACCGCCAACGCGGTGCTCGGCGCCGACCGGGTCGCCCAGGCGCTGCCGCTGCTCCAGCCGGTCGGGATGAGCCGCTCCACCAGGGTCGACCTCGCGCGGCTCACCAAGGAGCGCAAGACCGTCGCCCGGGCCAGGGCGCTGGAGCAGGTCGCGGCCGGCGAGCGCACCCAGCAGCAGGCCGAGGAGGACATCGCGGTGGCCGGCGAGGACCTGCTGAGCCGCATCCGCGGCCAGATCCTCCAGATCGCCCCCGAGGCACCGATGGAGCCGGCCAAGCTGGAGCGGCTGAAGCCGAAGAGCCTGATCATGGTGATCGCGCTCACCTTCGCCGCCTACCTGGCGCTGACCACCATCAAGCCGGCCCAGCTCAAGCTCTCCCAGATGGACTGGGTCTGGGCGGCGGCGGCCCTGCTGGCGGCCGCGTTCAGCTACGTCGCCGCCGCGATGAGCCTGACCGGCTTCGTCCCGGAGAAGCTGCCGTTCCGGCGCACCGTCGCGGCCCAGCTGGCCGGCTCCTTCGTCAAGCTGGTCGCGCCCGCCGCGATCGGCGGCATCGCGCTCAACACCCGCTACCTGCAGAAGGCCGGGATCCGCTCCGGCCAGGCGGTGGCCTCGGTCGGCGCCTCCCAGCTGGCCGGCCTGGCCGGGCACCTGCTGCTGCTGTTCAGCTTCGGCCTGATCACCGGCAGCCAGACCAACGGCGACCTGTCCGCCTCCCGCGCGGTGATCATCGGCGTGCTGACCGCCGCCGTGCTCGCCCTGGTGGTGGCGGCGGTCGCGCCACTGCGCCGGTTCGTGCTGGGCCGGCTGCGCTCGCTGTTCTTCGGCGTGGTGCCGCGGATGCTCGACCTGATGCAGACGCCCAGCAAGCTGGTCACCGGCTTCGGCGGCATCCTGCTGCTGACCCTGTCCTTCACCGCCTGCCTGGACGCCTCGGTGCAGGCCTTCGGCGGCGACGTCAGCTTCTCGGCGGTCGCGGTGGTCTTCCTGACCGCCAACGCGGCCGGCTCGGCGATCCCCACCCCGGGCGGCATCGGCCCGGTCGAGGTCGCCCTGATCGGCGCCCTGACGGTCGCGGACGTGTCGCCGGCGGTCGCCACCCCGGCGGTCTTCCTCTACCGGGCGCTCACCTTCTGGCTGCCGGTGCTGCCGGGCTGGATCTCCTACAACGTGCTGCAGCGCCGCGGCGCGCTCTGACGTCCACCGGATACGCGGAAGGGCCCGCCGAGGCGGGCCCTTCCTGCACGTTCCGGCGTCCTAGTAGACCGGCTTGTGCGGCTCGATCTGGTTGACCCAGCCGAGCACGCCGCCGCCCAGGTGGACGGCGTTGGCGAAGCCGGCCGCCTTGACCACGGCCAGCACCTCGGCCGAGCGCACGCCCGACTTGCAGTGCAGCACGATCTTGCGGTCCTGCGGCAGCTTCTCCAGGGCGTCGCCCATGAGGAACTCGTTCTTCGGGATCAGCACCGCGCCGGGGATGTTGACGATCTCGTACTCGCCGGGCTCGCGGACGTCGATCAGGAAGATGTCCTCCTCGTCGTCCTGCCACTGCTTGAGCTGCGCCGAGGTGACGGTCGAGCCCGCGGCGGCGGCCTGCGCCTCCTCCGACACGACGCCGCAGAAGGCCTCGTAGTCGATCAGCTCGGTGACCGTCGGGTGCTCGGAGCAGACGGCGCAGTCCGGGTCCTTGCGGACCTTGACCTGGCGGTAGTTCATCTCCAGGGCGTCGTAGATCATCAGCCGGCCGACCAGCGGGTCGCCCACGCCGGCCAGCAGCTTGATCGCCTCGGTGACCTGGATCGAGCCGATGGACGCGCACAGCACGCCCAGCACGCCGCCCTCCGCGCAGGAGGGGACCATGCCCGCCGGCGGGGCCTCCGGGTAGAGGCAGCGGTAGCAGGGGCCGTGCTCGGCCCAGAACACGCTGGCCTGGCCGTCGAAGCGGTAGATCGAGCCCCACACGTACGGCTTGCCGAGCAGCACCGCGGCGTCGTTCACCAGGTAGCGGGTGGCGAAGTTGTCGGTGCCGTCCACGATCAGGTCGTAGCCGGCGAAGATCTCCATGACGTTGGAGTTGTCGAGGCGCTCCTCGTGGAGGATCACGTCGACGTAGGGGTTGATCTCCTTGACCGAGTCCCGCGCCGACTCCGCCTTGGAGCGGCCCACGTCCGACTGGCCGTGGATGATCTGGCGCTGCAGGTTCGACTCGTCGACCACGTCGAACTCGACGATGCCCAGCGTGCCGACACCGGCCGCGGCCAGGTACATCAGCGCGGGCGAGCCCAGGCCGCCGGCGCCGACGCACAGCACCTTGGCGTTCTTCAGCCGCTTCTGCCCGGCCATGCCCACGTCGGGGATGATCAGGTGGCGGGAGTACCTGCGGACCTCGTCAACGGTGAGCTCGTCGGCCGGCTCGACCAGGGGTGGCAACGACACGGGGACTCCGATGGGTGTCTGGTTCAGGTGGCCTGGGCCAGCCTCATGGTGGTTGCTGCGCCGCCACGCGGGTGGCTCCTAGGCCAACAGTGTCACGCCCCTCCGGTATTCCGAGACAGCTCGTCCGATGGGCGAGACAGCCGGCGTCGGATCGTGGGACCGCCCGCCGGAGCCCGGAAAAGCGCCCCGGGCCTGTGCCGACAGGCCCGGGGCGCTCCCGGTGACCGCTCAGACCCGGCAGGCCGTCTCCAGCCAGACGTCCCCGAGCGACTCCTCCAGCGGCACCTGTGTCCGCCAGCCGAGACGGTCCCGGGCGGTGCGCACGTCCGCCTGCCGCCACGGCACCGGCTCCCCCGCCGCGACCCGGCCCTCCGGCCGGTGGCCCTCCACCCGGTGGCCCGGCAGGTGGTGGCCGGGCAGGTGGTCGCCGACCGGGCCGCCGGCCTGCGCGGGCAGCAGGACCTGCCGGTTCTCCTCGACGATCGCCCCCTCGAAGCCGGACGCCCGGACCAGCAGCTGGGCCGCGTCCCGGGCCCGGACGGCGTGCCCGCTGCCGATGTTGACCACCCCGGTGGCGGCCGACACCGCCGCCGCCTGGATCGCCCGCGCGACGTCCCGCACGTCCACGAAATCCCGGTATCCGGACAGGTCCGGCATCCGCACCTGGGCCTCGTCCCGCTCCAGGGCCCGCCGCAGCCCCTCCGCGAGCCGCCCGAACAGCGAGGCGGTCGGCGCCCCCGGGCCCACCACGTCGAACACCCGCAGCACCGCCGCGTCCAGGCCCGACGCCAGCACCAGCTCCGTCCCGGCCAGCTTGGACACCCCGTACGGGCCGACCGGCCGCGGCTCGGCCTGCTCCGACACCGGCACCCCACCCGGCACCGGGCCGTACTCGGCGGCCGAGCCGACGTGCACCAGCCGGGCCGGCTCCCGGCTGCGCCGGATCGCCTCGCAGACGGTGGCGACGGCCAGCGTGTTCGACCGGATCAGGGTGCGCGAGCTGCCGTAGGTGGCGCCCGCGCAGTTGATCACCACCTGCGGCGCGACCGCGTCCAGGAACCGGGCCAGCGCGCCCGGGCTTCCGGTGGTCAGGTCGAAGCGGATGTCGGCCGAGTCGCGCCGGCCGAGCACCGTCACCTGCAACTCCTGGTCCATGAGCAGACGATCGGTGACCCGGCGGCCGATGAAACCGTCGGCGCCCAGCAGCAGCACCCTCATCGGGGGCGTCCTTCCACGAAGCGAGGTCGGGGACGACCTGGCGGACTGAAATCAAGAGCGGACTGAGTGAGAGCAACGAGAAGGGGGCGGCACCCGGGGCCGCACCGGCGGGCGGGGCTCAGCGGTGCGAACCGGCCCGGCCGAGCACGGCCCAGGCGTACGCCAGCAGCACCGCGGCGACCGCGCCGCCGCCGAGCAGCCCGGCCGTCGGCCCGGAGCGGCCCAGGGCGAGCAGCCCGAGCACCACGGCGGGCCCGGCCAGCGCCCCCGCCGCCGCGGCCGTCGTCCGGCCGCAGCGGGCCAGCAGCGCGGGCAGCACCAGCAGCAGGCCCAGCACGCCCTGCGCCGCCCACTGCGCGGCGTCGGCCCGTTCGGCCGCCAGGTGCAGCAGGCCCCCGCCGTGGCCCGGCCCGGGGCGCGGCGCGAGGACGGTCAGCACCGCCAGCGCGGCGAAGGTCAGCACCGCGAGCACCGCCAGGTGCAGGGCGACCGCCACCGGGAGCACCGGCCGCATCCGGGACCGGAACTCGGCCAGCGTGGCCGCCGCGCCGAGATGGCCGCGGCCGACCTGCCGGTACCAGCGGGCCGCCCGCTCGGCCGACCCGGCCGACACCGCCCCGGCCAGCACCAGCGCGGCGGTCAGCCGCCGGTCCCCGTCCGCCGCGGCCAGCGGGAGCAGAAGCAGCGCGGCCAGGCCCAGCCCGTACCCCAGCGCCGCCGGGCGCCACCGGGAGCCGGCCCGCCGCGGCGCCCGCGCCGGGCCCAGCCCGTCCACCGCGCGGCAGGGGCCGGTGCACGGCGGGCCGGGCTCGACGGCGGGGTCCGCGGCCAGGGCGGGCACCAGCACCAGCGGGACGGCGGCCGGCAGCAGCACCGGCCAGCGGGCGCCGAGCGCGACCACGGCCGCGCAGGGCAGCGCGGCCAGCGCGGCGGCGGTCAGCGTCGCCCGGGTCGCGGCGGCGCACTCCCGGCCCGGCGGCGGCTCCGACGGGGGCGGGCGGCGGGGCACCCGCGCGTACAGCTCCTCGGCGAGCGAGAACAGGTCGGCGTGCCGGCAGCGCGCGGCGGCCTGCGGGCCGAGCCCGGCCTCCTCCAGTCCGGCGGCGATCTCCAGCGGGTCGACGGCCCGCTCGCACAGCGCCCGGTGCTCGGCCATCACCTCGCGCACCGGATCCCCCACCGGGCTCCCGGAGCCGCCCGACACCGCGCCGCCCGCCATCAGACGGCCTCCGCGAGGGCGCCGGGGCGCTCTTGCGCGCCGGCGTCGCCGCCCTCGTCCTCCGACCGCTCGGACCCGGCCGGCCCGGCGCCGTGGCGGCCGTCGGGGCCGTCCGCCGTGTCCGGGGCGCCCTGGCCACCCGGGCCGTCCGGGCCGTCCGGGCCGTCCGGCGCGCGGCGGCCGTCGGCGAGCCAGTACTCGGCGGGCCGGGCGAACGGGCGCGGCGGCTCCCCCGCCGCGCCGCCGGCCCCGCCGCCGGGGAAGGCCGGGTACTGCGAGACCAGCTCCAGGTAGATCTCCCGGAAGGCGCCGATCACCGGCTCCACGGCGAAGCGTTCCTGCGCCCGCAGCCGCCCGGCCAGCCCGAGCCGGGCGCGCCGCTCCTCGTCGCGCAGCAGCGCCAGGCAGGCGCCGGCCAGCGCGCGCGGGTCCCGGGCGGGCACCAGCAGCCCGGTCGGCCCGACCACCTCGCGGGCCACCCCGACGTCGGTGGACACCACCGCCCGGCCGCTGAGCATCGCGTCCGCGAGCAGCCGGGGGCTGCGCTGGGACAGCGCGGAGAAGACGGCCAGCGTGCCGCCCTCCCAGACCTCGGCGAGCGAGCCGGGCCGCCCGGCGAAGTCCACCGCCGCGGCCAGTCCGAGCCGCTCGGCCAGCGCCGCGCAGTGCGCCCGGTAGCCGGGCGCGGCCTCCTCGCCGTGGATCACCAGCCGGGCGCGCGGCAGGTCGGCGTGCACCTGCGCGAAGGCGTGCAGCATCAGTTCGGTGTCCCGCCCCGGCTCCAGCGCGCCCGCCCACACCAGGGTCGGCGCGGCGGGCTCGGGCCCGGCCGCCGGGCGGACCACCGCGGGCGTCCCCTCGTACACCACCCGGGTGCGCGCCGGGTCGGCCCCGCAGCGGCGCTGCCACTGCTGGTCGTGGGCGCTGCCGGGGGTCAGGACGGCCGCCTGCCGGTAGGTCTCCTCGGTGAGCGCCCGGAAGTACGCCAGCAGCAGCGCCCGGACCGGCCACCGGTACGGTGCCTCGCGGTAGCCCAGGTACTGCTCGCGCAGGTGCAGGCCGTGCTCGGTGACCACGAACGGCACCCCGTGCAGGTACCGGGCGACGAGTGCGGGCAGCGCCGCGGGGCCGCCGCCGACCACGTGGCACAGGTCGGCGCCGCCGAGGCCGTCGGGCCCGGTGCCGTACCAGGGCGCGGACAGCGGCCGCAGGCACTGCTCCAGCAGGTCCGCCGCGACCAGCACGTCACGGACCAGCGGCTGCCCGGCCGAGGTCTCCGCGCCCGGCAGCCGCCAGACCCGCTCCAGGGTGCGCCGGGCGTGCGCGGAGGCGAGGAAGGCGGGCAGCGTGCCGTCCTCCCGGGCGAGGACGGCCAGCCGGTACAGCCCGGCCCCGAAGCCGGCCCGCTCCCCCGGCAGCACCAGGGCTCTGACCAGGTCCTCGTACGCCCGGGCGTACTGGCGTCTGCGCAGCGCGCCGGGCACCCGGCCGCCCGGCCGGCGCCCCCACAGCGCCAGCTCGCGTGCCCCGCGCCAGGCGGGGGACGGCCGCTCGGCGGCGCCCTGGCCGGCCTGGCCGCCTTGGCCGGTCAGCAGGTACAGCCCGAACTCGTGCTCCGGCAGGCCCGCGGCCAGCCGGTCGCACCAGCCTCCGGCGCCGCGCCGGGAATGTGGGCGGGCACCCTCGGTGAGCAGGGCGATGCGCACGGGAGACCTCCAGGGCAGAGCGGATCACGGGCGGGCGGATCACGGGCGGGCGGGATCGACGGATGGCTTGAGCGGCTTGAGTGGTCACCGGGGCGGCCCCGCACGGCGGCGGGGACGGTCCGGGGGCGAGGAGTCCGGTCGGCCGGGTACGACACCGCGACGCTCCCCCGGGGCAGGGCACCACCGAGCGGTGGTGCGGCCGTCCGGCCCGACGGTCCGGTCGCGCCCCTCCCGCGATCCGTTCCCCCGGGCGCACGCCCGTTCCGGCGGGCCGGGCCCGACCCGCCGGCCCCCTGGGTGCGGCCGCCCCCGGATTTCCCCGGCGTCCGCGGCCTCCCCCACACCTGTTCGGTCCGACAGCAGAAAGGTAGGACCGGGCCCGGGCAATCCATCGGTCACATGCCTGGTTGCCACCTGAACGAGTGAACGAGCGTGACCTCGCCCCGAACCGGGCCGTTACCGGGCGGTCCGCGCGACCGGGCGCCGGTCGCCGACCTCCCCGCTCATGACGGACGATGGGAGTGACCTTGTTCGCCGCCGCGAGGGGTCCCGGGTCCGCGATGCCCGGCCCGTGCTCCGCGCTCGGTGACACCGCCGGTGCGGTGCGTCACGAGGTTCGGATTCCGGCGGTCGGGACGGCCGTTCCGGCCCCTGTCACACCCCTGCCGACGCCGAGGTCAGCGCCGTATTGTGGGCTCCTGACAAGGAGGCCGAGGTCCTTTTCTCACTCCCGCCGAACGCGGAAGCGGTTACCGAAAAGTAGAATCGGCCCTCTTGCCAGCCCCGAACAACCGAAGTGAGGAGCGCCGTGACGGCCATCCAGGAGGCGCAGGAGCGCCCGCGCGGTGCCCGCCTGCCGCGAAGCGCCCGCCGTGAACAACTGCTCGGTGCCGCCCAGGAGGTGTTCGTCGCGCAGGGTTACCACGCGGCCGCCATGGACGACATCGCCGACCGCGCCGGGGTCAGCAAGCCGGTGCTGTACCAGCACTTCCCCGGGAAGCTGGAGCTGTACCTGGCACTGCTGGACAAGCACTGCGACGCCCTGGTCGAGTCGACCCGCGACGCACTGTCGACGACCACCGACAACAAGCTCCGGGTGGCCGCGACGATGGAGGCGTACTTCAACTACGTCTCCAGCGAGTCCGGCGCGTTCCGCCTGGTCTTCGAGTCGGACCTGACCAACGAGCCGGCCGTGCGCGAGCGGGTCGAGCGGGCCTCCGAGGCGAGCGCGACGCTGGTCAGCAAGGTGATCCAGGAGGACACCGACCTGCCCGAGGCGGAGTCCAAGCTGCTCGCCGCCGGGGTCTGCGGCCTGGCCCAGATCACCGCCCGGTACTGGCTGTCGCAGGGCCTGGACATCCCCCGCGACGAGGCGGTGCGGCTGGTCGCCAGCCTGGCCTGGCGCGGGCTGAAGGGCTTCCCGATGCACCCCGTTTCAGAGGGCGGGGAGGCCCTCTAGCAGGGGTGATCCACCGAGCTTCGCCGCCGCGGTGATCCCGTGCTCTATGGTGAAGCCGTACGGCGCGGTCGTCGCGAACGCTTGTCCCAGGCGGTCGGGGTGTCCGCGCGTGGAGGCTGCAACCCCGGAGGGACGGAAGCCGTGGAGGTCAAGATCGGCGTGCAGAACACGCCGCGCGAGATCGTGATCGAGAGCACGCAGAGTGCCGATGAGATCCAGAGCGCGATCGCCAAGGCGCTGGAGGGTTCGGAGAAGCTCTTCGCGCTGACCGACGAGCACGGCCGCCGCGTCATCGTCCCGGCCGAGCGCCTGGCGTACGTGGAGATCGGCGAGCAGGCCGCCCGCAAGGTCGGCTTCGGCACCGCCTGAGGCGTCGTCCGAGCTGCTCACCCGGTGCCCCGCTCCCCCAGGGAGCGGGGCACCGTTGCGTGTACGGCCGGGTCGGCCGGGGTACGGCGACAGTGCGGCCGCCGGCGCCGCGCGCCCGTCCCCGGGGAGGCAGTTTTGCTGGTCGAGTCGATCGCCTTCGCCCTCGTCGGCCTGGCCGCGGGCCTGGCCGCACTGCTGGCGCGGCCCGCGTACTTCCGGGCGGCCCGCACCCTGACCCTGGGCACCGCCCTGGCGACGGCGCTGCTCGGCGGGACGGTGGCGCACTTCTGCCTGGACGGGCGCTACCCGGCGGTGTCGATCGCGGCCGCCGCGCTGGCCTCGGCGGTGCTGACCACGACGCTGGCCCGGCCGGACCTCGCCGCCGGGCGGGCCCCGGCGCACCGGCACCACCCGCACCGGGCCGGTGTCCACCGCACGCGGCGCCACCGGCCGGCCTGACCTCTAGCTGGCCAAGCCCAGAGCGGCCATCCGCCGGGTGTGCGCCTCGGTGATCCGGTTGAACATCTTGCCGACCTCGACCAGGTCGAAGCCCTGCACCTGGACGCCGCCGACCAGCAGGTTGGACAGCGCGTCCCGCTCGGCGACCACCCGCTGGGCCTGGCTGAGCGCCTCGCCCATCAGCCGCCGGCCCCACAGCGCGAGCCGGCCGCCGGAGCGCGGGTCGGCCTCGATGGCCTGGCGCACCTTGTCCACCGCGAACTGGGCGTGGCCGGTGTCGGACATGACGCCGAGCACCAGGTCGCGGGTGTCGTCGTCGAGCCGGACGGCGACCTCGCGGTAGAAGTCGGTCGCGATGGCGTCGCCGACGTAGGCCTTGACCAGGCCCTCCAGCCAGTCCGAGGGCGCGGTCATCCGGTGGAACAGCTCCAGCGGCTCGACGAACGGGCGCATCGCCTCCTGCGGGTCGGCGCCGATCTCGGCGAGCCGGTCGTGCAGGCGCTGGTAGTGCTGGAACTCGGCGGAGGCCATCCGGGCCAGGGCCGCCTTGTCGGCGAGGTCCGGCGCCAGCTTGGCGTCCTCGGCGAGCCGCTCGAAGGCGCTCAGCTCGCCGTAGGCGAGTGCGCCGAGCAGATCCAGCACCGCCGCCCGGTAGCCGGGGTCGGCCGAGCACGCGGCCCAGTCCCCGATCGAGCCGGCCGCGGCGTCCTGCGTCTCACCATGGGTCTCCATGACCCGCCACCTTAGTCCCGCCGACCCGGGGGACCCACCCTGGCCGACCGTCGGCCGGTCGCCCGGGTGACCGGCCGGAACACTGCTTCCGGCCCGGGTCGGCAGGGGCAATGTCAGACGCGTCACGTGTTCGAGTCGTCGCCTGACTGTATGGTGGTACGGAGCCCCGTCGTGTTCGCACGGTGTCACCGCCGTCTCGGTGTCCCGCGCAAGCCCGCTCCGAAGCGGCACCGTCCATCCGGACGTGTCCGCACCGGAGCCACGGGTACTCACGTACGCGGATGCCCGGTCGGAGAGCCGATCGGCTCCGACCATGGCTTGGACTTCAAGCCTTGGCACCGCATCAGTGGCCGAGCGAGGGCCGCCGAGACCGCGCCCCCTGGCGAAGGTCCCGCGCAGGTCCCTCATGGGAATCCTCCCCGACGCCGCCGGCGACGCGCCCCGCACAGGGCAGCGCGCACCGGCCGGCCGCAGGGACCGGCGCGGTTGTGCGTCCGCTCAGCTGCATCAGGGCCGCCAGGCCCGTACGCAGCCGTGCGGCTGCCCGCCCGCCGCTCGCTCTCGGCCCCTTTCACACGGAAGAGGCAGCACCCTGTCCACCACCGCTGAACCCATCAAGACGACGTTCCGGGATCTGGGAATCCTCCCGGAGACCGCCGAGGCGCTCGAGTCCGTCGGCATCGTCCACCCCTTCCCCATCCAGGAGATGACCCTCCCGGTCGCGCTGACCGGCCACGACGTCATCGGCCAGGCCAAGACCGGCACCGGCAAGACCCTCGGCTTCGGCCTCCCGCTGATCGAGCGCTGCATCGTGCGCGCCGACGTGGACGCCGGCCGGGCGACCGAGGAGCAGCTCTCCGACGGCCCGCAGGCGCTCATCGTCGTCCCGACCCGCGAGCTCTGCACGCAGGTCACCAACGACCTGCAGACCGCCGGCAAGGTCCGCGACGTGCGCGTCCTGGCCGTCTACGGCGGCCGCGCGTACGAGCCGCAGGTCGAGGCGCTCGCCAAGGGCGTCGACATCGTGGTCGGCACCCCGGGCCGCCTGCTGGACCTGGCCGGGCAGAAGAAGCTGAACCTGTCCAAGGTCCGCTCGCTGGTCCTGGACGAGGCCGACGAGATGCTCGACCTCGGCTTCCTGCCGGACGTCGAGAAGATCATCACCATGCTGCCGGCCAAGCGGCAGACCCTGCTGTTCTCGGCCACCATGCCGGGTCAGGTCATCAGCCTCGCCCGCCGGTACATGAGCCAGCCCACCCACATCCGGGCCGCCGCCCCGGACGACACCGGCACCACCGTCGCCAACATCGAGCAGCACATCTTCCGCGCGCACTCGCTGGACAAGGTCGAGCTCGTCTCGCGCATCCTCCAGGCCGACGGCCGCGGGCTGGCGATGATCTTCTGCCGGACCAAGCGCACCGCCGCCGACGTCGCCGACCAGCTGACCCAGCGCGGCTTCGCGGCCGGCGCCGTCCACGGCGACCTCGGCCAGGGCGCCCGCGAGCAGGCGCTGCGCGCGTTCCGCAACGGCAAGGTCGACGTGCTGGTCTGCACCGACGTCGCCGCCCGCGGCATCGACGTCGAGGGCGTCACGCACGTGGTCAACTACCAGTGCCCCGAGGACGAGAAGACCTACCTGCACCGGATCGGCCGCACCGGCCGGGCCGGCGCCTCGGGCACCGCCGTCACCCTGGTCGACTGGGACGACATCCCGCGCTGGCAGCTGATCAACAAGGCGCTGGAGCTGACCTTCAACGACCCGGAGGAGACCTACTCCACCTCGCCGCACCTGTACGAGCTGCTGAAGATCGCGCCGGGCACCAAGGGTGTGCTGCCGCGTTCGGAGCGGACCCGGGCCGGGCTCGGCGCGGAGGAGGTCGAGGACCTCGGCGAGACCGGCGGGCGCGGTGCGCGCACCGCCCGGGCCAAGGGCCCGCGCAGCGGCTCCGGCCGCACCGGCGCCCCCGAGGCCGCCGTGGCGACCGAGGAGAAGCCGCGCCGCACCCGTGAGCGCCGCCGCACCCGCGGGGGCTCCACGGTCGCCGAGGGCGAGGCCGGGAGCGTCGTCGAGGCCGCCGCGGCCCCGGCCGTCGAGGGCACCGAGGGCGAGGCGGCCCCGCGCCGCCGTCGCCGCCGTTCGCGCGGCGCCGCCGCCGGCGAGGCCGCTGTGGTGGCCGAGGCCGTCGCGGTGACCGAGGCGGCCGTGGCGGCTCCGGTCCCCGAGGCCCCGGCCGAGGTTCCGGCCGCGGTGGCCGTCGTGGCCGCCGCCGAGGCCGTCGTCGAGGCCGCCGTCGAGGAGAAGCCGGCCGCCCGCACCCGGACGCGCACCCGCAAGCCCAAGGCGGAGGCCGTCGAGGCCCCGGCCGAGGCACCCGCCGCCGAGGCCGTCGTCGAGACCGCCGTCGAGACCGCCGTCGCGAAGAAGCCGGCCACCCGGACGCGCACCCGCAAGCCGAAGGCGGAGGCCGTCGAGGCCCCGGCCGAGGCACCGGCCGCCGAGGCCGCCGTCGCGGAGAAGCCGGCCACCCGGACGCGCACCCGCAAGAAGGCCGAGGCCGCGACCGCCCCGGCGGCTCCGGAGGCTGCGGCCGCCGACGCCGCGACCGAGGTCCCGGCCCCGCGCAAGCGCACCCGGGCCCGCAAGGCCGCCGCCGCGCCGGAGGCCACCCCGGAGAGCTGACGCACCCCGCCCCCTCCGGCGTTCCGGCGTTCCGGCGTTCCGGCGTTCCGGCGTTCCGGCGTTCCGGCGTTCCGGCGTTCCGGC
>NZ_JBHXMU010000078.1:0-34613 GCF_042720685.1 Kitasatospora sp. NPDC058492
TCCTCGTACTGGGCCGTACTTGGACGTTTCGCCGGTGCGTCCAGGCGGGATGCCCGGCGTCGCGCGCCCGGCGGGAATTGTCAGACACGCCCTAGCCGAGCCCGCGCCGCCTCACCCCAGTGATGCGAGGGCCTGGGCCGCCGCGCGGGCCATCTGCTCGTCGTGCCGCCCGCTGGACCCGCGCAGCCGGGCGAGGCCTTCGGCCGCCGCCAGGGCGAGCAGCCCGGGCAGCAGGTCGGTGCTGCGGGCGGCGACCCAGCGGGTGCCCTGGGTGGCCATCCACCACAGGTCGGCGGCCCGGCCGGGCGGAGCCTCGGCGGGGGTGTCGACGGGCGGCGGGCCGAGGGGGTGGCCGGCGGCGGCGAGCAGCTCGTGGAACCCGCGGGCGATCAGGTGGTGGCCCTCGGCGCTGGGGTGCAGCCGGTCGACGCTGAGCAGCCGGCGCTGCGCGCACCAGGGCAGCTCGGCGATGTGCAGGTGCACCGCCCGGTGCCGGGCGGCGAGGGCGTGCACGACGGTGTTGACGGCCTGCATCCGCCGCGCCAGCGGTCGGGCCAGCGGCGCGGGCAGGCGGAGCAGGGTGCCCGGATCGGGCAGGCAGGCGGTCAGCAGGACGGCGCCGTGGCTGGAGAGTTCGCCCAGGGTGGCGTCCAGCTCCAGGGTGGTGCGCCGGATGTCGAAGCCCGCCCGCAGGGTGTCGTTGCCGCCGACCACCACGGCCGCGAACCGCGGCCGCAGTGCCAGTGCGGCGGGGAGTTGGCGATTCGTCAGATCGGCGGTCAGGGCGCCGCTGCACGCCAGGTTGGTGAACTCGACGCCGCCCTCGGGTGCCAGCGACCGGGCCAGGACGGCGGCCCAGCCGCGCCACCCCTCGCCGACCGGGTCCCCGACCCCTTCGGTCAGCGAGTCCCCGAGCGCGACGAACCGCACCGGCCCGCCGGTGGCCGGCCGGCCGTCCGCGGACCGGTCACGCCCGGTGCCGAGCACGCTCATCCCAACCCTCCTCCACCGCACCGGGGTTGCGTGCACCGGGGTTGCGCGTGCCGGGGTTGCGCGTGCCGGGGTTCCGCACGCCGTGGGCCGCGAGGAACGCGGCCACCGCGGCCGGCCAGCCGTACCGCTCGGCCTGGGCCCGGGCGCCGGCCCGCCGCGCCTGCTCCGGGCGTGCCAGCAACTCCCGTACCGCCGAGGCGAATCCGGCCCCGGTGTCGGCGGCGGCCACCCCGGCCAGGCCGATCAGTCCGGGCAGCGCGGAGGAGCGGCTGACCGCCACCGGAGTCCCGCAGGCCAGCGCCTCCAGCGCGGCGAGCCCGAAGGTCTCCACCGGCCCGGGCGCGAGCACCACGTCCGCGCAGCCCAGCAGCCTGGCCAGTTCCTCCCGCCGGCCCAGGTGCCCGAGGAAGCGCACCGGCAGCCGCAGCCGCTCCGCCCGGGCCGCCAGCCGGTCCCGCAGCGGTCCGGCCCCGGCCACCACCAGGACGGCCGGCAGCCCCCGGGCCCGCAGCGCGGCCAGCGCCTCGACGGCCCGTTCGGGCCGCTTCTCGGCCGAGAGCCGGGAGCAGAGCACCAGCAGCACGTCGTCCGGCCCGCAGTACCGCGCCCGCTCCTGGGCCCGCGCGGCCGGCGGCAGCGGGCGCATCGCGTCCAGGTCCACGCCGAGCGGGGCCCGGACCAGGTTGGGCACGCCGATCCGCCGGAACTCCGCCGCCGCCCAGTCGGTGGTGCAGAGCACCGCGTCGTACGTACGGGCCGTCGCCGCGTTGAGCCGGTCGGCGGCCGCGTCGGCGAGCGGGCGGGGCAGCCCCTGGGCGCGCAGCACCCCGACGGCGCTCTCGTGCGACACCATCACCGAGCGGACGCCGTGCCGCCGGGCCCAACTGCCGGTCCAGCGCAGCGTGGTGCGGTCGGACACCTCCAGCCGGTCGGGTTTCAGCCGGGTCAGTTCGGCGGCCACCGCCCGCCGGTCGGTGAGCACCCGGTAGCCGCCGCTGGCCGGCAGCACCGGCCCGGGAAGGGTGACCACCAGGCCCTGCTCGCCCTCCTCCTCGCTGCGCCGCTCCCCGGGTACGATCAGCACCGGCCGGTGCCCGGCGGCCAGGTAGCCGGCGCCGAGGTGGCGCAGTGCGGTGCGCAGGCCCCCGGAGACCGGGGTGACGAAGTTCGCGAGCCGCACGATGGTCAGCGGCTCGCGGTCGGCGGTGTCCGTCATGCCGGCAGCTCCTCCACGACGGCGACCGGCTCGACGACCGCCGGGGGAGCGGCAGGGGGAGCCGCCGGTGTGCCCCGGTGCTCGGCGAGGACCTCCGCGTAGTGCCGCAGCAGCAGGTCGCCGACCGCCTCCCAGGTCCGCGCGGTCACCTCGGCCCGTCCGGCGCGCCCGTACGCGGCCCGCCGCCCGGGGTCGGCGGCCAGTTCCGCCACCGCCCGGGCCACCGCGGCGCCGTCCCGGGGCGGCACCAGCAGGCCCGTCCGGTGGTGCGCGACCAGGTCCAGGGGGCCGCCAGCGGCCGGGCCGATCACCGGCACGCCGCTCGCCATCGCCTCCTGGATGGTCTGGCAGAAGGTCTCCAGCGGGCCGGTGTGCACGAACACGTCCAGGGTCGCGAAACAGCGGGCCAGTTCCTCGCCGGTCCGGCGGCCGAGGAACACCGCGCCGGGCATCGAGGCCCGCAGCCCGGGCCCGGACGGCCCGTCCCCGATCACCACCACCCGCACCCCGGGCAGGGCCGACGCGGCGGTCAGCAGGTCGACCCGCTTCTCGGGCGCCAGCCGCCCGACGTACCCGACCAGCACCTCGCCGCCCGGGGCGAGCGCCCGGTGCAGCGCCTCGTCCCGGTGCCGGGGGTGGAACCGCACCGAGTCCACCCCGCGCGGCCACAGCTGCACCCGGGGCACTCCGTGCGCGGTGAGGTCCTGGGCGGCGGGGGTGGACGGCGCCAGCGTCCGGGCCGCGGCCCGGTGCACGGCCCGGATCCGCCGCCAGGCGGCCGCCTCCCCGAGGCCCCGCCCGGCCCGGTAGGCGTGCGCGTACCCGGCGAGGTCGGTCTGGTAGACGGCCACGGCGGGGACGCCGAGGCGGGCCGCGACCTGCATCCCGCGCGCGCCGAGCACGAACGGGCTGGCCAGGTGCACGATGTCCGGCCGGTGCCCGGCGACGGCGGCCGCCAACTGCCGGCTCGGCAGCGCGATCCGCACCTGCGGGTACCCGGGCAGCGGCACCGACGGAATGCGCACCACCGGCAGCTCCACCGCTTCGGAGCCGCCGAAGGTGTGCGGCGGGCACGCGGCGCCCCGTGCGGGTGCGGGGGTGACGACGAGTGGCTGGTGGCCCCGGCGGACCAGATGCTCGGCCGTCCGCAGCACGCTGTGGGCGACTCCGTTGACCTCGGGCGGAAAGGATTCGGTGACGATGACGACGCGCATGCCAGTGTTCTCTCCGCGCCCGGCGTGCACCCGGCCAAAGGGATCTGTCGTAGAAGCGAACGCGGGTCGGCGATTTGCATCGCCGACCCGCGCCCGCACCGCGCCGCCTCAGTGCGACCCGGCCGCCTCCTTGAGCTCCGCGTACGGCGCGAGCTTGCGGAGCGACTCGATGCTCCTGAGGCACTCGTCCTTGCTCTCGTGCGGGTCCCCGGTGACGATGACCGTCCCGTTGCTCGCCTTGAGCCGGAAGCGGTGCATCCCGCTCTCGTCCTTGTACAGCTCGAACTTTCCAGCCATGCCTGTAACAGCCTTCCGTTCAGGTGACCCCCTCGCACCGCACCGTAGGGCCAACCCGGTTGCTCCGCCCGCCGGCTGGGGCATCCGAGTCATCCGGCCCTGCCCACCTGGCCCGTTCGGGTCAGGCGGTGCTCGCGGGGGAGCTGTGGGCCTGCGGGCGGCTGGGCGTGGTGGCCCGGGAGTGCTCCTCGCGGAAGCCTCGTTTCACCGGCGGACCGGGGTGGTGCCGTTCATGCCGAAGCGAGCGGAGCACTGCTCGCCGGATCGGTTGTTCGCGTTCCACACGCAGATCCACATCGTGTAGCCGATGTCCGGGACGAAGCTCGTCTTCGCGGCGCCCACGGAGGCGCGGAAGGTGTACGTGATGCCGTCGCTGCGGGCGAGCTCGGCGACGCAGGTCTGGATCAGGGAGGTGTTGAGCACGCCCGCGAGCGAGCCGGAGCCGTTGTCGTCCAGCCAGGCGGAACAGGCGGCGGTGGGGCCGAGCCAGTCGGTGTCCGCCTCGGAGCCCTTGACCTGTGCCGGGTCGTCGCTGCCGTTGATGCCGCGGATCGATGACGAGGTGGGGCTGGGGGCGGCCGTTGAGGGTGCGGCGGTGGCCGTGCTCGGTGGGGTGGCCGTTTCGCCAGGCGGGGTGGTCGGGGGCTGGGTAGCGGGTTTGGCGGCAGCGAAGGTCGAGGGCCGCAGGCTCGGGGAGGGTGCCCGCGTGGTGGCGGCCGGGGCGGTTGAAGGCGGGGGAGAGGGTTCGGCGGTGGCGGTGGCGGTGGCGGTGGCGGTGGCGGAGATCGAGGCGCTCGGGCTCGCGGAGGGTCCTTGCGTCGTCCCGGCCAAGGGTTCGACGGCGACCTGCACGCCGCCGGACTCCTGCGCGTCGTCGTGCTGCGGGGAGGGGGACGGGCTGAGGACGAACACCGCGACCGCGCCGAGGGCGGTCGCCGCGGCGACCGGCAGCAGGAACAGGTGCTTGCGCGGGCGGCGAGGTGATGCGAGGGGCGCGGGCCCGACGTCGGGCTTCGGGTCCGTGCTCGTATCCGGTGGCGGGACGGTCTCCAGCTTGCCGACCGGCGTTTCGGCGAACGCACGTCGAGCGCCGATGCGTGACATGACCTCGGGCGGCCAGGACGGGGGAGGGGCGAGCCGGTGCGTGCGCGTCGCCAGGACGATCTCGTCGGCGGTGGGGCGTGCTCCGGGGTCGGCGGCGAGACAGGGCCCGAGGAGGGCGGCGAGGTCGGCGTCCACGGCGCGCAGCGGCTCCACGTCGGGGGCGGCGCCGGGCGTGCGACCCGAGGCGGCGTAGAGCAGGAGCGCCGCGAGCGAGTAGACGTCCGCGGGCGCTGCCACGTCCTCCTCCCCGGTCTGCTGTTCCGGTGCCGAGAAGCCCTGCGTTCCGTAGCTGCCACCGCTCTTGGTGAGCCTCGCCTGGTCCGCGGCGCGCGCGATGCCGAAGTCGATCAGCTTCACGCCGTCGCGCACCAGCATGACGTTGGCGGGCTTGATGTCGCGGTGCGCGATCCGGGACGCGTGTACGGCCCGCAGTTGAGCGGCCGTCTCGGCCAGCAGTAGCCACAGCGCCTCGGCGGGCAGCGGGCCGTGCAGCCGGACCGCCTCGTCCACCGTGAGCCCGGGGACGTACTCGGTGGCGAACCACGGGCGTTCCGGAGTGGCGTCGCTCGCCAGCACCCGAGGTCCGACTCCGAGCGGCACACGGTAGAGGATGCCGACCTCTCGTTCGAAGCGCTCGCCGGGGACCAACCGCGGCCGGACGAGCTTGACCGCGGCGTAGCCCCTGTCCGAGACCCCGAGGTAGACCTCGCCCATGCCGCCGGTACCGAGCAGGCCGATGATGCTGAAGCTGCCGATCTCCTGCGGATCGCCCGGACCGAGTGGTTCGGCGACGATGCCGTCGATCGCAGCAGCTCGCCGGCTGATCTCGCTCACGGCGGGCAGGCTATCGGGCAAGTCCACTCCGGACAAATGGAGTTGGTGGTTCCGCAAGCTCGACACACCGCATGCCCGCAGGAGGACTGGTCCTCCCGGTGCGCTCATACACTGGCGCGACCCGAGGCGGAGGTATGTGAGATGGCGTACGAAAACTTCCCACCCCAGATGCTGCCGCCGGGCAGTCCTTCCGGCAGAGTGCCCTCGGCGCCACCCGGGACGATCTTCGTGCTCGGCCCGGAGGGTGGGTACGCCGTGCCGCCGCGCCGGTACACCTTGCTGTTCGGGCGCGACCGCGAGGACGTGCACGTACCGGTCGGTGTCGACGACCCGACCGTCAGCCGTCGGCACGGCGTCTTCACCTGCGCCGGCACGGACGGCGACTGGTGGCTGGTCAACACCGGCAATCTGCCGATCGAACTGCCCGACGGCGTGCTGATGCTCACCAGCCACAAGCGGATCATCGGGCCCGGGTACACCCCGCTGGTGATCAACTCGTCCAAGCGGCGGTCCCACCTGGTGGAGGTCCGCGTCGTGGACGGGGACGACCTGCACCCCCGTTCCACGAGCAACGCCGATACCGCGGCCCCCGAGACGGTCTACCTGCTCTCCCTGCAGGAGCGGCTGGTGCTCACCGCGCTCGCCCGGCGCTACCTGGAGGGCCAGGACGCCTTCCCGCTCCCGTCGGCCTGGGAGGAGACCGCCCGGCTGGTCAACGCCTCGCCCCACGTGACCAAGTTCTGGACCCACAAGTCGGTCGCCAACGCGGTCGAGGACGTGCGCGAACGGCTGCGCCGACGGGGCGTGCGCGGACTGACGCGCGACGAGGTCGGCGAGCCGGTCGGCTCGACGCTCAGCGTCAACCTGATCAGGGAACTGCTGAAGACGGCGACGCTGAACGCCCAGGACCTGGAGTTGCTGGCCGATCGGGGCTGACGCGTTTCTCAGGCCTCCGTCTCGGGCGCGGCTTCGGCGTTGTGGTTGTAGGTGACGTGCATGGTGCCGTGTTCCACGGCGAAGACGGCTGCCTGGTCCTCGGCCGAGTTCTGCTGGCGCGGTTGGGGCTGCGGCTGCTCGGGGTGATGCTTCGTGTTCGTCACGTGGTTGTTGTCGCCCACGATGAAGGTGCCGGAGACGTCTCCGGCGTGGATGGTGCCGGGGGTGGATTCCGTAGGCATGGTTGGCCTTTCTCGGTTGGTCCTGTGGAGGTCAGCCTCCGCAGTGGGTTACCAGGCTGCGCCAGGCCGAGTTATATGCCGACGCCTGGCTATTCGTGTCGATCGTGGCACCGGACGGATGGTTCCGAAACGAGCGGAACTGGTTCTCCTCCTGCTGGCTAGCGGTCAGAAGGCCCTTGAGGTCGGATACCACGGATCCGTCCCGCGCTTGCGATAGGGCTCCCCGCAACGTGGACTCGCTGGTGCGCAGGTCTTTGAGGATGATGTCGATACGGGATTTCACCGTGCTGTCGTCGGGAACGGTGGAGGTCCGTCGTGAGTTGTACGCGGCTACGGCGTTGTTGTACGAGTCGAGGGCGCTGTGAACGGCGGTCAGGTCGGCGTTGTGCTGCTGGATCTCTTTTCCCAATTCCGGTGCCACCGCTGCGCACACGGGATCGACGGGGTCCGGTGTGACGACGGGGGCAGGGACCGGCGGCTTGGGGGTGTAGACCGGCCGGGTCGGGATCGGTGGGTAGGTGACCTGGGCCGGCTTGGCCAGGTTCGACTGGTTCTGGGTGTAGACCATGGCGCCCACACCGAGTACGGCTGAGGCGCCGACCACGCAGGCGACGGCGAGGGCTACTCCGGCCTTGGCAGCCACTGCGCCGGCGGTGGTGACCGCGTGGCCCGTGCTGGACGTGGTGGTGGCGCTCGCGGTGTGCGGATGGTGCGCCCCCGAGAGGTCGATTCGATGCGGCGCCGCCTGCGAGGGGGAGTGTGCGCCGACCACATGGCCCCCGGGCGGGGGCTGTTGGGCGGACTGGGACAGGTCGATCACGTGCGGTGTACCCGGCGGGTGCACGGGCGCCGGAGCGCCGGAGGCGGGGACGGGGTGGGTGACGGTCGGTGGTTGGACGACGGGGTGGGTGACGGTCGGTGGTTGGACGACGGGGTGGGTGACCGTCGGCGGGCCGACCACCGGGTGTGTGATCAGCGGGGACTGGCCGATGGCGTGTGCCGTGGTGGCCGGGTCGATCGGCGGCACGGCGGTGATCGCCGTCGTGGCGGCCTGGTGGGCCACCGAGTGCGCTTGCAGGGCGGCGAGTTCCTGCCAGAGCGCCCCCGCCTCCAGCACCAGGGTCGTCGTCAGTGCCGCCCGGCCGATCGCCTTGCGGCGGGTGCGCGCCTCTCCCAGGAAGAATTCCTCGCCCGCGCGGTCTCCCGCGCTCTTCGCGGCGGCCCAGCCGGCTCCGAGGAGGCTGCCCCACGCGTCGAACTGCCGGGAGAGCGCCAGTTTCGGCGAGGCGGCACGGGCCAACTCCACGCCGAGCTGCGCCTGTCCGCTCCGCTCCGCTCCCAGCACCGCGACGTCCAGGGCCTGGAAGTGGGCCGCGACCTCGTCCGGGGTGGTCTCCCGCGACTGGACCCACGCGGTGAGCGCCCGGCAGAGCGGCGCGGCGGGGTACTGCGTCATCCGGCTCTTGAGCACGCACTCGGCGACGTCCGGCGGACACCCGTAGCCGGTTTCCGAGGCGACCAGCAGGCCGTGCCGCACCAGCCCGCTGGCGAGCGCGTCGCTGTCCGTCCGGCTGAGCAGGGCGTTGAGCTGCCGGGCGGCCAACTCGGCGCCGGAGAGCGAGCCGAGCAGGTACAGCAGGTCCCGCTCCTCCGGCCGGAGCCTGTTGAGCAGCGCGGGAAGGAGCGCGGGGAGATCGGCGATGCCCGGCAGGCCCTTGCCGGTCGCGGCCGACAGGGCGATGCGCCGCAGTCGGAGCGGATTGCCGTGCAGGGCGTCGCACAGCGCCGTCACGGTCCGCGCTTCGTCGGGCCGCAGCGCGCGGGCCAGGACCGTCTGGACCAGGACCACCCCTGCCGGGGCCGCCAGTCCGTCGAGCCGGATCGGGTGGACGCCGGTGACCGACGACCGGCGTTGCGAGGTGAAGACGAACGTGGAGTGCTCGGCCAGGTCGAAGAGCCGGTGCAGGTCCTTCTCGTCGAGTCCCGCGTCGTCCAGGTAGATCCGCAGCCGCAGGGTCTTCAGGTGCTCCTTCAGCACCTCCAGCGACGGCTTGTAGTTCGGTGCGTCGAAGCTGATGTCGAAGATCGCCTGCGCGAGGTCGTCGGCCGTCCGTCCGCTGGCTTCGATGTAGGCCGCGCCCTCGGGCCCGCGCGGCAGGGTGCGGGCGAGGTGGCGCAGCAGGGCACTCTTGCCGACCCCGGAGGTGCCCCAGACCTGCACCAACTGGCGTGCTCCGATGGCCTGTTGCAGCGCCTGGAGCTCCCGTTCCCGGCCGATCAGCGGATCGGCGGCGGAACGCGGCAGGTGGGAGATCGGCTGACGTTTGACCGGGTTGGGCGGAGGCCCCGCGTTCACGGTGATGGCCGAACCGTGTCCGGTGGTGATGTTGAGGTTGGTCACGGTGTTCCGGTTGCCGACGATCATCGTTCCGGACACGTCGCCCGCCCGGATTCGCGTGGAACCGTCCGGAGCACCGTTGTTCTCTGGCATCTGTTTCTCCGGTCCTCTCCAACGCTCGGGTTCCGGCACTCGGTCATGCTGGCGCCGACCCGTCGTCGGAACCCGGCGCTTTTACCTGTTTGGTGAGATCGCCCGTGAACCGGCCGGTTCGGCCGCGGCGGCGATCCGGGCGAGGTGGTCCAGGTCGAGGATCGTGATCCTGCGGTAGCCCGTGACGACCGCGCCCGACTCCCGCAGGGCCCGCAGGGCCTTGTGGATCGACGACTCCGCGGCGCCGACCAGCGTGGCCATCTCCGGCTGCGACAGCGGGAGATGGGCTTCGTTGCGGCCGGGGCGCCCGTAGGTGACGGCGAGGTGGTGCAGGATCCTGGCCAGCCGCCCGAGCACGTCGCAACCGGTGAAGTCGACGATCCGGCTGGTCGCCGTGCGCAGCTTGGCCACCACGCTCGCGTTGAGTGCGAGCCCGATGGCGGGGTGCTGCTTCGTGCACGCCAGCAGTTCGGTGGGCAGGATGTAGCGGGCCAGCACCCGGCCGCAGGCGGTCACGGTGCCGATGCGCGGCTGACCGTCGATCCCGGCGAACTCCCCGACGAGGTCCCCGGCCATCCGCACGGCCAGCAGTGCGTCCCGACCGTCCTGTGCGTGCGCGGTGACCTTCACCGTGCCGCCGATCAGGAGCAGCGAGAAGTCCGAGGTGTCGGCCTCGCGGATGGTGATCTGACCGGCCGGGTAGGCCACGCCGTGGCCGAGCTCCAGCAGGACTCGGCGATCGGCCTCGCCGACCCGGCCGAGCAGTCCGGTCGTCGGCCAGTAGGCCCCGGCCCCGCGCATCCGTGTGTTGCTCATCGGTCACTCCTCCTCCTCGTCCGGCCGAAGCCGGACAAGCCGTATTAGTAGCCGGTTTACCCGAGGACCCCTCCTCTACGTTCTGGTTAACCATCGTGTCGGCACCGGGAATTCGGTGTCGACGGCAGTTCGATCCTCGAACCGCCGGCCCTCGTCGTGATCGCGGAGGGAATGTGAATCCGAGGTACGAGTACCGAGCTCTGCTGGCGTGCGACATCGCGGGTTCCGCGGGCCGCGGTCAGCAGCGGCTGCAGGAGATCCGCGGCGTGCTGCGGTCCGCGCTGTTCGGCGCCCTCGGCGTCGCGGAGCTGGACCGGCGGGACTTCGCGTACGTGGACACCGGCGACGGCTGCCGGCTCGTCGCCCCGGCCGGGTTGCCCAAGGCCGGACTGCTGGTCCCGCTGCTGCCGGAGCTGGGCGCGCGGATCCGCGAGCACAACCGGCACGCCGGCCCGGACACCCGGCTGCGGGTACGGGCCGCCGCGCACGCGGGGGAGGTCCGGCCCGATCCGGACGGCACGGTCTCCGGCACCCCGTTCGAGGCGCTCGCCCGACTGCTCGACTCGCCCCCGCTGCGGCATGCGGCCCTGGACGGTCCGGACGGCACCCCGGTGGCCGCGATGCTCTCGCAGCACTACTACGAGGAGACGGTCGGGCACGGCTACGAGGGGCTCGAAGCCGGCGCCTTCACCGCGGCCGAGGTCCGGGTCAAGGAGTACGCCGCACGGGCCTGGCTCTGGTACCCGGGCAGCCCGGTCGGGCCGCACGGCGGTCCCGGCCCGGAATCCGGCTCCCGCGAGCGGCCTGCGGAAGCCGAGCCGCGGGCCGTGGAGCAACTCGTCCAAGCCACGGGGAAGGGCACGGTCTTCGCCGTCGGCCGAGGTGGCCAGCACATCCACTACAACGAACGGGGCTGAAGCGCCGATGAACCAGGAACTCGCCGAGCTGGCCGCGAGCGGAGCCACCGCTCTGGTGTCCGCGATGGGCACCGATCTGTGGAACGAGGCGAGGCGACTGATGAGCGGCGTCATCGCCCGGGCCCACGGCAGCCGCCGTAGGGAACTGTCCGTCGCGCTGGAGCGGGGGTCGACCGCCACGAGGGGAGCGGTCGACGCCGCGGCCGTGGACTTCTGGACCGAGGCCCTGTTCCAGTTGCTCGACCGGGACCCGGCTCTCGCCCAGGACGTCATAGCTCTGGCGACGCTGCGGACCGCGCAACGGCCGGACGTCGTGGTCCAGGTCAACTCCGCCACCGGTTCCGGTGAGGTGTTCGCGGTGCAGCACGGTGACCAGCACTTCGCCTCGGGGCCGAGGTCCCGCGATCGTGAGGAGCGGCCGTGAGCGGGGGCGACGGCCGGCGGGACGGTCTGACGGACGGCTGGGTGCGGGCGGGGCTGCTCGCAGCCGTCGTCATCGGGGCCTTCGCCGAGGTCGGCATGCCGCACCGGCACTACGGCTGGCTGGTGGACGCGTTCGCCCTCGCGGCGGTGGGTGTCGTCGGCGCGGCGGCCGCACTGGGGTCCGAGGCCGCCGCGCCGCCCGCCCGGCAGCGGGACCGGCCCGAACGGGGGCCCCGGCCCGACGCGACGGCGCCGGTCTGCCGCTTCGTCGCGGCACCGGCGGTGTCGACGGCCCAGCCCGGCAGGCCCCGGCCGTTCCTGCGCGAGAGGCCGACCGACCTGAGCGTGCCCCGCTTCGGCGAAGGCGCGCGGGCACAGGGCTACCCCTGGCTGCTGCCGGAGCGCACGGTGCAGAACGGCATCGCCGCCGACGAAGCCAGGGTCGGTGCCCTCACCATCCGTGCCGCCTCGGTCGTCGGGCCCGGCCACCGCTGCGGCCGGCCCGCCGAGCCGCGACAGGACTCCTACCGGATCGGGCGGAGCCCGGACAGCCGGTACGCGATCGTGGCCGTGGCCGACGGCCTGTCCAGCGCGGCCTGGTCCGACATCGGGGCCGCCGCGGCCTCCAGCCAGGCCGTCACCCTGCTGCGCGAGCAGATCGAGGCGGTCGGCTTCGACCGGCTCGACGTCAAGGCGCTGTACGGGCGGGTCGCGGAATCGATCGCCGCGCACGCGGCCGGACGCGGCGTCGGCACCTCGCACCTGGCGACCGTGCTGATCACCGCGGTGATCGCCGAGCCGGACGCGAACGGCGTGGCGCGGGCATGGGTCGGCTGGCTCGGTGACAGTTCGGCCTGGACACTCGACCCGCGCGTCCCGCTGTGGCAGTTCTCCGCCGGCGAAGCCAAGGACCGCGCGGCCGCGGTGGTCTCGAACGAGGTCGCCGGCCGACTGCCGGACACGCCGCACCTGGCCGTGGACGGTTACGTCACCCTGGCGGCCGGTGCCGCCCTCGCCCTGGTCACGGACGGGATCGGCGACGCGTGGGCGGACCGGGCGGGCAACGTCAACGAGTACTTCGCGAACGCCTGGCGCTCACCGGTCCCGGCCACCCGGTTCACCGCCGACGTCGGCTTCGACGCACCGCAGTGCCTCGACGACCGCACCGCCGTCGTGGTGTGGAACGGCAGCGGGACATGACCGACTCCGATCCCGTCGCCGGCGGCGGCGCCCCGGCGGTGGACCCGCGGGGCTGGGCGTTGCCGAGGACCGTGGGCCTCGGCGATCTCGGACCGCTCGCCGAGCCGATCTCCGAACACAACGGCCAGGCCGTCGCCGTACGGCCGCTGACGGACCATCCGGGCTGGCTGGCCAAGCTCTACCGGCCCGGCCCGCACCAGGAGGACGGCCACCGGATCGACCTGCTGATCTCGGCTCCGGACACGCTGCCGGAGGCGGAGCGGGCGAGCCTGTACGCCGGGACGTGCTGGCCCGCGGCCCGGATCCGCGAGCCCGGCAATCCGGCCGTCGGGTGCGTGATCCCGATGGCGCCCGAGCAGTACCGTTCCGAGCTGCGGCGCGGCAAGTTCAGCGAGCGCCGGTTCCTGGAGATCGACTGGCTGGCGAAGTCCGACGAGTCGATCCGGCGCGTCGGCCTGCCGTGCCCCGGCTTCGAGGGCCGACTGGCTGCCTGCCGCCGGCTGACGGAACTCGCCGCGATCCTGGAGGGCCTGGGCCTGGTCTACTCGGACTGGTCGTTCTCCAATGCCTTCTGGAGCCCGGAGGGGCGTTCCGTCTACCTGATCGACGTCGACGGCTGCCAGCCGAAGAAGATGCCCGACATCCACCAGCCGAACTGGGCCGACCCGCTCACGCCGCCGGGCTCCGACGCGGACCAGTACACCGACCGCTACCGGCTCGCCCTGCTCGTCGCCAAGTGCATGACCGGCCGGCGCGACGCGAGCACCTTCCACGGCGTCGCCGCGTCCCACTGGCTGAACCAGCCCGCCGTCTCCGAGGTCCTGCTGGACATGCTGCTCGCGACCGACCGGGAGCGACGGCCCGCGGCCGCCCAGTTGAACCAGGCGCTGAACAACGGGCCCTACCTCAGGGCCGTGCCGCGTCCGACACGTACGCCGCTGCCCCAACTGCCCCCGAAGCAGCCGACGGTGGTGCTTCCGCAGCCCGTGCCGCACACGACCCCGGAGCCCCCCGCCGTCGCCCGCATCAGCACGGTCGAGGAGCAGCAGAAGCCCGAGACCGGCTCGTCCACCAAGTGGATCTGGGTGCTCGCCTTCGTCGTGATCCTGGTCATCGTCATCGTCATCGCCTCCAACCACTAGCTCAGAGGTGCACACAATGTCACTCTGCCTGCCCACCTACGTGGTGATCGACGCCTCCTCGTCGATGAAGCCGCACGAGGCAGTGCTCAACGCGACCCTCTCGCGTCTGCACTACAACCTGGCGACGAATCCGCGCGTCTCGGAGTTCGCCAGGGTCAGCGTGGTCGCCTTCTCCACCGACGTGCACGTGGTGATCCCGATGTCGGACATGGAGCAGGTCCCGAGCATGCCCGAAGTGATCTGCGGCGGGGGCACCGAGTACGGCAAGGCCTTCGACCAGTTGCGGCAGAGCATCGAACAGGACGTCAGCAGCCTGCGGGCGCAGCAGTACAGCGTGCTGCGGCCGGCGGTCTTCTTCCTGACCGACGGCGCCCCGACCGACGCGAGGTGGCAGGACTCCTTCCGCACGCTGGTGGACCGGAACTGGCCGCGCCACCCGCACGTGATCGCCTACGGCTTCGGCGCCGCCAGGCGCGACGTGCTGAAGGAGGTGGCGACCAAGGCGCTGTTCATCGCCGACGGTTCGGACACCGAGTCGGCGCTGAGCGGGGCGATCACCGGCCTGCTCAACACCCTGATCGCCTCCTCGCAAACCGGTCAGATGCACATCGCCACGGACGTCAAGGGCTTCGAGTACGTGCAGGTCGCCCAGGAATACGTGGACTGAGCGTGGACACCGACCCGCGTACCACGGCGCCCCGGGCGCTGAGGGCCTCCGCCGGGCTGTCCGTGCTGGCCGCGGTGCTGCTCGCCTGCGGCGGCGTGGTCGAGGTGGCGGGCCATCTCGGCGGCCCCTCGACGAACGGGGGCGGAGGCGGCTCGTACCCGGCGACGCCGGTGCCGGTACAACCGACCCCGATCCCGACTCCGACCCCGACCCCGACCCCTGAGGTCTCCTCGCCCGCCGCGGCGCCGTCGCCGAGTTACTCGCCCTCGGCCTCACCCACCCAGTTGCCCGAGCCGACGACCGCCCCCACCACCCCCACCACATCGGCGTCTCCTTCGGAGCACCCTCCAGGGAAAGGGGCATCCCGGACGAAGGCTCCTGTGACGAGGAACGCCGCCCCGTAGCTGCGATACCGGCGCGGCCACTGAGGGGCCGAGCAACACGGGCAGCCGGCGGGCGGGCCGGGGAGTGGGCGGGGAGTGGGGCGGGGGGCTGATGGTGGCGCCGATGGTGGCGCCGTCACCCGAACGCAGTCGCTTCGGGTTCTCGCGCGGCCCCGGAGTCGCCCGGAAGGCGGCCCCGGGGCGCCTCCTCAAGGCGGACCTACCGTGGCGTCGGCGGTGCCGGGGCGTCGTTCCGGTGGTTTCCGCGGGGCTCGACGCGGGGTCTCGCCTCTCGCCGCGCGGGGGTGCGCACCCCCGCCCCGTCGGTCGGCTGCGCCATCCGGGTAGGCCTCGGCGGGCGGGGTCGGCGGCCCGGGCGGGGGTCTTCGGGGAGGGGCGCGAGGGCCGGGGGCTCGCGCCGAAGCCGTCGTCGCGGGGGCCTGCGGTCGACCGGTGGGCGGCGGCGCTCGGTGCGCGGGGGTGGCTGTTTCGAGACGCCGGACGAACGGCACTTGACGGTGGGTCAGTCGAGGAGTCGACCGGGCGGATCCTCGCCCGACCCGGCTCGTCGGGGGGCCGGGCGGGAGGGTCGGATCCGGCCGCCGGGGCGGTGATCGGGCGGCCGCGTCCGGGGGCCCTTCGCATGCCGAGGACCGTTCGCGGTTGCCGTCCAGAAGCTGCGAGCCGGGGCGTCAGGCGGATACTGGAGATGTGAGAACGGCTCTGGCAGGCACATCCCTGACGTGCCCGCCGCTTAGGGCTGTCTCACGGCAACGGCAGTCTCTGTCGTGCTCCCCGGGTCCGCGCCGTCGGCGTCGGCCGTGGACGTGCGGCGTGCCAATGCAAGGGAAGAAATGGAGTCGTGATGAGTTACTTCAACCGCAGGGACCGCGGTCGCGGACGTGAACGTGACCGTCGCCGCCGTCGCCACGGCCGCCGTCGTCGGTTTGGCTTCTGGTGACAGATAAGGGCGGTCCGGGCTGTGCTTAACAGCCCGGCATGACACCCATCCCTGGGGCCGGCGGTATCACCGCCGGCCCCTCATCCTGAGTGGGGTTCCTCCATGCACGGTGCGACGCCCATGGGGGGTCCGGAGGACCGGGCAGCCGACCGGGCCATCGACCAGGGGCCGGTGGCGGACTCGCCCGTCATCTCGCTGCGTGATCTGTTCCGGCGGTTCTGGCCGTGGGTCCGACCGGACGTGCGCTGGCTGCCGCTGAGCGCGGTGCTGCTCGTTCTCGGCGCCTTCGGCGAGGTCGTCTCGGTCTGGATGTTCAAGGACCTGATCGACGAAGTCCTGGTGCCGCGGCACTTCGCCGAATTCTGGCCGCTCGGTGGCACGATGCTCGCCGCGGCCGCGGCGGCGGCGCTGTTCACCTTCGCGGGCACCTACACCGGCACCTGGATCGCCGAGCGCTACCTGCTCCGGCTCCGGACCGGCACACTGGCCCATCTGCACACCCTGCCGCCCGACACCCTGGAGACCCGCTGGCGCGGCGACCTGGTGGCCCGGATGACCGCCGACATCGCGACGATCGAGCAGATGGTCGCGACCGGCCTGGTCGAGGGCGCGGTGGCCTCGACCAGCCTGGTGCTGTTCGCCGGTGCGGCGTTCTACCTGAGCTGGCCCCTCACCCTGGCGGCGCTGATCGTCGCGCCGCTGTTCATCTTCACCACCGGCTTCTTCGGGCGCCGCATCCGCATCCGGGAGCGGCAGGTCCAGCGCCGCGCCGGCGGCGTCACCGCGCTGCTGGAGGAGACGCTGCGCAACGTGGTGGTCACCCGCACCTGCGGCCAGGAGGAGCGCGAGGTCGAGCGGGTGCACCGCGAGGGAAAGGCCCTGCTGGACGCCGAGCTCTCCGCCGCCCGGATGTCCGACCTCTACCAGCCCCTCCTCAACGTCCTCCAGATGCTCGCGGGGCTGGTCGTGGTGGGCGTCGGCGCCCTCCAGGTCATCCACGGCGAGCTGAGCCTGGGTGGTCTGCTCGCCTTCGCCGCCTTCATGGCGCAGCTGTTCGAGCCGATCCAGCAGCTCGCCGGGCTCGTCCCGCTCGCGGGCGCGGCCTGCGCCTCGGGCGAGCGCCTGCTGGAGATCCACGACCTGTCCAGTCCGGTCCGGGAGAGCCCCGCCGCGCGGGACGCCGGCGCGGTCCGCGGCCGGGTCTCCTTCGAGGGCGTCCACGTCGCCTACCCCGGCAGTTACGACGCCCCGGTGCTGTCCGACGTCAGCTTCGACGTCAGCCCCGGCAAGGTCCTGGCCGTCATCGGCCCCAGCGGCAGCGGCAAGTCCACGCTCGCCAAGCTCCTGGTCCGCTTCCTGGACCCGCAGGCCGGTACCGTCCGTCTCGACGGCGTCGACATCCAGGACCTGACCATCGCCTCGCTGCGCGGGGCGATGAGCTTCCTGCCCCAGCAGGCGCAGCTCTTCCACGCCACCATCCGGGACAACATCGCCTACGGCAGGCCCGACGCCCCGCAGGACGAGATCGAACGCGCCGCCCGCAGCGCCGGCGCCCACGGCTTCATCACCGCGCTGCCGCAGGGGTACGGCACGGTCATCGGCGACGAGGGCTTCCAGCTCTCCGGCGGGCAGGCCCAGCGCGTCGCCATCGCCCGGGCCTTCCTGCGCGGCGCGCCGGTCCTCGTCCTGGACGAACCCACCACCGGCCTGGACCCGAAGACCGTCCAGCAGCTGATCCCCCCGCTGCGCCGCCTGATGGCGGGCCGCACCACGATCCTGATCACCCACGACCCGGCCTTCCTCCCGCTGGCCGACCACGTCCTCACCCTCCAGCCGCCGGACGCCCCGCGCCCCCGCTTCGCGGAATCGGCCGCCGGGCGCCCGGAGGCCGTCGCGGTGAACGTGTCCGAGGCGGGGCTTCCCGGTGAGCGGGGCCACGGGCCCGGGTGACCTTCGCCCCCCACTCGAACGGCCGGGATCCGCAGGCTGCGGACCCCGGCCGTTCGAGTGCGTGCGGTCAGGAGACGACGATGGTGGTCCGCAGGTAGTAGACGAACGGCGGGCAGGCCGAGCCGCGGTCCGGGAAGGCGCAGCGCCAGATCCAGGTGATGTCGCTCGTCCCGGCGGTGGCCGCGCTGAAGGTCGCGTGCGTGGTGTTGTCGGGGTCGGTGCTGCCGGAGGTCTGCGGCAGCACCGAGGGCGCGGTCGTCGCCGGGACGGAGGACAGCCAGGTGACGGTGCTGTCGCGGTAGGGCGGCAGGTTGACCTGGACCACGTCACCCGGGTGGACCTGCACGGTCTGGCCGTTGGAGGCGACGCCGAGGACCACGACGTCGTTCAGGGCCGGCCGCGCCGGGGCCGCTGCGGCGGCGGTGACGGTGCCGGCGGTCAGGGCGAGGACGGCGGCGGGGACTGTCAACAGCCTCAGGATCTTCATGGCACTCCCGGTACTCGAAGGTTCACGGAAACGGAGGTTCGCGTGGAACGGCGGTGCAGGGTGCGGAGGTTCCGGCCTCCCGTCTATCCGGTGCGGGCGGCCCGGCCGATGGCGCGGAGCCGCCCGGGAGGGAAACCTCCGGCCAAGGATGTCCACATCTGCCGCCTCCGGCAAGGTGCGTGACGATCCGTCAGGCGCTCGTCACTCCGAGCCGCCGCGGCCCCGGTCCTCGGGCCGTCAGTCCCGGCGGCGGGCCGCCATCCAGACGTAGACCAGGATCCCGGCGAACAGGAACAGCACGCCCTGGTAGACGGCCGCGTAACCCGCGCCGGCCACCAGCCACAGGGAGAAGCCGAAGGCGCCCAGGCCCAGCACCGCGTCCCGGGCGAGCCGGCCCCCGGAGACCTTGTCGGGCATGCCGCGCACCAGCCAGTACAGCTGCGCGGCGGTGGAGAGCAGGTACGGGACGGTCGCGGTGAAGGTGGTGACCAGCACCAGGATTTCGAACGCGCCCTTGGCGCCGGTGGCGAAGTTGAGGATGGTCAGCACCGAGGCCAGCGCGACGCTGGTCACGACGCCGAACACCGGGACGCCGCGCCGCTCCTTGGCGAAGGCGGCCGGGAACAGCCCGTCCTTGGCGGCCGCGTACGGCGCCTGGGCGGCCAGCAGCGTCCAGCCGTTGAGCGCGCCGGTCATCGAGACGAGCGCGGCGACGGCGATGGCCGTGCCGCCCCACGTGCCGCCGAACATGGCGTCCACGGCGTCCGAGAACGGCGCGGTGGAGTGGATCAGCCGGTCGTGGGCGACGGTGCCGAAGACCGCGAGCGTGCCCAGCAGGTAGACCACCGCCGCACCGGCCGTGCCGAGCACGCTGGCCCGCCCGACGTTGCGCTCCGGATCGCGGACCTGGCCGGCGCTCATCGCGGCCGACTCCACGCCCAGGTAGCTGAAGAGCAGGATGGCCGCGGCCGCCGTCATCCCGCCGGCCCAGCCGTGCCCGGTGGCGTCGAAGGGGCCCAGGTTGCGCGCGTCGAAGAAGCCCAGACCGCCCACCGAGACCAGCAGCAGCGGGATGAACTTGAGGACGGTGGAGACGAGTTGGACGGCGCCGACGTAGCGGGTGCCGGCCAGGTTCGCCAGCGCGGGCAGCCACTGGAAGGCCATCGCGGCGGCGATGCTGAGCCCGATGGAGTGGCCGACGGGCAGCAGCACGTCGAGATAGCCGACGGCGGCGACCGCGAGCGCGGCGTTGCTGACCCAGGTGGTGATCCAGTACGACCAGGCCGACAGGAACCCGGCGAAGTCCCCGAAGGCCTCCCGGGCGTAGACGTAGGGCCCGCCGGTGCGCGGGTTGCGGCGCGCGAGCTGCCCGAAGACGAGCGCGAGGGCGATCGCGCCCACGGTCAGGACGACGAAGGAGACCAGGCTGACCGTCCCGTAGGGGGCCACGGCGGCGGGGATCATGAAGATGCCGCCGCCGATGATGTTGCCCATCACCAGGGCGGTGGCGGTCGGCAGGCCGAAGCGGCCGCCCTTGCGGGGTGTCGCGGTGACCGCTTCCGGCGTCTTCGGCGGGCTCGGTCGGGTCGCCTGCCGGGGTGCGGCCGGGCTGGTCTGCATGAGGGTGGTGCGCCTTTCGTGGTCCTGCTCGTGCTCGGTGGAGCCACCGTTCATGCTCGAACCGGGTGGCGCTCTGTACCAAATCGATGGGATTTGTTCAGTCGGCCTGGCATGTCACCGCAAGACTTGCGGTCCCGCGCCGGTCGGACGGGCACTCGTCCTGCGCCGCTCCGGCGGGCACTCGTCCTGTGCCGGTCGGACGGGCACTCGTCCTGCGCCGCTCCGGCGGGCACTCGTCCTGTGCCGGTCGGACGGGCGCTCGTCCAGTGCCGGTCCGGCGCGGCCGTTCGGCGTGCGGCCGGGTGTCCGAGGGCGTTCACCCGGGGGAGGGATGTCGTCACCCGGATGCCTCAGCCGGGTTGCGGCGCGCCGCGGCGCGTGCGCGTTCGTGTGCAAACGTTGGCCCGGCGCCTCCCCGTGGGGCGTCGCCCAGCCTGCGGGCGGTCGACGTGGCCGGTCGGGGGCGCGGGTCAGAGGACCAGAGACGAACTAGGGGACAGTAGATGTCGCTTCGTGGGAAGATCCGCAAGCTCGCGGTGATCGTGGCCGTGACGGGTGCCGCCGTGGTGGCCGTGCCGACCTCGGCCATGGCGTTCGGCCACACGCCGGTGCCGTCCTCCGGGCAGGGCCTGGAGTCCGGTTCGGCGGGTGTCGGCCTGTTCGGCCCGCACGCCAACTGGTTCAACTACCACGAGCACAGCGAGGGCTGATCCGTCCGAGCTCGGAGCCCGGGGGCCGCTGTGGGCCTCCGGGCTCACGGCTGTCCGCGCGGCGAGGCGCGGTGCAGTGCCGTGCGGCGCGCTGCCGGACCGGTCGGGCGGATCGGACGGGTCGGTCGGGGCGGCGGTCCGAGCAGGTCAGGCGGGCAGGGCGGGGGCGGCGGCCCGCTCGCGCAGTTCCTTCAGTACGGCGATGTCCATCGCGTGCCCGGTGCCGTCCCCGCCGTGCTTGCGGTCCGGGGTCTCCACCAGCAGCGGGACACCGGCCGTCTCCGGGTGCTCGAACAGCTCGCGGAACGGTTCCGCGCCGATCATCCCGGCGCCGATGTTGGCGTGCCGGTCCTTGCGCGCGCCGACGACGTCCTCGGAGTCGTTGGCGTGGATCAGCCGCAGCCGGCCCGGCCCGGCCGCCGACGCCAGGGCGTCCAGCGCGGCCGTCACCCCGCCCGGTACGGCCAGGTCGTGCCCGGCGGCGAAGGCGTGGCAGGTGTCCAGGCAGACGCCGACCTTCGGGTGCCCGTCCAGCGCCTCGACGTACTCGGCGAGCTCCTCCAGCCGGGAGCAGAGCGAGCTGCCCTGGCCAGCCGTCGGCTCCAGCAGCAGCCAGGGCGCGTCCTCGCCGAGGGCGTCCAGTTCGTCCAGCAGCGGCCGCACGTCGGCCCGGACCTGTGCCATCGCCTCGGCCCGCCGGGAGCCGCCGCCGGGCGCCGTGCCGACCGCCGAGCCGGTGTGCAGGACGACGCCCAGTGCGCCGATCGCGTGGCCGCGGCGCAGCGAGTGCCGCAGCGAGTCGGCCGAGCGCTCGCGGGTGGCCGGGTTGTCCGAGCCGAAGTTGATCAGGTACGGCGCGTGCACCCAGGCGGGGAGTCCCTGCTCGGCGCAGGCCGCCCGGAACTCCTCGTCCTGCGCGGGGTTGCCCGGCGGAGTGGCCCAGCCGCGCGGGTTGGCCACGAACACCTGCACGGTCTCGGCGCCGACCCGGCGCGCGTACGCCAGCCCCGTGCCGGCCAGCCCGCGGGCGGCCACCGGGACGTGGGCGCCGACCGGGTTGCGGAGGGTTCCGAGGGGCGCTGCGGGTGCGGTGGTCATGGCCCCGAGGATGTCACGCCGCCGGCCGGCGGTGGCACGCGGCCCGGCCGGCGGTGCCGGGGGTGGTGCCGGGGGTGGTCCGGTGGCGTGCCGTGCGGCGCGGCTCGGAGCGCGCCGCGCCGCACGCGCCACGCCGGGCCGTCCCACCACCGGCCGACGCCCCGTCAGTCCCGCAGCCCAGCCCTGGTGGCGGGCCCACCCGGCGGCCCATAGCGTCGAGTCGGCCGCACCCACCGGCCGTCACTGACCAAGCACACCGTGTAAGAACAGACACCGCGTACCTAGCGCGCTGCCCGGCAGGCTCCGGCCGCACACCGGCGAGCGCGCCGGAAAGAACAGGTCACCACTCATGCCCACGCGACGGGTCCACCACTTCGCCGCGGCCACCGCCGCCGCCACCGCCCTGACCACCGTCCTCGCCACCCTGGCCGCCGCGCCCGCGGCCCACGCCGCCGACGGCCTGTACGTCGTCCAGCCGGGCGAATCGATTCAGCAGGCCGTCGACGCCGCCCTCCCCGGCGACACCGTCCAACTGCTCGCCGGCACCTACCCCGGCAGCGTCCGCATCACCACCCCGGGCCTCACCCTGCGCGGCGCCGGCGCGGACAGCGTGATCACCCCCGGGGACGGCACCGAGAACGCCTGCGCCACCGCCGGCCACGGCCTCTGCGTGGACGGCACCGAGGCGGCCCCGCTGCCGGACGTCACCATCGAGACCCTCGCCGTCACCGGCTTCCGCAAGAACGGCATCGACGCCAGCGGCACCACCGGCCTGACCGTGCGCGACACCTACGTCCACGACAACGCCCAGCAGGGCATCAGCCAGGAGATCTCCACCCGGGCCCGGATCGTCGGCAACCGCGCGACCCGCAACGGCCAGTCCGGTGTCTTCCTCGCCAACTACGCCTACCGCGAGGGCGGCGCGCCCGACACCGGGGGCACCGTCGTGGAGGGCAACGAGCTGACCGAGAACCGGGTCGGCGTCACCGTCCGCCGACTGCGCGGGCTGGCCGTCCAGGACAACGAGCTCCGCGGCAACTGCGCCGGCGTCTTCGTGGTCGGCGACGAGGGCGTGCCCCGGGCCGGGGACCTCGACGTGCGTCGCAACCGGGTCGTCGCCAACAACATGTTCTGCCCGGCCAACCCGCGGCTGGGCGCCATCCAGGGCGCGGGCATCGTGCTCACCGGGGTCGAGGACACCCGGGTCACCGACAACGAGGTCCACGACAACGTCGGCAGCTCGGACTTCTCCGGCGGGATCGTCCTCTTCAAGAGCGCCGTCGGCGTCCCCAACGCCCGCAACACCGTCGCCGACAACCACCTGAGCGGCAACAGCCCGGCCGACATCGCCGACCGCGACACCGGTGAGAACGCGTTCGCCCGCAACACCTGCGCGCGGTCCGATCCGTCCGGCCGCTGCTGAACCGCGGCACCCGCACCCGGTACGACCCGCCCCCGGCACGCGCCCCCGGCACCCCCGCCCCCGTCGACAAGGAAGACCTCCCATGACCATCGCACCGCCCCCCACTCCCCAGGCCGCGATGCGCCTGCGCGAGCTCGTCTTCGGCGCCGCCTGCGCCGCCGCCGTCCGCGCGGCCGCCCGGCTCGGCGTCGCCGACGTGCTCGGCGACACCCCGACCAGCGTCACCGAACTCGCCGCCGCCCTCGACACCGAGCCCCTGCCGCTGTGCCGCCTGCTGCGCGCGCTCACCTGCTACGGCATCTTCTCCGAGACCTCCGACGACCGCTTCGAGCACACCGAGATGTCCCGCCTGCTGCGCGAGGACGCGCCCAACTCGCTGCGGTACATCTCCCTCTGGTGCACCGAGCCGTGGACCTGGGAGGCCTGGCCCAAGCTGGACGAGGCGGTCCGCTCCGGCCGCAACGTCTTCCCCGAGCTGTTCGGCAAGGAGTTCTTCGACTACCTGCACAGCGACGCGGGCGACTCCGCGAAGGTCTTCGACAAGGCGATGACCGCCTCCAGCCGGCAGTCCGCCCACGACCTCGCCGAGTACCTGGACCTCACCGGCGTCGACTCGGTGGCGGACATCGGCGGCGGCCAGGGGCACGTGCTGGCCAGCCTGCTGGAGAAGCACCCGGCGCTGCACGGCACCCTGCTCGACCTGCCCAAGGTGGTCGCCGGCGCCGAACCCCGGCTCCAGGACGGCGGTGCCTTCTCGGCCCGCGCCCGGCTGGTGCCCGGTGACTGCCGGGTGGAGATCCCGGTCCGCGCCGACCTCTACATCATCAAGAACATCCTGGAGTGGGACGACGAGAGCACCCGCCGCACCCTCGCCAACGTGGTCGCCGCGGCCCGGCCCGGCGCCCGCGTCGTGGTGGTGGAGAACCTGGTCGACGACAGCCCGTCGATGCGCTTCACCACCGCGATGGACCTGATGCTGCTGCTCAACGTCGGCGGCGCCAAGCACTCCAAGGAGAGCATGGTGCGGCTGATGGAGGACGCCGGACTGGACGTCGCGGACGTCCACCCGGTCAACCCCTACCTGCACGCCTTCGAGGCCACCGTGCGCGGCTGAGCACCGGCCCTTACGCGAACGACCGCCGTCCCCCGGGGAGTTGGGGGCGGCGGTCGTTCGCGTTGCCGGTCAGGCCGGGTGCGAGGAATCCAGGTGCGCGAAGACCACCACGTTGTCCGAGTAGTCCTTCTGGCCCTTGTCGTACGCACCGCCGCAGGTGATCAGCCGCAGCTGGGCGTCGGGCGTCTGGCCGTACACCTTGTCGTCCGGGAAGGCGTTCTTGGGGAAGGCCTCCACCGAGTCCACCGAGAACACCGCGACCGTGCCGTCCGCGCGCCCCACCTCGATCTGCTGGTCCGGTTGCAGCTGGCTCAGCATCACGAACACCGCCGGGCCCGTGGTGGTGTCCACGTGCCCGGCGACCACCGAGCTGCCGAGCTCGCCCGGGGAGACGCCGTCCCGGTACCAGCCGACCAGGTTGTCGTCGTCCGGCGGCGGCGCGGTGAGCTGGCCCTCCGGATCGAGCGTCAGCTCGGTGAACGGGGCGTCGACGCCGATCTGCGGGATCCGCAGCCGGGTCGGATTGGCACGGCCCAGCGACGGTGGCGCGGGGGCCGGGTCCTCGGCGGCCTCCGCAGGGGCCTCCGCGGGGGCGTCCGTGGGGGCGTCCGCGGGGGTGGTGGCCGGTGGGGACGGGCGGGGGGTGGCCGGCGCGACGATCGCCGGGGGACGGGTCATGCGGGACGCCGAGTTGGCTCTCGGCGTGGTGTCGACCGAGTTGTACATCAGCAGCAGACCGACCGCCGCCGCACCGATGCCGGTGCGCAGCAGTCGGGACATTCCAGGGACGGGACCGCCCATCGCTCCTCTTTCTCCATTCCCATGCGCAGCCGGGCCGGTGACGGCCCGAAAAGGTCCAGAAGGTCCAAAACGACCCGCCGCCCCCGTGCGCGCCGCCCTGGTGGGGAGGCGCGTGGGGGCGGCGTCAGATGCCGGACGTCAGATGGTGGCGCCGGTGTTGCGGCGGTTGCGGCGCAGCGCGTACGCGCCGGCCCCGAGGCCGCCGATCAGGAGGACGGCGCCGGAGGCGAGGCCGCCACCGGACAGCGTGGTGCCGGTCTCGACCATCGCCAGGCCGCCACCGCCGGCGTGCACGCCGCCGTGCGGGCCCTTGCGGCCGTGCTCGCCACCACGGCCGTGCTCGCCGCCGCGGCCCTCGCCGCCCTTGTCGCCGCCGCGGCCCTCGCCGCCCTTGTCGTCGCCACGGCCTTCGCCGCGGCCGTGCTCGTCGCCACGGCCTTCGCCGCGGCCGTGCTCGTCGCCACGGCCTTCGCCGCGGCCGTGCTCGTCGCCGCGACCCTCGCCGCGGCCGTGCTCGTCGCCACGGCCTTCGCCGCGGCCGTGCTCGTCGCCCCGGTCGTCGCCGCGGCCGTGCTCGTCGCCGCGGTCGGACTGGTCCTGCGAGGTGAGGCTCTTCGCCTGGTCGGCGGAGCCGTCGGCGAAGGCCATGGGGGTGCCGACGGTGAGAACGGCGGCGACAGCCGCCCCGGCGAGCAGAGTGCGTGCAGAACGCATGAGGTTGATCCTTCCGATACACAGGCCCGCGATCGCCGGCACGGCGCCGGACAAGGGAATTCGTGGGAACTGCGTCTGATTCACCGTCAACCACCGCGACGTCCGCCGCCACCGGAGAGTGGCGACTTGGGTACGGACTGTGCTCGATTCGAGTGGAGTCTCGGCCCGGTTCACCCGGGTGCCCCAGTGGGACGGGTGAAAAGGATTCGCGGCGGTCCGGGCCGAGTCGGTCCTGTGCTGACGGCGTGTCGGTCCGTCCCGAAGGCGCTGACGCTGCGTCGGGCGGGTCCGGGGCGATGCTGACGCCGCGTCGGGCAGGCCCGGGAAGGCGCTGACGCCGCGTCGGGCGGCTCGGATGGTGCTGACGTGCCGTCGGGCGGGCGTGGGTGGCACTGACGCCGCGTCGGGCGGGCTCGGGCGGCGCTGACGCCACGTCCGGTCGATCCGGACGCACACGTGGGCCCGCCCCCGGCGGATGGCCGGGGGCGGGCCCAGGACGAGCGGGACGGGTGGGACGGGGTCAGCGGTCCCAGCGGTAGAACTCGTGCGCCATGGCGTCCTTCGGCTCGCGCCAGGTGGCCGGGTCGTAGGCCTGGACGAAGGCGGTCAGCTGGTCACTGACGGACCGGAACTCCGGGTGGCCGATGACCTTGGCGACGGCCGGGCCCGGCGGGCGGTCGGCCTCGATGAGGTGCAGGTAGACGTCGCCGAACTGGAACAGGCTGCGGCCGGTGACGCCGATCAGGTGCGGCAGTTCACCCTGGTCGGACGTGGCGAACACCTCGGCGATGTCCGGTGCCGCCTCCGGCTTCATCCGGGCGACGATCAGGGCGCGGTGCATCCCGGTCACCGCTCCGCCGCCCGCTTCTCGACCTTCTCGCGGATCAGCTCCAGCTGGATCCGGGAGTTGCGGTTGATGTGGTTGACCATGCCGTGGTCGTCGACCGGGGCGGTGGGCTTCATCGCGAAGTCCTGGATCCAGCGCATCCTCGTCCCGGCCGGGACCTCCGCGTACTCCCAGCGGATGTCCATGAACTCGAACGGGCCGGGCTCGACCCGGCGGGCGCGCACCGCGAGCGAGGACTTGTCGGTGGTGCGCTCGGAGACCCAGCTCCACACCTGGCCGTTCTCGTCCGGGTGCATGGTGAGCCGGAAGCGGACGCTGTCGCCGTCGCGCTCCAGCACCTCCACCGAGGCGTACTCGCTGAAGAGGTCCGGCCAGTTCTCCAGGTCGTTGGTGATCTCCCAGACCAGGTCGAGGGGGGCGGCGATGACGATCTCGTTGTCGGTGTGTCCGGGCATCTCAGGCACCAGCTTTCGGGGAGAGGAGGGAGGTGTTGACGAGCTCCAGGAACTCGGCCGGGGTCTTGGCGGACTCGGCGCCCGAGGTGACCTTGAGGCCGTGCCGGTTCTCCAGTTCGCCGACGACGCCGAGCAGGCCGAGCGAGTCGACGCCGAACTCGTCGAACTGCGCGCCCGGACGCTCCAGGTGGAGCGGGTCGACGGTGACGCCGGCCCGGGCCTGGATCAGGGCGGCCAGCTCGGGATAGCTGAGGGTGTTGCTCACGGGGTGTCCCTTCGGTGGAATTGCGGGTGCGGTCTCAGGGCCGGTCTCCGCACCGGAGCACCAGCGCGGAGTTGGAACCCATCAGCCCGCGGCTGAGCACCAGTGCGGTGCGCAGTTCGGCCGGACGGGCGCGGCCGGTCACCAGGGCGAGGTCGTGGCTGACCTCGGTGACGTTCGGGGTGGGCGGCAGCACGCCGTCCTCCATGGCCAGGACGGCGGCCGCCACGTCCAGCAGCGGCGCGCCGCAGTAGGCCCGTCCGGTACCGGACTTGGGGGCGGTGACCGGGACGCGTTCGGCCGCCGGGCCGAGCGCGTCGGCCAGTGCGAGCGCCTCGGCCCGGTCGGCGGCCGGGACGCCGAGCGCGTCCGCGAAGACCACGTCGATCTCCTCGGGCGCGATCCTGGCCTCGTCCAGCGCGATGCGGATCGCGGCGGCCAGCCCCTCGCGGGACTCCTCCCAGCGGGAGGCCCCGGTGAAGGTGGAGCCGTGTCCGGCCAGGTGGGCCCGGACGGCGGCGCCGCGCTGCCGGGCCGCCTGCTCGTCCTCCAGCAGCAGCATCGCGCCGCCCTCGGCGGGGGCGAAGCCGCAGGCCTGCGCGGTGAACGGCAGATAGGCCCGGTCGGGCTGCCCGGCGAGGCTGACCTCCGGGTAGCCGAGCTGGCAGACCATCGAGTACGGCGCCAGCGGTGCCTCGGCGGCGCCGGCCACCACCGCGTCGGTGCCGCGCTCGATCGTGCGGGCCGCGTGCGCGAGCGCGTCCAGGCCGCCGGCCTCGTCGCTGGCGACCACCCCGCACGGGCCCTTGTAGCCGCCGCGGATCGAGATCTGGCCGGTGCTGGCCGCGTAGAACCAGGCGATGGACTGGTACGGGCCGACGAACTGCGGCCCCTGGCCCCAGAGCTGCTGGAGCTCGCGCTGGCCGAACTCGCCGCCGCCGGAGCCGGCCGCGGTCACCACCCCGACCGCGAAGGGATGTTCGGGGTCGGGGTGGAACCCGGCGTCCGCCACCGCCAGGTCGGCGGCGGCCATCGCGTAGTGCGTGAACCGGTCGGTCTGCACCAGGTACCGGCTGTCGATCGCGGCCCGCGGGTCGAAGTCCCGCACCTGGCCGGCGACGCGCAGCGGCAGCCCGTCGCAGCCCTCGCGGGTGATCCGGTCGAGGACGCTCACGCCCTGCCTGGTGGCCTTCCAGAAGGCGTCGGCCCCAACGCCGTTCGGCGCCACCACGCCGAGGCCGGTGACCACCGCCCGGCGGCCCTGCTGACGTGACGTCATGACACTCACCCCGTTCTGTTGAGCACGACGGCGGACTGGAATCCGCCGAATCCGCTGCCGACCGAGAGGATGTGGCTCAGCGGCAGCTCGCGCGCGGTGCGCGGCACGTAGTCGAGGTCGCACTCCGGGTCGGGAGTCTCGTAGTTGGCGGTCGGCGGCACCACGCCGTGGGCCAGCGCCAGGGTGCAGGCGACCACCTCGATGGCGCCGATCGCGCCGAGCGAGTGCCCGACCATCGACTTGATGGAGCTCATCGGCGTCCGGTAGGCGTGGGCGCCGAGCGAGCGCTTGACGGCGGCGGTCTCGTGCCGGTCGTTCTGCTTGGTGCCCGAACCGTGCGCGTTGACGTAGCCGACGTCGGTGCGGTCCACCCGGGCGTGGGCGAGCGCGTCGTCGATCGCCCGGGACATCTCCAGCCCCTCCTGGGTGAGGCCGGTCATGTGGTAGGCGTTGCCGAAGGTGGCGAAGCCGCCGAGCTCGCCGTAGATCCGGGCGCCGCGGCGGCGGGCGTGCTCTAGTTCCTCCAGCACCAGGACGGCGCCGCCCTCGCCGAGGACGAAGCCGTCCCGGTGGGCGTCGAAGGGCCGGGAGGCGTGCTCCGGGTCGTCGTTGCGCTCGCTGGTGGCCTTGATGGCGTCGAAGCAGGCGACGGTGATCGGCGAGATCGGCGAGTCGGAGGCGCCGGCGATGCAGATGTCGGCGCGCCCCTCCTCGACGGCCTGGAAGCCGTAGCCGATCGCGTCGAGGCCGGAGGTGCAGCCGGTGGAGACGGTCTGCACCGGGCCGTGCGCGCCGGTGCGCTCGGCGACCGTGGAGGCCAGCGTGCTGGGCGCGAAGGCCCGGTGCAGCTGCGGTTCGGCCCGCTGGTGGTCGACGTCCCAGCGGGCGCCGCCGGCGCTGACCAGGGCGTAGTCGTGCTCCAGTCGGGTGGTGCCGCCGACGGCGGTGCCGAGCGAGACGGCGATCCGCCACGGGTCCTCGGCGGCCAGGTCCAGGCCCGCGTCGGCGATCGCCTCGTCCGCCGCGACCATCGCGAACTGCACGTAGCGGTCGGCCCGCTGGATGTCCGCCGGGCTCAGCCCGTGGGCCGCCGGGTCGAAGTCGACCTCGGCGGCGATCCGGGAGCGGAACCCGGTGGGGTCGAAGAGCGTGATGCCCCGGGTGGCGGTGCGGCCGGCGGTGAGGAGCTCCCAGAACGCCCGGACCCCGACCCCGCCGGGCGCGACGACGCCGATCCCGGTGACGGCGACGCGCCGGGTCACGAGGCCACCTTGGCGTGTTCCGGCGGCCCGGCGGCGCCGGTCTCCTCGGTGTCCACGTGGCCGAGCTCGGGGCGGGGGGCGAGCGGGCCGAGGTGGAACACCATCCGGGCCTCGGTGTCGCCGACGTTTCGGAAGCGGTGGCGCATGTTGATCGGGATCATCAGGCCCTGGTTGGGCCTGATCGGACGGCTCTCGCCGTCCAGGTCCACCTCCAGGTCGCCGCTGACCACGAACACGAACTCCTCGGAGTACGGGTGGTAGTGCTCGCCGATCCGCTCGCCGGGCTGGACGATCGCCAGCCCCATGAACCCGCTGGTCGCCCCGCAGGTGGTCGGGGTGAGCATGGCGCGCAGGTCGCCGCCGCGCCGACGGTTCTCCGGTGCCTCGTCGACGTGCACGATCCGTGGGTACTGCGTGGTCATGGTGTTTTCCTCCGAGAGATGCGGCTGGTTCTTCAGTTGTCCTGCGAGCTGCGGTCGGTGACCGGGTTCATGGCGCGGGCGGCGAGGGCGGCGGCGAGCCCGGTGGCGGTGCGCAGGTCGCCCTGCGGGCCGAGGTCGAGCAGCCGGCCGAGCGCGGCGGCCTCCTGGTCGCCCGCCACGCCGAGGGCGGCCGCCGGGTCGGCCTCGGCCGGCACCCGCAGGTCGACCAGGCGCACCACCACGTCCGCCCGGTGGAACACGGTGCTGGCCGCGACCGGGCCGGTCGGGTCGGCGGTGGCGAGGTTGTCGTAGTCGGCGAGCAGCTCGGCGACGGCCTGCCCCTCGCCCGGGCGGACGGGGTACAGCACGGCGTGCCGGTGCAGCCGGGCGGAGGTCGGGGAGCTGGCGATCGCCTGGTGCTTCGCCGGCAGCGCGGCCCGGGCGAAGAAGGCGCGCGCGGCCTGCGGGTCGCCCAGCTGGCGGGCCTCCTCCAGGTACGGGTTGATCGCCTCCTCGACGGCCCGTACCTCCGGCTGCATCGCCACGTGGCGCAGCGCGTCGCCGAGGTTGCCGACCACCTCGACGGCCCGGACCACCCGGTTGCCGTGCATGAACAGCGAGGTGCGGCGCAGCCGGGTGTGCTCGTCCACCTCGGCCCGGGGCGAGGCGTAGCCGGACAGGATCCGGGCCACCTCGTGCTCGCTGCCGGGCTTGACCGTGAAGGTGAGCGCGTGCCGGACCACGCCGTCCGGGCCGGGCTCGGCCTTCGGCGGGCCGACGTGCCCGGCGGGCTCGGTGCGCGGCAGGCCGGGCGGCACCTCCAGCGGGGCCCGGGTGCCGGTGGAGCCGGCCGCCGAGGTCTCGCGCAGGATGCCGTAGCGCAGCGAGCGGAAGTTGTCGCTGACGCAGCCGTGCATCGGCTTGACCATCTCGCGGTGAGCGGGGCTGTCCACCCACTCCAGGAAGGTGTCCTGGTCCTCCCACTCGCTGGTGATCAGCCACTGGCGGGGGTCGTTGATCGACTGGCACAGCTGGTCGCTGACATGGCCGGGCACCGAGGCCACCTGGTGGCGCAGCTGCTCGTAGACGTCGAGGAAGCGCTGCTGGGCGCCGTCCTGGATCTCCAGCATCAGTACCACCCGGAGCCGGGTGTCGGAGTCGGCCTGCTGCTTCCGCTGCGGTTCGGACAGAGTTGTCATGGTCCACTTTCTGCTCTGGGCCGCACGTTGCGGGCCGCGGTGGGCCGCGTCCGGGGGGTGCTCCCGGCTTGGGAGGGCGGTGCGACGGCGATCGGCCCGGTCGGTCGGCGCCAGGCCTGAAGTCGATCGTGAGCGGCGTACCGGGGTGCCGCGATATTTGCGGGCCATCCGGGCGAAGAGGCGGCACAAGCACCCTCGGGCGGGGGATGGAAGAGCGGGGCCCCCGGTCGTGCGGTCGCGTCGAGGGCGGCCCCGATCCCAGCCACCGGTCCGCTGAATCCCCTGACAGGGCGGAGCAATTGATGAATCCGAAGGTTGACGACCGGGTGCCGGTCCTGATCGTGGGAGGGTCGCTGGTCGGGCTGTCGGCCTCGCTCTTCCTCGGCCGACTGGGTGTCAGGCACCTGCTGGTCGAGAAGCACGCCGACACCTCGCATCACCCGCGTGGCCGAGGCAACAACGTCCGCACGATGGAGTTGTACCGGGTGGCCGGGATCGAGCCGGCGATCCGCGAGGCGGCGTCGGTCCTCGCCCCGAACCACGGCATCCTCCAGGCGCCCTCGCTGACCGGCGCCGAGCAGGAGTGGCTGTTCCGGGAGATCGACCCCGGCGGGCGGCTCGCCCGGTTCAGCCCCAGCTCGTGGTGCCTGTGCAGCCAGAACGACCTGGAGCCGGTGCTGCTGCGCGCCACCCGCGACCTCGGCGGCGACGTCCGCTTCAACACCGAGCTGCTCTCCTTCGAGCAGGACGCCGAGGGCGTCACCTCGGTGCTGCGCAGCCGGGAGACCGGCGAGGAGCGCCGGGTGCGCTCGGACTACCTGATCGCGGCGGACGGCCCGCGCAGCCCGGCCCGCGAGCGCCTGGGCATCGGCCAGAGCGGCCAGGGCGAGCTGTTCCACAACGTCAGCATCACCTTCCGCGCCAAGCGGCTGGCCGACGTGGTCGGGGACCGGCACTTCATCGCCTGCTACCTGACCAACCCGGAGGCGGACGGCGCGCTGCTGCCGGTGGACAACCAGGAGGAGTGGGTCTTCCACGCGCCCTGGCACCCCGAGCACGGTGAGCCGCTGGAGGCGTTCACCGACGAGCGCTGCGAGCGGCACATCCGCACCGCCGTCGGCCTGCCGGAGCTCGACGTCGAGGTGACCGGCCGGGCGCCCTGGCACGCCGCCGAGCGGGTGGCCGAGCGGTACGGCGCCGGGCGGGTCTTCCTCGCCGGGGACTCCGCGCACGAGATGTCGCCGACCGGCGCGTTCGGCTCCAACACCGGCATCCAGGACGCGCACAACCTGGCCTGGAAGCTCGCCGCGGTGCTCTGCGGGTGGGCCGGGCCGGAACTGCTGGAGACGTACGGGCAGGAGCGGCGCCCGGTCGCGCAGGTGACCAGCGAGCGGGCCTCGGCCCGCTCGGCCGAGCACAGCCACCCCGGGTACGCGGTGGTGCCGGGTGCCGGGCGGCAGACCGGGGTGCTCGGGGTGGCGCTCGGCTACCGCTACCCGGTGGGCGCGGTGACCGGGACGGACCCGGCGGGCGCGGTCGTCCCCGAGAAGTTCGAGTCGGCCGGGGAGCCGGGCAGCCGCGCCCCGCACCAGTGGCTGCTGCGGGCGGGCGTGCGCCTGTCCACGCTGGACCTGTACGAGCAGGCGATGGTGCTGCTCACCGGCCCCGAGGGCGCGGCCTGGCAGGCCGGGGCGCGGCGGGCGGCCGACCGGCTGGCCGTCCCGCTGGACGCCTACCGGATCGGCGGCGGCGCCGAGGACGACCTGGCGCCGGAGCCGGGCGCGGACTTCGCGGAGTTGCACGGGATCGGCCCGGCCGGCGCCGTGCTGGTCCGGCCGGACGGCTTCGTCGCCTGGCGCTCGACGGGCGCGGCGGACGACCCGGAGACGGAGGTCGCCGGGGCCCTGCGGGCGGTGCTGAGCCTGTAGGGCGTGGCCGACAACGGGACCTGCCCGCCGGTTTCGCAACCGGCGGGCAGGTCTTCATGTGGGGGGACGGATGCGGCCGGAGCCGCCGTCCGGCGGCCGTCGGTCAGGGTGCGGCGAGGTCGGACGGGTCGGTGTTGGCGCCGCACAGGAGGACGGCGACCCGCTCGCCCTCCGCGTGGTCGAGGGCCGCCAGGGCGGTGGAGGCCGCGTACTCGACGGCGATGCGGTGGTCCTCCCAGAGCCGGCGGCGGGCGCGCACGATGGCCTCGTCGTCGACCAGGACGGACCGGACGCCCTCGTGGCGGGCGGCGTGGACGGCGAGGGCGGTGGCGCGGCGGGCGCCGAGGGCGTCCTGGGCCACGGAGGACACCGGGACGTCGACGGGGTGGCCGGCGGCGAGGGCGGCGTGCAGGGCCCGGCTGCCCTCCGGCTCCACCGCGACCACCCGGACGCCGTGCTCGCGGGCCGCGACGGCCACCCCGGCGAACAGCCCGCCGCCGCCGACCGACACCACCACCGTGTCCAGCCCGGGGACCCGGGCGCGGATCTCCTCCAGCACGGTGCCCGCGCCGGCGGCGATCAGCGGGTGGTCGTAGGCGTGCGAGGCCAGCGCCCCGCTGCCCGCCGCGAACTCCTCGCAGGCCGCCAGCGCCTCCGCGTACTCCCGGCCGACCAGCCGCACGTCGGCGCCGTACGAGCGCAGCCGCGCCAGCTTCACCGGGGAGGCCGTCTCGGGCAGGAACACCGTGGCGCGCACGCCGAGCTCGCGCGCCGCCCAGGCGCAGGCCAGCCCGGCGTTGCCGCCCGAGGCGATGGTGACCCCGGCCTCCGGCAGGGTGCCCGCCTCGGCGTGCGCGAGCAGGAAGTTCTGCGCGCCGCGGGCCTTGAAGCTGCCGGTGTGCTGAAGGAACTCCAGCGCCAGCCAGGTCCGCCCGTGGTCGTCCCCGGGGGCGACCGCGACCGGCCGCACCCTCCCGGCGATCCGCTCACCGGCGGCCTTGACCTCGTCGTACGTCAATCGGTCCATCGTGCCTGCTCCTCAAGCCGGGTGCGTCGCCTCTGGGCTTGACGGTACGTCGCGGGCGCGGGACGAGGAAAGGATCACGGTCGGGGGGGGCCGGGGGGGGGGCCGGGGGGGGCCCCCCCCGGGCGCGGGGGGGGGGGGGCCCCGGCCGCGGGGGAGTGTGTTTTAAAAAAAAAAAAGAC